>LURV01000003.1 GCA_001629205.1 Marine group II euryarchaeote REDSEA-S30_B12
CACTTATACAGGCTCTTTCTCACATATAAGGGAGTTATTTTCCCAAACAAAACTTGCGAAAGAGCGCGGATATCTACCAGGACAATTTTCTTTCAATGTTAGAGGTGGAAGATGCGAAGCCTGCAGCGGAGCAGGCTCGAAGAAATTGGAGATGAACTTTCTTCCAGATGTTTGGGTCACATGTGAGGTATGTAAGGGAAAAAGATATACTCGGGAAACACTGGAAGTTAAGTGGAAGGGAAAAAATATTCATGAAGTACTAGATCTCAGCGTTGAGGAAGCATGTAAATTCTTTGAAAATCAGAAATCAATATATAGAATCCTATCAACAGTTAGAGATGTAGGATTAGGCTATATCAGGCTGGGACAACCAGCAACAACTCTTTCGGGGGGAGAGGCCCAAAGAGTCAAACTCGCTACAGAATTACATAGACCTCCTAGAAAACATACGATATATATCCTCGATGAACCAACTACAGGACTTGCCTTGTCAGATGTTCATCAACTAATTGACGTATTACTTAGACTGAGACGAAATGGGCACTCAGTTATCATAATTGAACACCATCTAGACGTAATCAAATGTTCAGACTGGATAATTGATTTGGGTCCAGAAGGTGGAGAAAGAGGAGGTTTAGTTATTGCTGAAGGACCTCCAGATAAAGTCGCCAAGGTACCCGGTAGCTATACCGGACAACATCTTAAGGAGATAATATCGTCCAATTAATACCAATATTTGAGAACTATGCCCTATTCCAACGACCATGTACCGATCCTCTAACCCAGCATTGAATGATTCAACATTTCAAAAATCATCTTACAACAAAAGAAACTGGTGGGAAGACGTCGAATCCAATTTAATGACAATCGAGGGCGTCTCTGAAAAGACTGGAATTTTATTATTGATTACTGCAATCACAGCACTAGTAACTGCTTTCTCAATGCCTCAATCCGCTCCCTTAATTTTTATAGGAGCTATAGGTGGGTTTGTTATAGTATTAATAGTAGTTTTTTCACAATCTACAAATCCTATGTTAATATGCACATATGCAGCGTTTGAAGGATTATTTATTGGTGGAATTACTTGGTATTTTGAGGTTTTATTGGATATTCCAGGAATAGGAATTTTAGCAGCTTTGCTAACTTTTATGATATTAGGAGCCATGATAATAATATACAGGGCCGGCCTAATTAGATGGGACAGAAATACTAGGATTGCCGTTATGTCTTCACTATTTGCAATATTGTTAATATATTTAATTAGCTTTATAGGGGCTATTTTCGGTTTCCAAATTCCCTTAATCCACTCTGCTGGGCCAGTTGGAATATTATTTTCATTATTTGTAATTGGAATTGGGGCTCTATGTCTAGTTGCCGACTTCGACTTTATTGAAAGAGGAGTTCAGATGGGAGCTCCAAAACAATTAGAATGGAGAGCTGCCTTTGGCCTAATGGTTACTTTAATTTGGCTATACATAGAAATACTTGAGTTATTAGCTAAAATAGCCATATCATCGAGGCGCTAATTGATGAACATTGAAATCATTTTTACAATTACAATAGCAGGAACAACTCTAGGATTTGTAGAAGGAGTAAAACCAGGACCTTTACTTACAATGGTAATTAGGGAAACTCTTTCTGGCGGATTGAAGGCAGGATCTAAGGCCGCTTCAGCGCCTATTTTTACAGACGGCCCTATGATATTTATCAGTTTAATTTTCGCTGGATGGATTTCAAAACATCCTTCGATCCTAGTCCTAATTTCAATACTGGGAGCAATATATCTCGCTTGGATGGGAATAGAATGCTTTGGAATTAACCCCCCTTCATCGGAGCTATCTAACAATGAAATAACCGGCTCATTGAAAAGAGGAATATTAACTAACTTACTTAATCCAAATGTGTATATTTTTTGGTTTTTAATCGGTGGACCAATCATGGCTACCGCATTTGAAGAAGACCCTCTAGCCCCTCTTTTTTACGCAATATCTTTTTTAATATCCATAATATTTGTAAAAATCGGTATAGCATATTTATTCGAAATTTCTCGAGGACAGTTATCAGTAAAATCATATAAATTCACACTTGGAATGTGCGGGATAGCAATGATTATATTTTCAATCGGCTTTTCAATTCAAGCATACAATATCTATTCTACTCATTTTCTGTAATTACTAATCTATTACTACTTTTAATCTCTATATTATTCAATTTTAGATATTGTCCATAGATAATAAAACCAAATGCGCAACTCATTAGGTGAGCCCAAGTAACATGTTCCGCAATGCCATTGTAGTATCTATTCCAATATTCAAATATCAGTAACATTACCGGATTTAACCATAACTTATTGCAATAGTGCGAAAGAGCACCAAGTACCCCCATCATTCCAACAGATGCTCCCATATGATGCGTATTCTTCATATAACTAAGCATTTCATTATCTGGGAAATATGTTGGAGCTAAATATACTAATATACCACACGTGATATATACAAACGCAACACAAGAGAAAAATACTGATACAGTAGTTTTCCAGTCAGTATATGATTCAAAAGACTGGACCCATATCAAGAAGAATAGTACAACAAATGTGATATGTTGAGGGTCTCCATGAAACCATGATGCAGTAAAAATTGCAACTAAAAACTTGAATGGGGACTCAACTAAATCACCGGCACGAAAACTTAGATTACATTCAAGTGATTGAATACATAAAGGCCCGTCCCAATGCCCCCAACCAAAAAATATAATTTTCGATACAGCAATAGTAATGAAAAGATATGAGAAACGACGCGTAATCAGTATTTCTTTCAAACTAATAGGCTCCCTATCGCTATTTTCCCACCAAATTACGAATGGAAATCCTCTTTTTACGCTACCACCCATACCAACTCGGGGACAATACTAGCATATGGCTTCTCGGTAAAATTCTAATTTTACAGAGTCCCAGGACCACCAATTGGAATTTCCGATAAACCATCAATCATCCCTCTAAGTGCCGGACCGTGAGAAATAGTAGCGAAAATTCCTATATCATTAATATTATGAGAAAGACCAAACCAAGGCCTTCCATATTTATCTACTGACATATCCAAAAAATCACCCAATCCACCGCATCTATTATATCCACAATCGGGCTCAATATCGAGAGGATCTCCTTGCTGATTTATTTGCACTGTAGTCATTAGTGGATGTATTGCGAAAGCATCCGTAATTAGTGTCATATATCCATTCCAAGTGTCATTTCCAGTATCTCCTACATATCCAAGTGCAACCCTTCCAGACGCTCCAGCAGTTACTACAGGAAACCCAGTTCCAATCAAATTAATGGGTGGAGCAATCATCATTGCTTTGCTCCACGAATCTCCCTCATCTAAAGAATATGAATAATATGGCATATTATCTATTCCCATCCACATTGCGTGAACATTTCCGCCATCATCAACTGCAACTTGAGCTTCCTCAGCATTCCATGTGTCTGCAGTTCCAGTTTCTTCTGTAGGCAATGGATGCTCGCTCCACGTTATCCCTCCATTTTGACTACGATAAATTGAGTAACCATCTCCACTACATCCAACATTTCCCCGATATAGATTTCCGTTTACTCCACCTTCAATATGAGCAGTCAGACCACCACTTTGACAGTCAATCGGAGAACCTGAGACCTCTGGACTCCAGGTTCTGCCCCCATCAAAGCTCGTAGAACAAAGTGGATGGGGAGCGTTTCCATTTACACAAAACGACCATGTTGTTTCATAACCCGGTGCCGGAAGAAGTGCGGAGCCAATTGTCTGATGATCCTGTACAGAATATATGGAACTTGCCATGAATTGCCTTCATCATCTGAAAATTCAACAGTCATTCCTAAAAGAGCATGCATATCAAATTTCATTATCCTATCAGTCCATTTATCAACATAAATGTAAGGATCGTTACTGGTAGGAACGGGCAATAGAGGATTATACACATTTTCACAAGAATAATCTAAAGACTGCATTTCTATAAGGCCCGTACATCTTACTACTGCTGTAGAACCCGCAGGACCATTACCCCAACTCGACATGTAAATATTATCTAAAGAAGTAATTCCAATCGTAGGCTCAAATGTACTCATACCTATTCCATAGTAAGAACCTAGAGCAGAATAAGGAGCATTATCTCCTGACAGATTTTCCGTAATATTCGCAAGTTTAACAGATTCAGAATCTAGAGCATTAATACCACCCGAATAATGGTACCAAGTCGTATTCGAAATATCTCCAATCTGAGCAAAGGGACTATTATCGATAAGTACAATTTCCTCTTCATCCCCAAAACATCCAGACAACGGAACTAGAATCAGAAGAATAACCATACCGACTGCCGCAGACTTCATACACATCGGTAAATAACCCCCTACATCAGTTATGCGGATTTATAACTCAATAATTCGGCAATAGTAACGGATAAAAGAACGTCTAATAATTATCTATCCAGTTATTATCTAGTATAGACTTGACTGTGTCGACTATTGAATTATTGGGCGTAATCCAATTCATTCCCAATTCATTTTCTGCAGATCTTGAATCCCAAAAAAGACGTTTACCAAGATTTTTTCTTGCCCAGGAAAAACTAATCTTAGAGTTAAATATAGATGCTAATAGTGAGATAAAATAAGGTAATTGTATTGAGGGAATTTTAATTTCTGGGTACTCGATTTTAATTTTTTTTGCAATACCCCCAAGCCCCATATTTCCAGAAGCCAATAAGTACCGTCCCGAATTCTCTCCTATTGTTAATGATCTTACGTGGGCTTCAGCTACATCTCTAACATCAACAATGCTTATATCGACAGGTATGGTAAATGGAATTTCATTATTTACTAACATCATTACTATACTAGGACTAGTATTTAGATGTCTTTTTGATAACACTGGACCTAGAACTACACAAGGATTAATTGTAATCATTCTAAATTCTTTATCAGATCTAGAATCATACCAATCTCTTACTAATTTCTCAGAACTATATTTTGCTAAACTGTAAGCATCAGTTTTCATTTTTGCATCGTCAGCCCAACTACTTTCATCAAAAGTTTCACCATTTTTCCATTTTTGCGGTCTCACAGCTGCAACAGACGAAGTATGAACCAAACATCCTACATCTCCCGACTTATCTATAGCATTAAGGATATTCTTTGTTCCAATTACACTTGGATTAACTACCTCTCTTTCAGGGTCGTTAATTCTTCCACCAAATGTCAAGACTGCAGCAGTATGGATGATATTATAGCAACCCATCACAGCGCTTTCTACCGCCTTTCCATCAAGAACATCCATTTCAAATATTTCTAATCTCCCACCCTGTGCCACTTTTAGTGATTTTAGATGGTCCACTCTTTCAGGATCAGATGAATCCCTAACAGTGGCACGAACTTCCATTCCCTTTGATAGTAAATTTGCAACAACATGTGTTCCTATGTACCCACTGGCCCCAGTGACTAGAGTAATCATATACCAACCACACACTCATATGAATTGAGCTTTTTCAATCATTCAGCTTCAAAACTTTCAGAAAAATCAGGTATTTTTTGACCTTTTTCATTCTTTAACCATGATGGTGCCCACCAACTTACTTCGCCCATTAGTCTCATAGTCGAAGGCACTACCAAGGCTCTTACTATAGTAGCATCAACAAATACACCGAGTGCTAGCATAAATCCAAATTGCTTCATTAGAGAAATAGATGATAGACCAAATGCAGCAAATACTGTAATCATTACTAGTGCTGCTGACGTAATTATCCTTCCACTCTTCTGTAGCCCCACTGCTACAGATTGAGTATTATCTCCTGTTCTCTCCCACTCTTCATGTATCCTAGATAGCATCAAAACTTCATAATCCATACTCAGACCAAATAAAATCGCAAAAATCATTACTGGCGTAGTTGGATCAATAGGTTGAGGTGTGAAATTGAGTAATTCAGCCCCATTGCCCTCTTGAAAGATCCATACGAGAAGTCCAAAAGATGCACATACAGAAAGAATATTCATTACCAGGGCCTTTAATGGTACGATAACTGATCTAACTTGTAAAAATATTAAGATATAACTTGAAAATAAGATAAATAACAATGCAATTGGTAAATTCTCATTAACAGCATCTACAACATCCTGATTGTAAGCTGCCAACCCTGCTACATTTACTTCTTGTGGCCCACCAAATTGATTAGTTTTATTTTCTACTCCCCTGATATCTACAACTACTTCTCTAGACCTTTCACTGGATTGCTCTCCTTCTATTCCTACAATCAGTAAGACTACTTGATCACCAACTGTAGCATCATAGTGATAACTTCTTTCTAGGGCAATCATCATAGCTTCTTGTTGAGATAATTGACTATCTCCAGTATTATCCCAAAAAGCAACTACTTCATCTTCACTCATTGTACTATTGAAGTGAGAATGAGAATAAACATAATTCACTCCATCAATAGCTAAAATTTCCTTAGAATAGGAGTGCAAGCCTCTAATATTCTGCTCTTCAAGTGGATTAGTATCTTCATCTAACTCAAAAACAATTAAAGCAGTATTTCCTACATCTGAAGGCCATTTTTCATCTGTTAATTCCATCCCATTCCTAGCTTCGTTATCCGGGCTTAGTGCCTTGTAAGTGGTTATTCCCCATTCTGCCTGTAGAAATGGAGACCCCGCTGCCAATAGTAAAATTACTGCTGGTATTAGAACAGCAAATGGTCTAGCCATTACATTCTTAGCAATCCAAGACCAAAACCCATCATCTTTTATCTCAGTGCTTGCACCGAAAGGAACCTTAATCATGTTTATTTTTTCTCCGAGAATTGCTAGAATTGATGGAAGTAATATAACGGATGATATTAATGCAACAATCGTAGCACAAATACCACCCCAACCCAATGACGGTAGACCAGTGTTATCGAAGAATAACATTCCACTAAGTCCCGCTATTACGGTTAGACCAGAAAATAATATCGCCCTTCCTGCTGTAGCATTAGTCATAGCCAAAGCAGTCTTTGTGTCATGACCTCGCCCCAATTCTTCTCTAAATCGATTTACAATGAATAGAGCGTAATCAACACTCAAACCAATTCCTAATAATGACACTATATTTATTGCATAAACAGTAATATCATCAAAAATAAAAGTTAATCCTGTAATGATTCCTGCTGCTGCTGCAACAGTATATACTCCTCCAAATACAGGAAGAAGAGCAGCAATTAAACTTCCAAAAACAAACATTAGAATCAAAAGTGTTAGCGGTGCTGCGATTAACTCAGCTTGTAACAACTCTTCCTTTAGTACCAAGTCAAAGGTTACATCGATTGCCAAATTACCAGTAATAAATTTCTGCATTCCTTGTGGGGCATCAGACGGTAGAACAATATCATCTATGATATCCTTAAGTAAATTCTTGGATTCTTCCCTATCTAGATTTACTACCACCTTGATTCTTGACCATGAACTATCAGTTAGGCTAACTAATTCAGATCGGTTAACATCATTAGTTTCCCAAGGCACATCTAAATCAATCTCAGGAATACTATCTAGTACTCGTATAGTCGACTCCATAGCAGAAATAACTTCTGGATCATCTACAGTTTTTCCGGGGTGATTAAATAGTATAGAGAACTGTTCAAATGAACTCTCATTTTCATCTGAAAATCCTTCCGTTACCGCATCCCATCCATAAATTGACTCTAACTCACCTTCTCCATATCCTTCCACATATTTTGGAACTAATGTAAAACTTAAACTAGTTAATGCAATGCATAGAATAAGTGAAAATGCTAAAACAACTTTTGCATTATCATACACTAATTCTCCCGTCTTGAAATATAATCTGTCTTTGAAAACCTCGGGGTCAGTTGCTCCTTCCACCAATAATACTAATTGTTTTGGTATTTGAATGACTGTATATTTCAGAAGTACACCAATCAATCAATTGGTATTTGGTAATAAATATTTTACAGAATCTACAATTAGAGATGGAATAATTTTTGAATCTTCTATATCTTCAATTTTAGCCTCTCCAGATAGAACTAGTATTCCATGAACTCCCGCTCTAGATGCCATTTCAATGTCAGTATACAACCTATCTCCAACCATTGCACAATTTTCAATCTTAATCTCTAACTCTTTTATTTTATGTAGTAGCATTTCTGCATTCGGCTTTCCAGACACATGAGAGGCAGAAACTCCCGTAGTAGCCCGAAATAATTCCATGAATGCTCCCGAATCTGGTAAACCACCGAAAGGAGATGGACAAACTATATCTGGGTGACTTGCAACCAATGGGACTCCATTATGTAAGTGTATACTTGCCTTTGATAACTTCTCATAATTTACTTCTGTGTCATATCCTAGAACTACAAATTCTGGCTCTTTTGATTCTGTAGTAATTCCTGATTCCTCAAGCATATTTTTCATACCCCTTGTGCCAACTACGAACGTATCAGAAACATCATTCTTAGATAGCCAAGAAATTAAATCATGTGTTGAAAGAAGAATTTCTTCTTCATCCACTTGGATTCCTAAATTTTCTAGTTTTTCAACATATTCAGAAACCGATTTACTTGAGTTATTTGAAAGATAAAATATTCTTACCTTCCGCTCTTTCAATCTCATAAGAAAATCTTTAGCACCATCTATCAACTTATTTCCTAGATAAATAGTACCATCTAAGTCAAGAAAAATCGCCTCAATTCCATCCAATGACTCAGTAATCTTATTCATTTTTTCACTTCATGGTAGTAATAGTGCCTTAATCAAAAACCAGGGACTCCATAGCTTAGTGGATGCTTCCTTATCTGCTATCATCCCAGTCAACATATCAGACAACTCCTTCTTTTTAGAAGCTCTTCCGAAAAACCAGTTCATCAACCTCTTATTCCTAGCCCATCTCTGTAATCGGTATGAATTCGTCAATTCTTTACCTAGAATTTCCCATAATTCTTTCATATACAATTCTCCAATATCATTTGGAAACCCGTGTTTGTGTTTTTCTTTATCAAAATATTTCGAAGTGAGCTTTGCAGAAACCATTCCATTGCCTATTCCTTCTCCTGTAAATGGGTCAACTAAACTGGCCGAATCTCCCACGCACATTACTCCTGCCATCGCAGATCTTCTTGGTTGAAATGAAGGTGCATTTTTCCTTGGAGAGCCAAAAGGAAGTTGCGATCCCTTTTGAGATCCAGAAATAATTTTTGCATCTTTAAATCTATTTTTTAATTTAGGATGCTCTTCAATTACCCATTTCTGCATCTGTTTGAGAGATCTTCTCATACCTTCTTGCTTACGCTGTTCAGCAATTACCATTCCAATACCTACATTTACAACTCCTTCTTTGACGGGAAATAGCCAAAAGTATCCAGGATTAACTTCTCCTACAAAGTGAATTTCAATTGGGCATTCTTCTCCATCAAAGCCCTCTACATTTTCCCAATATTCCCTATATGCCCCACAATAATGTACATCATCCCTCATCGGTTCATTATGAACATCTTCTGTTACAGTTTTCGCAACCGGACAATTGTATCCGCCAGCACCAATTGTTAGAGCAGAGGAGAATGAGAGATACGATTCAGCAGAACTCTTACCACCAAACTTACCAGCTATACCCACTATAGCTTCATTTTCTACTTTAACATCTAATACACTAAATCCCTGAATTACTGATCCTCCGTTTTCCAAGACTATCTCTGTAGCTTTCTTAAACATCATGTAGTCAAACTGAATTCTAGGTAATGCATACCCTGACATTTTCTTTTCAAATGCTTCCTTAGGGAGATCTACTTTTACCTCATTTCCATTTGCACTTCCAAAAATTATTGAAGTTACCCTTACATGTGGAGTCGACTCTATCATATCCAAAACCCCCAGTTCCTTAACATGACTCAGCGATTTTCCTCCCACTGCATCACCACAAACCTTGTCTCGAGGCCAAATTTCTTTCTCAATAAGCAATACCTTACATCCATTCATTGCATTATATGCGGCAGCAGCAGAACCCGAAGGTCCACCACCAACCACGATTACATCAAAATGCGTATCATTTGGAGGGACATCTCCAGTCTCTATAGGGGCTTGCCAATCTTCCATGGTTACATCATCCTAGTAATGGGGTATATATCATTCAATCTATACATTGATTTGATTCGTAGATGCCTCTTCGACATTGATATGGGAGACGAGATATGGATTATTCAGACCACCCTACCAGGAGACTGGATTGAACCAGTAGTAGGCGACTGGTCCAGCAAAATCGTACAACTAAATCTTGCTGCGTGTATCCACAGAAGTAGAATAACTTCTGTATACAAATGGAAAAACTCTTTAGAGAGCTCGGAAGAATGGAAAATTCAAATAAAAACATCAAAAAACAATATCGATGAACTGGTAAAATATGTTACTTCAAATCATCCCTACGAAACTCCAGAAGTTACCTTCTGGTTATCTTCTTCCACAAAAGAGTACATTAGATGGGTAGAAGAGTAACTGGATGATAATATGAAAGTGGGAAATATCCTAAAACCCGCTAAATCTGTTCCAAAGACATGGTGGAGCTCTGATGATCCGATGTCAATAAAACCAAAATTTTCTACACTATCTATCTTAATTCTTGGAGAGTTCATATTTGGAGTGGGAGATGCTCTGTTGATTTCTGCAGAGATTGGAAATACTCCTTGGACTGTTTTAGCAGAAGGAATTTCGATAATTACAGGAATTACAGTTGGGCAATCAACCTTTGCGGTAAGTGTGGTGGTGTTATTTCTATGGATACCAATCAAAGAAATTCCCGGAATTGGAACTATTCTCAATGCAATCATTATCGCTGTAACTATTGACATTATGGTCCCCATTTTACCCACTCCAGAAAATTATTTGTTCAAAATTTTACAAGTTTTTTGCGGTGTAATACTAATCGCAATTGGGAGTTCGATGTATCTCACTGCTAACCTAGGACCTGGTCCAAGAGATGGATGGATGACGGGAATTCAAAGAGTAACGGGAATTCCAATTGGTAGAGTCCGAATAACAATAGAGGTTTCTGTATTAGTTATTGGAACATTATTGGGAGGAAATCTAGGACTTGGAACAGTACTATTTGCTATAACAATAGGTCGAACTGTTGCAATTTGTTTGGCAATTTCAGAAAAAATCGGATCATCCCAAATTAATCGGACCGACCTCAATCCCAATCAGTAATACGGCAGTAGAAAAAACAGTAATTAGAATATTATCATCTATAGGGCCAAATTCATATCGTTCTACATAACTTGCTATAGTTGCAGATATAAGTCCCCAAACTGGAATAGAAGGATTTCCCATCCCTGCAACTATCCATCCTAATGGAGCGCTAACAATAAACATGAATACATTACCTATTGGACTCTTTGAACGTTCCTTAATTACTAAATTTCTAACTACTCCGGTAACCCCGTCTCCGAAAGCCATGAATAACGAAGGAATAATCGCAAGCCACGGATCATCCACCAATATCCAAATCAATGTTATAGATGACCACCACATCAGTGTAAATTTCACATCATTCTGATTTTGTTCAGTCTGAAACCAAAACATCCTAGTTCCCGTAGCATGTGCACCGTAGGTGAAAATATTCATCAAAATCCCGCAAACTAGTGGATACCAGAAATCTGTGAATAGAATCGGAACGCAAAATGAACCCACACCTCCTGCAAGCATATGAACGATTTTTCTATTATAGTAAACAGCTCTGATATGCTCAACGCCTCTTTTTATCATCATATCATAGGGAATTTTTGTTGCAAACAAAATTACCATTACGTAAACACCCATACCTGCAGCATAGAAAATCTGTTCGTCCACGACTCTCCCAACACGATTACCCGAAAAACAACTCCGGTTAATCAGGCAGATTATAGGGCTTAATCACTCAGCAACCACTATGACTACCAATAAACGAAAATACTCCTATTATTTCTCTTAACGAAGGAAATACTCCACTAATTTTTTCAAAGAATATCACTAATCATATTTCTGGAGATTTCAATCTTTATATAAAATTTGAAGGCTTAAATCCGACAGCTTCATTCAAAGATAGAGGAATGACTCTAGCAGTTTCAAAGGCATTGGAAACTGGAGCGAAAGCAATAGTGTGTGCTAGTACTGGAAATACAAGTGCATCTGCAGCAGCTTACGCCGCTAGGGCAGGAATAAAATGTGTAGTGTTAATTCCAGAAGGTAAAATTGCATATGGAAAGATGGCTCAAGCCCTAATTCATGGCGCAATTACACTGGAAATTAGAGGTAATTTTGACGACGCACTTTTATTGGTTAGAGAATTAGGAAAAAGAGAAGAATTCGAAATTGTAAACAGTATCAATCCCTTCAGAATTCAAGGACAAAAGACGGGGGCTTTCGAAATTTGCGACAGTTTAGAATCTGCTCCAGATATGCATTTCCTACCCGTAGGAAACGCTGGAAATATCACATCATACTGGATGGGATATAATGAGTATAAAAAATTAGGAATCATCAAGTCTTTACCTCAAATGATGGGTTGGCAAGCAGAAGGAGCAGCACCAATTGTTAGAGGGCATGCAATCAAAAAACCCGAAACTATAGCCTCTGCAATCCGGATAGGAAATCCTGCAAGTTGGCAATTAGCCAATAATGCAATCAAAGAGTCTGAAGGCTCAATAGCCTCAGTTACAGATGAAGAACTATTGGACGCTCAAAGAATGCTAGCAAGGATGGAAGGAATTTTTGTTGAACCAGCATCTGCGACTGGAATTGCGGGGCTATTAAAATCTAATAAAAATGGAGAAATACCGCTCGGAGCTACGGTTGTGGTAACAGTAACTGGACACGGATTAAAAGATCCAGAAATAGCCGTAGAAAATTCGAAAGTAAGGTCAGTTGTAATTAATCCAGATATTAACTCGGTATTAAACACACTAGAAATTACCTAGGATTATTATTGACTACCCAGTCGGAAGTACATGGAAGACAAATTCAAGGACAAAAATTTTGATACAAGAGCCGTATGGACTGGAACTCAAAATATCGCAAACTCGGCTACTACACCAGTTTTTCTTACTTCTACAT
>LURV01000030.1 GCA_001629205.1 Marine group II euryarchaeote REDSEA-S30_B12
AAATAAGTCTAAACTGAGTTTTTCGAGAGTTCTAATTGCTAATTTTGTTTTTTTGACTCATATTTTAATAATGATATATATCGCCTTTGGTTGGCTTAGTCCGATAGACTGGATGCTATGGGGACTAATCTTCCTATACTTAGTGACTGAATTATTATGGAAATTAACTGGATCTTGTATTTTGACGGATTTTGAGAGAAAAATCAGAGGTATTCCTGAATCTACTCCAGAGACCTTTTTTATGGTTAGAATAATCTATTACATTACTAGGATGGATGTTTCTCCGGAAAAATCAATTATTTTTGTGAAAATTTGGGGAAGAATTGCGTGTTTAATTTCTATAATTAGATTATATTTGTAATTATATGAATTAAATGACCGAAGGACAAATGTGCATAGGCGATGTAGCATCAACATGGATGTACTGCTTGATGGCAATGAAACTATTAGATATTCTAGACATTTAAATCTCCCTCAAGTAGGATTAGAGGGTCAGATTAAGCTAAAACAGGCTTCAATTATTGTAGTTGGTGCGGGTGGTCTTGGTTCTCCAGTTCTTCTTTATTTGGCGGCGGTTGGAGTAGGTAAAATTGGAATTATTGATAATGATGTTGTTGAATTATCCAATCTTCAAAGACAAATAATCCATAGCAATTCAAAGATTGGTGAGTCAAAAGCAGAGTCTGCTGCATTGAGGATTTCTGATTTAAATCCTAGAATCGAAGTTGTACCAATTAATGTTAGATTAGATAATAAAAATGTACTAGATATTTTGAGTGGGTATGATGTAGTAATTGATGGAACTGATAATTTTGAAACACGATATATTATCGGAGATGCGTGTGAAAAATTAGAAATTCCATGGATTTTTGGAAGTATTCATAGATTTGATGGGCAGGTTTCAACCTTTAATTACAAAAATGGGCCGAATTACAGGGATTTATTTCCATCTCCACCACCACTTGAGTTGGCCCCAAATTGTGAAGAAGCTGGAGTTTTAGGAGTTCTACCTGGAATGATAGGTACCATTCAAGCCACGGAATCGATTAAGATTATTCTGGGAATTGGAGAGATACTTAGGGGTAAATTACTAACTTTAGACGCTTTAACGATGGAAATGAGAATTTTGAAATTCTCGGCTAACTCTAATAGTCCAGATGTTGACCAATCTAAAAATAGAGATGTATTAGAAATGTTGGAAATTAGTCCGGTTGAGTTTGAAAATAAAAAGAATAATGGTTGGAAAGTATTTCTACTTGATGTTAGGAGGGGTGAAGAGGAAGAAATCACGAGTATTGATGGTACTGACTTGAGAATAGAACATTTAGCAATACCAGATAGAGTCTCCGAACTCCCACCTGATTTAGATATTGTAGTATACTGTAGGAGTGGATTTAGATCAGCTGCAGTCACTCGTTTTCTATCTGAACTTGGAGTATTTTCCGGAAAAATCTACAATCTTCGTGGCGGTATTCATGAATGGTCAGATACTGTCGATGATAATGTCATTAAATATTAACGGTGAAATGCAATTCAGTCAACTGTTTTAATGTGGTTTTTTACTAATATTTTTAGTTAAATTAAATATTTTTATAAATAAGTGGTGATATTTGTATCTAGCTAACGAATATTTGTTGTACTAGTAATACTTCGGATATGTATGGCGAGGTTGAGACAAGGCATATGGAAGTGCCCACATTGTGATAAGCATCAGACTTGGAAAATCAAAAGGGATGGGATGAATAAATTAGATAGAAAGTGTATTAGTTGTGGAAAGAGGGCAAGATTCACGATAGAAAGATCATCATCCGGACAAGGTAGATCCAGATCTGTTGAGATTTGGGAAAGGTCAATATTGTATAAAATCGATGAATTGGAGAAAGAAGTTGAACTAAGAGACGGAATAGATGGAGATATTGATGAATTGAGTATTAAATCTGAATTATCTACGGACATAGGAGACGATCAATCTGATTTATCTCCTATTTGGGGTATGGTTTGGAATCCAGAAAAACATCTAGAATTTGTAAAAGTGGTAGAAACTGAAGAAATCAAAAATAGATTTTTTTCTTTTGTCGCAGAGAGGCATGATGGTTATCTTGGAGAAATCGCCGATTGTTGGTTGAAAATGGAATTTCCTGAGAAATTAAATGGAGAAAAATTTCATGAATACTCAAAAATACTATTAGATGAGATTTTGACAAGTCTATCGAACAGAACAATTGAGCCTAAATTATCAAAATTGAGAGAAATCGAAATAATTCCTATGAGGAAGGGGAGTTTCTTTCTTTCCCGTAGATTGGCGAGATTGATTGTTGATCTGAAGCTATGCTTGAGAAGGATAGGGTATTTGTATTCAATTACACTGGAGCATAGAACTGACTGGCAGCGTTGGATGATTAGGACTAGAATATTAGATGAAGAATTGAAGTCGATTTTTAGTGAGGGTTTGAAGACACCTGATGGAGAAAATTTTGGTGGTAAGGGATTTAGATCCACTTGGCAGGAAGCAATCGTAGCGTGTGCATCTCCTCTAAAAAAAGCCATTAATTTGCCCACTGATAGATTTTATGAAGCTGATATTGTTGCCCCTATGATTAGGGACGTTGGTCTGGCACTGGCTATGGGGCAGACTCCATTAGAGATTATGGCGGCTCAAGTAGGTAAGGCAGACTCTTACATGGATGGTGGAAATCCCAATAGTGGCGGTCGTGATTTACACATAGGAAATTGGGAAAAGGGCATTCTTCCACCAACAGCCCCTTTACCAATCGCTAGTGCTACTACAACAGGAATTGCACTTTCTGCGAAAAAAATGAATATAGATAGATTTCATCTTGCCCCTGTTGGAGAAGGATGTAGTAGCAATGGAGAATTCTGGGAAGCTATAAATTTCGCTGGAGTCAGAGGTTTGCCTATCTGTTATATGATTCAAAATAATCAAATTGCACTTGATACTTTTTCTTCGAAGCAGTCGGGGGCAGAAACATTTGGTGACAAAGGATATGCAGTAGGCATTCCAGCATGGACAATTGATGGATCAGATCCTGATCAATTCTTCGCATCAGTTTCTGTGGCCAAGGAATTTGCTTCCATGGGCGGTGGTCCCACTCTAATTCATGTTGAAACCATGCGAGGATGTGGTCACGCTCATCACCATGATGATTTGTATCTTGGAGCATCGAGCGGCAACCCCCCGGGTTATGTTGATAGAGGGTTACTGCGATACTGGTCCGAGAAAGATCCTTTGCCAAACCACAGGGAGTTATTGATTAAACTCGGAGTGGGCGAACAAAAACTCAACCGCATTCAGATGGAAGAAGAAGGCAAGGTGGAGTCGGCCAGGAGCCAATTGGAAAAAATGGAGATGTAAACTCTTGGACATATAGCAGATCAATTCAGAATGCTATGGTAAAAATTGCAGAAATTTTTGGGGAAAAATCGATTTTTATGGGAGAAGACATGGAAATAGCCGGAGCTTTTGGCATGAATTTACCATTAAGGGCGAAAGGTCATCAAGAAAAATTACTTGATATGCCTCTATCTGAATCGATAATAATACATTCTGCAACTGGAGCTGCTCTTGGAGGTATGAGGCCTGTGGCAGAAATACAATTTGGTGGTTTTGCTGCCTTAGCCATGAATCCACTGATAAATAATGCAGCTCAATTAAGATGGAGGTGGGGGGCTGAAGTACCAATGACAGTCAGAATCCCTATTGGTGGAAAAACTAGGAGTGGCCCCTATCATGCTAATATGATTGAATCTTGGTTTACTAATGATCCTGGATTAGTAATAGTATTCCCGAGTAATCCTCAAGATGCATACGACTTATTGATTGAGAGTCATAATTTACCCGATCCTGTGATTTTTCTTGAACATATAGGGCTGTATGGTTTGAGGGGAGGATTGACTGGATGGGGAGACAATATTAATCAGGTAGTTAGACCGAATGATGTTATAGAAAGAATTGATAATGGAGAGAGTAAGATAGGAAAGGGAGAGTTAATTCGGGGTGGAAAGGATATTACAATTGTAACTTGGGGTGCAATGGTTCATGTTGCAATAAAAACAGCAAAAATCGCTTCGAAAATGGGTATAGAAGTTGAGATAATTGACTTGAGAACATTGTTGCCATTTGATTCTAAAATATGCATAGAATCAGTGAATAGAACTGGAAAATTACTTGTCTTACAGGAAGCTCAATGGACTGGTGGTTTTGGGCACACAATTAGTAGTAGGATTATTGAAGAATCATTTTGGAATTTGGAATATCCTCCAGTTGTTATTGGGGCGCTTGATACTCCAGTTCCATTCTCCCCCACTCTTGAAGATTTTAGTATCCCCTCGGTTGAGATTGTTCTTAGGCATATTGAAAGAGCATGTTCCAAAAAATATTAGATTAATCTAATACAATACAGTCATTAGTAACTGTTAACGGGGAGTAAGTGTGTCTGAAGAGATTATGGACATTTTGAGTGTTGTAATAGGCTTTCTTCTCCTTATGAGCGGTGGAGAGTCTTTGGTTCAAGGAGCAATTAGAATTTCAGATCGACTTAAGGTTCCAAAATTATTAGTTGGTTTCACAGTTGTTGCTATTGGAACTTCACTTCCCGAACTAGCGGTGGCACTAGAAGCAGTCAGGCAAGAAGCGGCTGAAATTGCAATTGGTAGTGTAATAGGTTCCAATATAGCTAATGTAATGCTAGTTTTGGGAACAGCAGCGATTTTGGGATCTTTTGATGACCCTGAAAGTGGAATAGAAAGAGATGCTGCTGCCGTAATTATTGCTACTTTGATTTTCTTGATTTTTGTATTGATGGGAGAGATTCCTTTTATTGGTGGAGTGGCCATGTTAGTAATTTTAGTTTTATACATTTCATACTCTTACTATATTGGAATGAAGGAAGGAGATAGTGGAAATATAGAAGATTCTTGGTTACCTGATAGTATGTATTTGGCTATTCCAGCATGTTTTTTGGGTGGAGTGATGATTTGGTTTGGTGCGACAATTTTAGTTTCTGGTGCTACTGGTTTAGCAGAAAAATTTGGAATTTCTGAAGCAATTATTGGACTAACTATCGTGGCATTAGGTACATCTCTTCCTGAATTAGCAGTTACGGTGGTAGCTGGATTAAGGGGACAAGGTGGAGTCGCTATTGGAAATATTTTCGGGTCTAATTTAATGAACATATTGGGAATTATTGGTACTTCATCAATTGTCTCGGGTGGTATGATAGTGGGTAGTCAATTTTCTGAATTCTATGGAATATGGATGGTTCTTATTACATCTGGATTTGTAGCATTTCTAATTTTTAGAAAAATTAATTTTTCTAAAAATTTAGGATTTTTGATGATTTCAACATACATTTCTTACATGGCATATTTGGCATATATAGGAGTTATTTAGAGTAAACATGAGGTATTTTTTTGGAGGAAAGGGTGTGTTGTGTTATTCTTGCAGCTGGAAGTAGTAAAAGGATGGGTGAAGAAAAGGTTCTAGTGAAATTAGATCAAGAATCATTAATCTCATGGATTTCAAAAAGATTAGTGAAATTAGGGCTAGATATTGTAATTGTGACAAAAAAAGAGATTTTTGATTTAGTTAAAATGCATGTTTATCCGAATAAAGTTATACTTAATGAATCGCCAGAATTAGGGAGGACAGGATCAATAAAAGTAGGGATAAATTATCTTGATCATCTGTATAAAAAAAATTACAGATTGATAATAGCACCAGTTGATAGACCTGGATTTTCAGATGATACAATACTTACTCTGGCTTCCTTACATGAAACTAGTTGCCCTGAAAAAAATAATATTGGCGGCCATCCAATTATCTTATCTACTTCGGATGTTGATATAGTCAGAAATTCGCCTCCTAGTGCATCTTTGAGGGATTTGGTGATAAGTAAGAGATTTGAGGTTGAAGATAAAAATCTACATTTAAATCTTGATACAAAGAGGGATTTGGATAAATTCAGGAAGATTTACGTTTCATTGTGATGAAAAAAATTGATTTATTCGATTACGTCGGGTTATTGTGGAGATCCTAGAATACCTAGCTGATGCTGACCCTGTGCTTCAAGCATTTTTTGCAGGATTATTTACTTGGGGGATGACTGCAGCAGGTGCTGGTATTGTATTTTTCTTTAGAGAAATTAATAGAGGAATTCTAGATGGAATGTTGGGTTTTGCAGCTGGAGTAATGATTGCTGCTAGTTGTTTTGGACTATTGGGTCCAGCTATCGATCAGACTGAGGGAGAAGGATTTTGGAAAGTTCTTCCAGCAGCACTGGGATTTATTCTTGGTGGGATATGTATGAGAATAATTGACTATTATTTACCACATCTTCACCCTGGTGCACCACCGGAAGAGACAGAAGGAGTGAAAACCAATTGGCATAGGAGTATGTTACTAGTTTCGGCAATCACCTTACATAATATTCCCGAGGGACTAGCAGTTGGAGTAGCTTTTGGCGCAGCTGCTACTGGAGATAGTATGGGTGCTGCGATAGCTCTAATGATTGGAATAGGCATTCAAAACTTTCCAGAAGGTGCTGCAGTTTCTGTACCATTAAGGAGAGAGGGTTTGAGTAGAAAGCAGAGTTTTTTGTGGGGTCAATTTTCTGCCCTAGTAGAGCCATTGTCTGCAGTTCTGGGGGCTGCAGTTATTGTTTACATGAATCCTATTCTACCTTATGCTCTGGCATTCGCTGCGGGAGCAATGATATTCGTAGTGGTAGAAGAATTGATTCCTGAATCTCATAGGGGAAAGAATGGAGATATTGCTACAATGGGAGTTATGTTAGGATTTACAATAATGATGATTTTAGATGTTTGGCTTGGATGAACACAAAATCACATAATTATGTAATGGGTGCGAGTACTGTGACTCGTGCCACGCTGGACTGGGTTTTAAAAAAATTAGATGAGGGAGAAATTGTAGCTACAGCTACTGTAATAGAAACCAGTGGAAGTGTACCTGGAAAGCCTGGGGCGAAGCTGGCATTTTCATCTGATGGGAAGAGATTTGGTACAGTCGGAGGAGCGGGATTAGAAAGGAAAGTTGAAACCTCACTTGAAGAGCTTCTATCGCAGAAAGATTTCTCAAATAAAGGTAAGATTGAGTCATTTATGCTACATAAAGATGGGAAGGGATTAGAAATTACTAAATTGGATAGTTTATGTGGTGGTAAGGTCACCATTTCAATGGAAGTGATTCTACCGATGCCACATTTACTGATTGTAGGAGGTGGTCATGTCGGACTGAGTATAGCAAATTGTTGCAATTCTCTGGGATGGAAGTATAGCATTCTTGATGTAAGGAGTGAGTATTCAGATGAGAAGCGATTTCAAAACGCTTCTGAACTCCATACATCTACAGTAAAACATTTTCTTAGTTTACAAGAGAAAGATGGTTTGACTAGATTTTCTGATATACTTTTATTGGGTCACGATTGGAAAATCGATCAAGAGATGCTAATTGGTATTCTGCATGAATATGAAGGTGATGACCGTCCAAGAATTGGAGCTATAGGTTCTAAAACAAAATGGTCCTCATTTAAGAAGGCGGCTATGGAAGAAGGAATATTGGAAAAAAGACTGGATAACGTAAGATGCCCTATTGGAATAGATATTGGTGCAGATTCGCCTGAAGAAATAGCTATTGCTGTCTGCGCAGAAATAATAAAATTGGAAAAAAATAAAATATACGAATAGAATATTATCTTTTAGGATAATTTGCTAACCGAATACTCATAGGATGATTCCCCTTGTGAGTAGCATGGTCGAGTTCCGATTGCCAATGCTACCACAACCGGGTGAGTTAGTTTGGAGCGTAAATATCAATGGTACAGAGGTCAAATTGAATATAGAAAGTAACGCTATTCTTCTTGATGTCTTAAGAGACCAAGCAGGCAGCCTTGGGACAAAAAGAGGATGTGATATGGGAACTTGTGGCTGTTGTTCTGTTCTAGTTGACGGTGAGCCGAGGTTATCTTGTCTTACTTTAGCCGCTGATATGAATGGGCGTGAAATTACTACAGTTGAGGGATTAGCTAACGGACATCAATTATTATCTCAAAATAATAATCCTACAAACGAAGAAATAAAGACGGCGATTGAAGGTAATCTTTGTAGATGTACTGGGTTTCAACAAATAGTTGATTCTATTCGTGCCGCATCTGATATAATAAGAGAAAATAATGATATTGAGGATTCCACTTCAGCAAAAAGTGATCCCCATCCGGGATTTATGGAGGGGAATTAATTGGTTAAAGATAAGGAAATTCAAGGATACAGACAACAGCCTGGAAAGTTACCATTCTCTAAACCTGGTTCTGGAGGGAAGAACTCATTCTCAAAACCGATAAATTTGGAAAATATTCCCGTTTCTCAAAATGGCATTAAAGACCAACCTTGGGGTCCACATAGGCATGATTCATTGATTAGTGGACAGGTGATAGGGAAGTCTACAGCTTTAGTGGACAGCGCATGGAAAGTTACTGGTCAAGCACAATATGGAGACGATGTAAGGCTCCCAAATGAGCTGATAGGTAGAATAGTAAGATCTCCACATCATTATGCTAAAATATTATCAATTGATTGTTCAAAAGCATTAGATCTTCCTGGCGTTGTTGCGATAGCTACTGGAAATGATGCAAAGAATAAATTCGGCGTTTTGCCGGTTACAAAGGATGAGCATGCAATGGCTGTAGAGAAAGTCCGTCATGCTGGTGACTTGATAGCATGTATAGCAGCGGAGAATGAAAATATTGCTAGAGAGGCTGAGAGATTAATACAAATCGAATATGAAATTTTAGAATCTATTCATGACATCAAAGAAGGATTAGAAGATAGTGAGTACCCGATACATGATAGAGGGCAATATCATATTGGCAACTCAAACATACAGAAAAGAGTTTTTCAAGAATTTGGAAATATATCCTCATTAGAAAAAAATACAGTAGTTAGTCACCAATCAAATTGGACATTTGCAGGAGTCAATCATGGTTTTACTGAGCCTCATGCAGTGGTAGCTAATTGGAGTCCAGATGGAAGATTGACATTATACACACCTCAGCAAGTTCCTCACTATGTACACAGATCTTTAGCAGATGTATTGGAAATTCCTATGCATCAGATTAATGTCCACAGAACATTCGTAGGTGGAGGTTTTGGTGGAAAGTCTGATCCTTTTCCTCATGAAATGTGTGCAGCGATTCTTGCGAGAAAGTCTGGAAGGCCAGTAAGGATAACTTTTGATAGAGAAGAAGTTTTCTGGGTTAATAGAGGAAGGCATCCTTCTAAAATCGAAATGAACTTACATGCAGATTCTATTGGAAGGATTTGTGGAATAGAAACTGACGCACTGATAGATGGCGGGAGTTTTGCTTCATTTGGCCATGTAACTACTTACTATAATGGAGTATTACATACTGCTCCTTACGAAATTGGTGCTTTTCATTACACTGGAGCTCGAGTTTGGACGAATAAACCTGCTAGTGGTGCGATGAGGGGGCATGGTGCGGTTAACTCAAGATGCGCAGTAGAAGTGGGCCTAGATGATTTGGCGGAAAAACTGGAGGTAGATCCAATTACGTTAAGACTTGCGAATTTACTTCCGCCTCATTCAGCCACCATTACAGGATTTAGGGTAACTAGTATTGGTATGAGAGAGTGTTTAGAAAGAGTGAAAGAAGAAAGTGGTTGGTCGGATAAATTCAGAAAAATGCCGTTAGGAAAGGGCATAGGAATTGGATGTGGATTCTTCATTTCTGGAAGTGGCCTTCCTATTCATTGGGATCCTAATAAATTTCCTCATGCAACTGTTCATTTGAAGATTGATATGGATGGTGGTGTGACAATTCACACAGGAGCAGCGGAAATTGGACAGGGTTCAGATACAGTAGTATCACAATCAGTAGCTGAAGTACTCGGACTTCCACTAGATATGATTAGAATTAGGTCAAGAGAATCTGATACATCGCCAGTAGATTTGGGATCTTATTCATCTAGAGTAACGTTCATGAATGCTAATGCAGCTATTTCTGCAGCCATGAAAATTCGAGATGAGTTGATTAAAGCGGCTTCAGATATAACTGGTGCATCAGAAGAGGTTCTGGTGATAGGAGATAGAAGAATATTTGATAAAAATAATCCTGCAATCGGTGTATCTTATCTAGAGGCTTTGCATAAATCTCAAGAAGAAAGGGGTGCGCTAATTTCATCGGGGGCTTACAGGACTCCACCTATGGGAAAAACGCACAAAGGAGCTGCCGCTGGTTTAGCTCCAGCATATTCATTTTCAGCATATGTAGCAGAAGTTTCTGTAGATGTTGAAACTGGCAAAACTATTGTCGATAAGGTATGGGCAGCTCATGATTGTGGAAAGGCCTTGAATCCATTAGCTGTTAATGGACAAATAATAGGCTCATGCCACATGGGACTCGGGCAAGTTCTATCTGAAGAGATGCGTTATGGAAGAACTGGTCATCTCATGAATCCTGATTTTCTAGATTATAAAATACCTAGTATTCACGAAATGCCTGAAGTTATCCCTATAATTATTGAGTCAAATGATCCTGAAGGGCCATTTGGGGCTAAGGAAGCTGGAGAGGGGCCATTACTCCCTATACTTCCTGCAGTTTGTAATGCTGTTTACGATGCAATAGGAGTAAGAACTGAAGATTTGCCTATAACATCTGAGAAAGTTTTCAAATTAGTGGAAAAGAAATGCAGAGAACAGGGAGTTTCAAGTCCTTTGGATTTGAAGCCCCCGCGATTGGAATTCTCGGATCTTCAAGATACTTTAGAGAAGAGAGCAGATTTGCATTCTACAAGAGATATTGAGAGGAGGTTGGATTCCAGCCGAGAGGAATACTACAACGGCGCTATTTTCGGGTTTGACCCAACGAAATCTCCAGAAGAGGTAGACGAAAATTGGTCTGTTAGAGTTATACCCAATGATGATTATCTTCATTCACCCAGATTGGCAGGGAGTGCATGGAAGCATATCGAAAGAAGGAAAATGGGTGATTAAAATGAAGATGGCACCTTTTGAATTGTTTACTCCAGATTCTATTGATCAGGCATTAGAAATTTCAATAAAACTATCTGCAGAAAATAAAGATTTTGATTGGATAGCAGGTGGCACAGACTTGTTACCTAATTACAAGTGGCACATCAATTCAAAGGAATATGTAATATCATTATCTTCCATAGATGAATTAAAAAAATTGAATAAAGTTCACATAGGAGCTACGGTCAGTATTCATGATTTAGCGAATTCTCCTAGCACACATCCAGTACTGGCAAAAGCTGCTAGCTCCATTGCGAGTATTATGATTAGAAGATCTGGTACTGTAGGGGGGAATATCTGCTTGGACACAAGATGTTACTGGCTCAATCAATCAGAGACTTGGAGAGAGTCCATAGATTGGTGCCATAAGTGTGATTGTGGCACAGAAGCTGATTGTAGAGTGATACCAAATCAGAATACTCTTTGTGTTGCGACTTACCAAGCGGATTTAGCTCCTGTATTGATGTGCCTGGGAGCTGAAATCCACCTACTTGGTGAAAAGGGAAGAAGATCTATGAAACTAGAAGAATTTTTTGAGTTGGATGGGATAAAAAGAAATGTTTTGTTTCCTGGGGAATTGATTACACATATTACTATACCAGATGATTCTAATGAATGGAAAGGAGATTATCAAAAACTAAGGCAAAGAGATACTTGGGACTTTCCAGAGGCGGGAGTAGCAGTTCTTTGGAAAACTAATAATAACAATTCTATTAAAGATTTGAGAATAGCAACTACTGGTTTAGAGTCGATTCCGGCTATTCACCATAAAGAAGTAGATGAAATTCTTCCTACATGGAATGGAAAAGAATCTGTGGATGTGTTGGCCGATTCAATCAGGAAGGCTGTGAAGCCTGTACAAAATACTTGGTTTTCCCCGAATTATAGAAAAAAGATGGTCAAGGTATTAACAAAGAGGGCATTTGGAAACTTACTGGTGGAGTGATGGGGAAATTGGCATTCAGAACTTTTTTGACTGCCATTTTAATTATTTTTTCATTGGGTGGAAGTATTGTCTCTGCTCAGGATTTATGTCAGTGCTCAATGGACATAATATATCCCGGAGATGAAGATGAATTATTTGAGATATCAGATGAAGGGAGTGTAAATGTGGAATTCTATTTTGAGAATTCTGGATTGATTGATTTGCAGGTCGAATTCGAATATGATTTTCCCTTTGATGCTGATTTTGATGGCCCAGAGACTGCTACAATATCGGGAAATAGTAATGATTCTTTTCAAATCAAAATTTCTGGGATTGATGTTGAAACTATATTAGGCGGAACTAGTGAAAGTTTCTCGATAGAGGCTCAAATAGTTGGAAGACAAGGGATTCCAGATATCACATCTACGATTGGAGTAGGAGAGAAGAAGAATGCATCCAGTGGGTTAAAAATACCCGAAATATATATGCTAGAAGTAGAAATCTCCAATCCATTCGGGCCGATAAATTCTGGCTCTAGTACTAAGTTGATTGTCACTATTACAAATTCAGGAAATATTGCGGATGGAATTAAAGATTTGGAAATTACTGATGATTGCCCACTAATGACTACAGGAGAATTACAGGCCGATTCTTTCGCTACTTCGATGCAGCCAAAATTTCTTTCCAGTGGCATTAGTTCTGACTCAAAAGAGTTGGAAATCTCAGTTTCAGAAAGTCATCCAAAAAGAAATTGTGACATAGAGATAATGATTACTTCGAAAGCTTCTGCTGCCAAGGGAAATACAGTGATTTCGAGAGATGAAGTGAGAGTCTCTGTAGAGCCTGGATTGAATGATGATGAGAATGATGGGAGCTCAGATGATGAGGATGATGGTATTGTAGTTGAAGAAGTCGTAAGTACCAGTTTACCTGCTCCAAACATACTTATCTTACTATTTTCTGTTTTATTAGCATCAGTTAATCTCAATCGATTCAGAGAAAATGAGAATTAATAAAATTAAAAAAAAACAAGATTTTTTTCGGGCAACAATCATCAGGAACATATAACTGTGAATCATTGGTCGCAGCCACGCTATTGATGTGTATAATACATCAAATGTTATTTTGGGTGAAAATATGGTTGAGGCTAAAGAAGATGAAAATCGCTTCAACAGGCTAGTAATGATTTCATTAACTGTTACTTCTATTTTATTACTAATTTTACCTATGTTCTTTGTTGCAGGTAAATCTACAACTTTCTCGGCTTATGAAGAAGAAGAAATTTGGCAGGTCTCTGATATGAGAGAAAGCTTGTCAGGTGATTGTGAAGGTCAAGATAATTCGGACTGTGAATTTTACTTTGTTGCAAATACTATGTCAACTCCGATGTTAGTTAATGATTGGAAGGACCCCCATAGGACACTTTTAGCTATTATCGGACCGGAAAAACCGATAGATGAGACTGAAGCTCAAGAAATTCATAAATTTGTAACTGAAATGGGAGGTAAGGTAATAGTAGCATCCGATAACACAAATGCAAATCTTCTTGCAAAGAAGTTTGGAGTCACATTTTTCGATAAACCTCTTTTAGATGAAAAGCAACACTGGGTTGTAAATAGGGGGAATTCGGTTGATATTTCTTGGTTGAATGTTTGGAGTGCAACTTCAATAGGACAAGACACTGAAAAGATGTCCACAGCTGCTTTAATGCAGGGTTGTTCAGATTTTCAAATTCAGAATAATAATCCAGTAGATTGTAGAATGCCTGTAATGTACAGATCGCCTACAGGATTAAAATTTGAAAATTTAGAAGATGATTTATCAAATAGAGAAGTTATGACATTGGGAGCGGCCTCTGCATCGGCATTTATTGGCATCGACGATTATGATCCAACTAATCTCAATAATCCTGCTCCAGGGGACTTGAAATTGATGATGAGATTTGATTATCCTGGAATTAAAGCATTTGATCAAATTTCTGATAATGTTCAGACGACTTTCTCCAATGATTATGGAGAATTAGAAGTAACGGGTAGTATTGTTTTTATTTCGGATGAAGAAGTTTTCTCAAATTTGCTTTGGAATTTGGACTCTGCAGAGGAACAGGGCCTAACAAAAGACTGTAAATCTATCGGAGAATATACACTCAATAATTGTTGGACTAAAGAGATTTTGAATAATAATGAATGGGGCGGTAATGAAAGATTTTTCAAAGTTCTAATTCATGATATGATGGAATTTGACAACCTAAATTTATCTGCCCAAATTAGGCAGGGAACGTTCGCTGGAGATAGATCGAACTTCCAAGTAGTTTTTGATGAAAGTAGGCATGTCACCGGAGTAATATCTGCCCCATTTGTAGAAACAATGGGGACAGTTGTTCTTTTGACTTCTAATGATTTTTTGAAGTGGCTAGTTGTACTAAATGTGGGACTTCTATTGCTAGTTGCCATGATGATAGTTCCCGAAAAAGAAAATTGGCGGCATGTTTTCGATTTGACTAGATTTAATCGTAGACCTAATAAAATGGACCCTGGGAGCTATAGACAGAGAGTACAACAAGCTCTTTTTTCCAAGATTAGGATACAGAATGATTTAACAAGAGATCAGATGGCAATGATGCCGCCACCAGAGATTCAAGCATTAATTGGAGATCCGAGACTTGTGGAATTGGCTTATAGCCAAAGCCGCACGTACTCGCCACAAGAGTTACGCCAGCTGATGCAAGCAATACGAAGATGGGGAAAAAATAATTGATAAAGGAGATATGAATATGAATGCAACAACACCAGCAGATGGAGCACAGGCAAAATCGTCTAGTGCTAGTGATAGTGCACTAGCCAAAAAGGCGGAAGCAGCAAGAGGGAATAGCAAGACGAATGAAGTTCTGACCGCTACAGGAGCAATGGGGAAGGCCATTAGTTCTGAAGTTCAGAAAGTAATTATTGGTAAATCGCATGTTATTGATAATGTAATGGTAGATATTTTATCTAACGGAAATCTTCTTTTCGAGGATTTTCCTGGACTTGCAAAAACCTTGATGACAAATACATTCGCAGATGCTTTGGGGTGCGATTTCAAAAGAGTTCAGTTCACTCCTGATTTACTGCCAGCAGATATAACAGGGACAAATATTTACGACGCTAAGAAGGGTGAATTTTCATTCAAGCCCGGGCCAATATTCTGTAATTTACTACTGTCTGATGAGATAAATAGAGCCCCGCCCAAAACTCAAGCGGCCCTACTTGAAGCGATGCAGGAGAAACAAGTAACCATTGGTGTAGTTACTCACAAATTACCTTCACCTTTCTTGACAATGGCAACCCAAAATCCGGTTGAGCAAGAAGGAACATATCCTCTGCCAGAGGCGCAATTAGACAGATTCATGATGAAGATGATGGTAGGATATCCTGACAGGGCAGATGAAGATGAAATTCTACAAAGAAGAATTGCTAGGAAGAAAGATGATGTGGATGTAAATACAATTACTGAGCCAAACATCGTTGTTAAGATGCAAGAATCTTGTGAAGATGTCTACGTTGACCCAGCAATTAGAATGTACATGGTTGAGATAGTAGCTAGGACTAGAGAGGATCCGCGAGTTCTAGTCGGATCATCTCCTAGAGGGTCACAAGCATTGCTAAAGACTAGTAGAGCTGCAGCAGCTATGAGAGGTAGAGATTTTGTTACTCCAGATGATGTTAAATCGATTGCGGAATTAGCTGTAGCACATAGACTAATTTTAAAGCCCGAGCATCAAATTAAAGGACTAGAGACTGGAAAGGTAATTCAGGAAATTTTGAGACAAGTGCCAGTACCAACTGTCTGAGGCTCTAGGAGTATGCTGAAATGGCTTGGAGTCGAAAATCAGCGATGTTCGCTTCGCTGTCAATTGCGATGTACTTGCTTGGTTTAGTGCTTAGAAATCAACAATTAGTTACTGTAGCAGTTGTTCTACTCTCTTTTCTGACTTGGGCTGCACTAAGGACTGCTCATGGAGATGTTTCTTCTTCAGGGAGGAGAATGGAAGATACTCAATTAGATGAAGGTGTGCAATTACAAAATATAGTAGCAATGAGAAAGGTTTCTACTGCTAGAGTTTTTGAAGATGGAGAAATTGATGTAGTTGTTAGATTGCAAAATAGATCAAATATTGCCAAGGTAATAGAAGTTAGAGACCGAGTTCCTGAAGTAATGAGGATAAAGAAGGGTGCAAATTATGTACTTATGGAAATTGGACCACAAAGAGAGACGGAAATTTCTTACACCATTGAAGCACCGTTGAGGGGATTTTATACTATAGGGCCAGTATGCATTAGGGTTCAGGATGAATTCGGTCTATTTCATAATGAAAAAGAAATTCAACTATATGATGACTACCTAGTCTTCCCTAAGATGGAAGACATAAAGGATGCAATGGTAAAAAGTAGAGTTCCTAAGATTTTTACTGGTGCGGTAGCAATTAGAAATCCTGGAGAAGGGTCAAACTTTTTCAATCTAAGAGAATATCTCCCAGGAGATCCTATGAGGAAAGTAAACTGGAAAGCGACAGCTAGACAAGATGGTAAAATGATGGTAAATGAATTCGAACGTGATGCAGTTAGTGATGTTGTCTTGATTGTAGATAGTAGGCAAGTTAGTGAAACAGGACCTGTTAGCAGGAATTCTTTGGTTTTCAGTACAAGAGCTGCAGCTAGTCTATCTCAGTATTTTCTTTCTAGGAGGGATTCTGTTGGATTAGTGGTGTATGGAGATGAGATTGTTTCAGTGGACAGAGATACAGGAAAAAAACAACTTTACATTCTATTGACTAAGCTTGCAGGTGCTATGGCTAAAGGAAACACTCCCTTGAAAATTGTAACTAATAGAATTATGCCTCACATAAATAGAGGAAGTCCGATAATAATAATGTCCCCTCTAGAGGATGATCCCACGATAGTAGATGCAGTAAGAGATTTACGATCCAGAAGTTTTGAAGTTACAATACTATCTCCAAGTAGTTTAGAGTTTGAATTTGACGCTCGAAGATTAGATAGAACTGGATATGAGGTACTAAAAACAGAAAGGGACATTATGATTTCTGAACTGAGGGGTTTAGGGGCTCATGTCATGGACTGGGAGCCAGATATGCTCTTAACTACTGCATTAGCTGGAGCAAGAGGTTTTTGAGGTTAAATTATGTCTGAAAAGAAAGGCCCAGTGGATACATCTCACCTTTACGAGGGAAAGGTAGTTAGATCATCAGCACCCAGTAGAAAAAGGGCTGCAGGAAACATAAAAAGAGACACGAAAATTCCTAAGGATGCAGTTCCAGAAGTATTTATTCCTAGTTGGATTGAAACTATTTTTGGTGGCCCAGTAGTTACAAAAACTGAATTTCTACCACCAGATAGAATGGTAACATCACTTCAAATTAGAGCTTCGATTTCACTTCTTATTCTGTGTTTTTTAACCTTCATGATTACTCCAGTTTCGGGAACAGTATGGTTTTCATTATCCAATATTTTAGGAATTACTTTCTTAGGCACTATTTTTCACTTAGGCCTTATTTTGATTGGCCTATTGGGTGGCTTCTACGGAGTATTTCAACGTGACCAAAGATCATTACTTGCTTCATATATAGCCTTGATGATTGTAACAATTAGATTTGCTGGTAGTAAAGTGGAATTTGGACTAAGTTTCATGCCTGAAGGAGAGTTCTCTCAGAAGTTTCTACTAATTCTCTATGCATTAATTTTAGTTATGTATATTGAAGTTTCCAGTGGAATAATTAGATTTTCCATGTTAGATACTTCGATTAGAAAAGGAGAAGTTTATGTTATGAATGTTAACAAAATTACTAACAGATATGGTAGGGCACTGACAATAACTCCCGTAGTTGCCGGAATAGTTGCTAGCCTAACGTTATTCATCAATCTAATTGTTCCATTTTTTGTAGGGATAGTTGATCCGGTTTCTGCTAACAGATTGAGAGAAAGTGTTGAGTTAACTAGTGTTTATGGAGTTGCCTTGGGTACAATACTTGTATTTATTGTAATTGCAGCTATGTTCGCAATTAATCTACCTTTGAGAATACAACAGTATATGGAAAGTAGAAGTTAGTTAGAGTTCCAAGTCTACAATTACTGGAGCGTGGTCTGAGACAATAAGTCCACCTTCTCGCATCACTTCGGCTGAAACTAGTAATTTTCTCGCAGCTTGGTTTGCAAGAATATAATCAATTCTCCACCCCCTATCTCTTTCTCGAGCATTTCTGAAATTCGACCACCAAGTATACGGTCCTTTCTTTTCTCCCAAGTGATTTCTGAGTAAATCAAACCAACCTGACTCTAACATTCTCGTGAACCATTCTCTTTCGTGTAAAAGAAATCCAGAAGAATTCTTATTTCCATTAGGATCCCAAATATCATTCTCTGTATGAGCAATATTTAGATCGCCACATAATAGGGTTGGTTCTACTGAATCTTGGTACTTTTTAGCCCAAGACATCAAATCTTCTAACCATTGATCTTTGTAATTTTGCCTATCTAATCTTGATGAGCCGTTAGGAAGATAGATATTAATACAAGTCAGGTTTTGATGTTTAGTCACTAAAACTCTACCTTCAGGATCTCTGACTTGATCTAGTTCTGTGTCTATCCCCCTCTCGATTTCTATCATTCCTATTCTAGAGCAAGACATAACACCCGAGTATCCTTTTCTTTCTGCGGGGTGCCAAATTACCTCATATCCTTCGGGTTCTTTCCAATCCTTGGGCATTTGCTCTGGTAAAGCTCTTACTTCTTGAAACAACATAATATCTGCATCGATTCTTTCTATAAATTCATCAAGTCCTTTGCGAATCGCTGCCCTGATTCCATTTAGATTCCAAGTTAAGATTCGAATAATATCACCTAGAAAAGTCTTTGATTTTCTCAACTAAATCCATTTTTGAAATTCGCCACATACCATAAGGTGTTAGAATTACTGAAATTAAAGTGACCGTTCCAACTAGAACTAAAGTCACAGACAAATTCAAACTAACAGTGAGATAAAATGACCATGTGAGGAATGTAGAAAGTAGAAGTTGAGTTCCTGCTATAGTGAAAATACAAGCGCTAATTCCCCCTATTATCCCTATTACTAGATGTTCACCAAGCATCATTGATCCAATCCTCTTTATTGGCGCTCCAAGAACTCTAAGAGTTGCAATCTCTGAGTCTCTTTCTGATAGATTCATTAAAAGAGTGTTGAATAATACCACCACTGCGATAATTAAACCCAATGCTAGGATTGATCCAAAAATGGCTTGTTGTTGCTCTAAAATTGACTCAAAGCTACTAATTGTATCTTGTTTTTGAGAAATCCCAATTGATAATTCAGCAAGTTGATTATTCATTTCCGCTCCCTCCGGGAGCCCTATTAGAACAGAAGTAGCCTCTAATCCAATTATTGGAGATAAGTCATGGCGATGGAAATATATAGTTCGTGAAATTTCACCTTGGGTAATACCCGAAATTTCAATTTGTTTTGAGATAGATCCGAACATTATTTTTTGAGTCTCTCCTATATTCCAGTCCAAAAAGAATTGCGTTCCTTCATCTATTAGTACTTGAGTAATTTCTGAGTCTTTACTTGGAATATTGCCCTCTTTCAAATTTACTCCATACATTGAGTTAGTGTCAGTAGAAATTTCATCTAAACCAATAGTAGTGATAAAACGTGAGTCACCTTCTATTGTTGCTGGGAATTGTAACATTAACTCATAGTTTGCTCCATTTCCATTGGCCCAATCTATTACTTCTTGTTCTCCTGATGGTGCAATATTTGCATTGATGTCCCAATTCTGCCTATCTCTAACATTACCTACAATGGAGTCTTCCATTGATTCCATCATCACCATAATAGATCCAAAAATCAACATTGAGAGTCCAACTGCGAAAAATGTGAAGAGTAACCTTACTGGTTTTCTTATACTTGATCTGATTGTAAGTCCAACTGTTGAAGGGAACATAGAAGTGAATCTCTGAATTCTTCTTGAAGAAATTCTAATCTCATGCTGGCCACGAAGTATCTCCAATGGCTGAATCTTGGATGATTGAATTGCTGGAAAAATTCCAGAAAATAGTACTACCAAAATAGCTGTTGCTGAGATCTGAAAAACGATGGGTGTAATGTTAGCTGGTTCCAAAATGGGTATTCCAAGTGTGCCTTCATAGACACCAAGCATCGCTGGACCACCGATAGTTAGACCCAAAATAGAACCAAAAATACATCCAATAAATCCTATGAATAGAGGCATTAGAATATATCCGGGGATAATTACTCTGCGAGGAATTCCTAAAGTCCTAAGTATTGCAATCTCCCTAGCCTGAGATTGAACTAGTCTCTGTAGGCTGAGAAAGATAGTTATGCCTGCTACTATAGCTATCATGGCAGTAACAGGCACATATGTTTTCATTGCACCATCTGCATCAAGTCTTAAAAGTTCTACTGAGGATACTTTTGATCTACTGTATGCACTAGAAGGATTATCGTCTTCAACGCCTAAAAGAGAATTAATTTTTTCTAATAGTGAAGAAAGTTGTTGGCCTTCGACTTCATCAGTAGATTCTAAGTCATAATCAGGAGTTCCGTGAATATCGATAAGTAGTAAGTTTGCAACGCCAGAATCTAGATTAGCTAATTTTTCTAATCCTTCTGATGTTAGATAACCAGTTGCCAATGTTCCTGGTTCAGCTGGAAATAGTGATCCTTCTTCTGCAAAATAAAGATGATTTGAATGGAAGCCAATGCCAACAACATCGAAATCGATACTGCCAGATCCAGACCCGATATTAATTGAATCGCCAATAGAAATATCCATTCCAGTAGCGACTCTTGAGTCAACAACAATCTCGTTATCATTACTGGCTTCGACTCCGGATGCTAACGGATGATTTGGAATCCAGACTCTATCTATATTTCCTTCATCAATTCCATGCCAAACAGAAGGAACTATCGTATCTTTTCCTTCTGAATCTTTATGAAACATTATTCCTTCACGTTTTAATCTGGGTTCACACTCTTTGAATTCTAACTCTGATTGATCTAAAAATAATTGATTTATTTTTTGACAAAGTATTGATGATTCTTCTTCACTCCACACCCCACTCGGATTTTCTATCCATATATCTGGTAAATTTAGTCCATTTTCAGTATCCGCATATATGTCATCATACATCTGTGAAGCAGTATGAGCATAAGATGCGAAAGCTACTCCACCGAATACTCCCACAGTAACTAGTAAAGTTACTGCAATTAGTCTAATTCTAGTTCTCATCAGACTCCGAGCTAATCTCTTAGTTAGAAGGATAAACAAATTTTATCACTCCACGTTTGTATCAGAAATTACTTTTCCGCTATCGATTCTAATTACTCTTGTAGCATATTCTATCAGAGATTCATCGTGTGTCACGAAAATACACGTTATATCTTCGGCCTCACACGCTTCTACTAGAACTTTCATTACCATTGAAGAAGTAGTCGAGTCGAGGTTTCCTGTTAGTTCATCACCGAGTAATAATTTAGGTTTTTTTGCTAGACTTCGTGCTATAGCTACTCTTTGTTGTTGACCGCCGCTAATTTCTGCTGGAAATCTGTCTGCTTCTGCTTCAAGTCCCACGAGTTTTAATAATTTTTTAGCTCTATTATCGTCTCTTTCATCTGCTAATTCTTGAATAAGAAGTATGTTTTCCAAAACTGTTAAGTCTTGAAGTAGATTAAAAAATTGAAAGACATATCCAATATTTTCCCTTCGGAATGATGTCATTGATTCCGAATTGTCATTGGGTACTGTTTTTCCTAAGAAATTGTATTCGCCACTTGTCGGTGAATCTAGAGCTGAAAGACAATTTAGGAGAGTTGATTTTCCAGAACCTGAAGGCCCCAATAATATCACTCTTTCTCCTGATTTAATTTCTAGATTTATGCCATCTAGGGCCTTAACTACTCCAGAAGGCATTTCATAATATCTTTCTATATTTCTCAAATCTACTAGTGAGTCCACCATGATAAACCGAAAAAGCAAGTTTTTATTGACTTTTGCTAAGCTTCAGAAGCCCCGGAAAAAAATGCCATTGAATCACGGAATAATTCTTCTCTTCTTCTTTGTCTATTATTTCTAATATGAATCCATGTAAATGCTACAACTAATAGAATTAAAAAAGGAAAAAATGCTTCTGCATGGTACCTCTCCATAAATTCAATAATTCCTCTGGCTGTATATGCCCATGTAATGGAAGCTATAGAGCCACCGATCAAACAAGCAATTAGAACTCGTTCGAACCTCATCCTAGAAACTAATCCAAGCATAGCTCCAACTAATACTCCACTTGCCATAAATGGAATCCAAACAAAAACAATTAGCCCCCAAAAACCATACTTATCAATTCTCGAGCGATTTTTTTGGGCTACGAACTCCACGGTTGAGAGTATATCCCCCATGAATGGATTCTGTAGAAGAGCTCCAGAAATTCCTCCACGTTTAGCCACCATTGCTTCTCCACCAAGCTCTTCAGAGCCCTGTTCTACTCTACCTGCTACAGCTCTATCTGCTAGTGTTGAGCGCTCATTACGGGCGCTGACAACTAAAGTCCTGTTTCCTATATAATCTGATAAATCTGACTTTAATTGCTTTCTTAGATCACCTTGAAGATTTTTATATGTGGGTTTAAATAAAAAATAAGCAAATCGTGATACTGGCCTATAGATTACTCTAACAAAGACCGATTCTTCATCGGCCATGATAGCGGATCCGTAATCTGCAACATCATGTTTTTTGAACCATCTTCTCATACTTTCACCGAAAGCAACTTCTAATTTTCCGAAATTACCCATACTACTAAAGAAATCATGATATTCCTCTAATATTTCCATTTTTGTATAATCTATTTCATCTAGAGAAGTCGGTTCAATTAATTCTGCATTATCCCTTTTATTATTTCCTTTACTAATTCTATTTGTTTTCAATTGAAGAGGTCTCATTTCTCCAAATATGGCAAATTCCGATAGAATTTCTTTGATGATTCTAGCCTTAACATCCACTGGAGTTGCGATTGTTCGTCTTGTTATATGATACGGTAAAAATACATCTACAGAAATAGCTCGATCCTGAATCTTCATTGAATCATAATCTGGCCTAATCTGAAGCCTTTGGCTTGCATTTGTTATAGTCTTTTCAATTAGCCTATGCATTTGTTCTGAAGTAAGTACATCATCTGTCTCTCGATGATATAATCTATGCATCAGTGGATATTGTACGCACAAGAAAAATACTGACATCCCCATAGAAACTAGTGCCATAAACCATGGTGGCACTTGAGCGCTTCCTCCGGTCAACATTGCAGTCTCCCTTCCACCTACCCACTCAGCCCCCATCAATACCCATCCCCATGCCCCCAATTGTTGAAATGTCCAACAAGCTCGAGATTCTTCATCTATTTTTTCCATAGTTTTGTAAGTTTCTTTCGAGCCCCAAAGCGATGTTTTTTCTTTTAATTCTACAATTAATATTATAGATTTAGAATGAAAAATAGTAGCTGAATCTGAATTTATCTTACTCATACTTTCATTGAGTGTAAGATTTGAAAAATCGGAATTATCTTCATCCCAGACATACAGTTCAATTGAAACATCATATTCTCCTTGGCCTAGCGTATCTTCATCTATTATTAGAGATAAATCTCCCTTGCCGCTAATAAATTCTGTCAGTTCAGAACCGTTGGAAAATTTCGCCAATAGAATTGAGGCGTTATTCGGAGCATTTTGACTGCTGATATGTAAATTATAATCCTCATCTATCCAATTCTGAAACCAAATTTGTTCGGATTTGTCTACACATTCATTTGGATCTAAGAGTGTTCCAGAAGTTGCCTTATCTATACTTATCGAATCTCCCATCAATATTCCAGACGAAGCCAGTAATATTGTTCCAAAAAATACTACTCCAGCAGATATGCCAAAAACTAGAGTATAATCATCAATTGTCCTTGGTAGAACTGTATTCACTAAAAATCTTTTATCCGGATTCGTCCTTCTTTCACGAATTCTGGATAGCTCTGAATCTATACTATCTTGCTCAAAATCGGATGCTAATTTCTTTAAATCTTCCAAATTAATTTCTCCGTCTTCATTAACATCAAGAATTTCTTTGAGTCCTGTATCCGAATTGTCAGAAGACATGTTTCTATGAGAGAATGAACTGCGTATATTTGTTGCTCAGAAATGATTAAAAATTTGAGAAAATATTGAAAATTGTAAACAATAAATTAATTATATTTTTGTCAATTAGTGGTAATTTTAATGTCCTCCTACGAAGTAGGAGAACTATGTCCAGTGGTAACCGGGTGTCGGCGCCCCTCGCCCTGCTACTAATTACATTGATGATTTCAGCCCCATTATCTGGTTGTACAGGAAATTTAGTTGATGATGAAAATGAAATTTCTTCAGAGGATAATGAAGAATTTGATGATATTCAGATAAGAGAAGAAATTGATAATACTTTTGAAGAATCTCTAGATAAAATCGATAATGGCATAGGAAAAGAATTAGGTGGAGGCGAAAGGGAGGTTGAGATTGGCATTCCTGATTTAGAGAATCCGATTCACGGATGGGGTGAACTAGATAACATTGGAGAGGCCCTTCTACGTAATAGAAAAGCATTCTATATACCAATTCAGGAATGGGATGAAAGGACTGGGGAATCGCTGGTAAATGGATGGAATGTTCTTGCCCATAGCTATCCTATACCCAGTGATTGGAAGAGTAACTTAGCTGAACTTGGAGTTGAATGCGTAAGTTTCTTTTCCCCTCAAGGATTTCACTGTGATGTCCCTAATTTATCGCCCAACTTACTGTTAGAAAACGAGGTAATTGGAGCTTTCAAATTAGACTCGACTGATAAATTTGATTTTGAAACTGTATCTATTTTAAAGGGTGAAAAGGAAACCAATGCCATTATGAATGGTGATTTGTATATTGTGAATATTGTATTTTCAGGCTCATTTGATGAGCATTTATCTAAACTCGATAATGGTCTTTTTCAGAATATTGAGTTTTTTTCGGGGCGTTTTGCAGAAGTAGAAACCGATATTTTTGGTTTGGAATGGTTATCCAATCAGGATTATATTGAATGGATGGATTTGCAATTCCCCATTACTTTCGATAATGATGTAGGGGCTGATATCGTAAATGCAGATTGGGTCAGAGACTCTGCAAATATGGGAGGTCCTCTGAACACTTTGACAGGTTCTGGCGTGATAGTTGGAGTTATGGATTCTGGACTCGATAATGCAGTTGTTTGTACTGACCTAGCTGATTGTAATACGAAAAATTCTGGAATTATGTCGGATTTCCAGGGAAGAATTGTGGGAGTCGAGAATTTTGTTCAATGCGGAAATACGGATGGTCCTTCTGATCCTGATGGACATGGGACTGATGGACATGGGACTCACGTTACTGGTACCGTACTAGGTGATGGTTCCAGCGGTACGGGAAGTTCTGATTATTCTGGAATTGCACCTGAAGCTATGTTGTACATGCAGTCAGTTTATTCTGTGTGTAATGCAGATAATAAATTAGCTACTCCTAATGACTACTCTAATATTTTCCAAACAGCATATGATAATGGTGCAAGAGTTCATACGAATTCATGGGGGGCTAATTATAATGATAATGAATATAGTAGCCTTTCACTACAAATAGATACGCATGCACATAATCTCGATGATTTGACTATTCTTTATGCAATGGGCAATGACGGATTAGATTCGAATGATGATGGTGAAGTAGATACGGGTTACATGAATACACATGCAACTGCTAAGAATATTATTTCTGTGGGAGGGTCAGAAAACTATAGAGAAGGCACCATTCCGACAACTTGGTATGATTTTAAATTCAAAAGTGGAGCAATAAAATTCTCTGAACCCCCTATTTCTGGTGATAGTGTTATTGATGATATTGATGGAGTAATGGCAATTTCCAATAGAGGACCCACTGCAGATGGTAGAATAAAGCCGGATATTTTGGCTCCGGGTTCTTTTGTCGCTTCTACTCTATCATCTGAAGCCAGTTGTGATTGGGGAGTTGCTGGAAATCCTGCTTACTGTTACTTAACTGGAACTTCGATGGCAACGCCGATGGTGGCTGGTGGTGCAGCTCTGATTTTAGAATATTTGAATAATCAAGGGATTGCGAATCCATCATCTGCTCTAATAAAAGCTATGTTAATTGCTGGTGCTCATGATATGGAAGGGCAATATTCCTATGGAGGTTCAGATGGTGAGAACTCGGCTGTTGAATCAGCTCCTAACGTCCATGAAGGCTGGGGAAGAATGGACTTGCAAGGTTCTGTTCAGACTGGATTTACTGAAGGAATAAACATTACAACATTCGAAAGTCACTCACTAAAGATGGAGGTACCTGTTGGAATCTCTGATTTCAGAATAGTACTTGCTTGGAATGATCCACCTAATTCAGCAGCTGCTCAAAATCAACTAATAAATGACTTAGATATTGCTCTAAGAGATCCAACAGGTGCATGGTACGACTATGATAATGATGATGTAAATAATTTAGTAGGAATATCTGTAGAAGCTCCTGATCCAGGTGATTGGGAAGTAGTAATAAATGGAACTAATGTTCCTAATGGACCTCAAGAATATTACCTTGCTTCCAGCAATGGATTAGCAATAGGCGATTCTAGAAATCCTGTTTCTGGAGTATTAAATTCTGCTGGATTTCAATCTGGATCAATCTTTACTGAAACTACATTATCTGCTGGAGAGAGTCATTTTTGTACTATTTTCGATGATTCTTCATTGCAGTGTTGGGGCGAAAATGACTTTGGTCAACTTGGAGATGGTTCAAACTCTGATAGGTTTACAATGACTGAAGTATCCTTAGAAAGTGGTAGAACGGCAGTTTCTGTCAGCTCCGGTGACTACCATTCTTGCGCTATTCTTGATGATGCCAGTCTTCATTGCTGGGGACGAAATAATAAAGGTCAACTTGGTTTTGTTGGAGATACATCATCCAGTATGCCTACACAAGTTAATTTCGGTTCATTGTATCCTGTTCAGATTTCATCGGGTGGAAGTCATAATTGTGTAATCTTAAACGATGCTAGTCTTCAGTGTTGGGGGGATAATAGCAATGGTCAGCTTGGAGATGGTTCCACTACTGATAGTTTCTCTCCCATTACTATAAGTTTTGGGATTAACAAAGTTCTGGCAGTTTCTGCTGGTTCTGATCATACTTGTGCATTACTTGATGATAGGAGTTTAGAATGTTGGGGGAGTAATGAGTTTGGACAACTTGGAGATGGAACTACAACTGACAGTTATTCTCCTTCAACAGTGGTTTTAGGCGGTTCATCAGTTGCAGTTTCTTCTGGTGATGGACACACATGTTCTTTACTTTCAGATAAAACTCTGAAATGCTGGGGGGACAACAGTTATGGTCAGCTTGGGGATGGAACTCAGGTGTCTCAATGGTCTCCTGTAGTGATTGAATCAGATGTCGCAACTATTGATTCGGGGAATAATCAAAACTGTTTAATTGATATTTCTCAGGTGCTAAAATGTTGGGGAAATAATGACATTGGACAAATAGGAGACGGAACTACCAGCATGATATTATCCCCTACAGAAATTAGTCTAGGGCCAGTGATTTATCCGTTATCAGTTTCCTCTGGTGGCTCAATATCCTGTGCAGTAACTAATAATGATTTATTGAAGTGCTGGGGAGGTATTGGTGAAAATTTTGCACCGATAACATCTCCAATTACAATGGACTTACCAAGATGGACATATATTAACTCGGCTGAGAGAGATTTAGATGGTGATGATGAAATGAATATTTTTGATACCCATGGAGCGGGAGATTTAGATGGAGATGGTTTTGCTGGTGGAGATGATTTTGACGATAATAATCCTACAAAAGCAAAATTTTGTCCAGTTCCAACATACGGAAGATATGTTTGTCTCTCGCCCACCAAGGGATTCTATGTTGATACTCCTGGCACTGCAGTCAAGAGTCCAGCTAGATTAGGGCACTATGTGGCAATTGATGGAGCCTCAAGTGATACCCCTTGTTTGGCAGGAACATATCAATCTCAGACCGGGCAAACATCATGTAATGATGCAAGAGCGGGATATTATGTTGAAAATCCTCAAGCTGAATTTGATACTCCTTGCCCGGGTGGTACTTTCAATCCCGCAACTGGTTCAACATCTGCATCTGACTGTAGAGGGTCAGATCCTGGATATAATGTTCCAATACTGACTCAAATCTCACTAGGCTCATTTCATTCATGTTCTGTACTGGATGATGGTTCAGTAAGTTGTTGGGGTAGTAACGAGTTTGGGCAGCTTGGAGATGGATCTCGAGAATCTAAACAAGTTCCTACCAAGGTCCTACTTCCACAGGGGAAGAGAGTAGAGAGCTTAAGTTCGGGATCTTACCACAATTGTGCAATACTTAATGATAATACCTTTAGATGTTGGGGAAGTAACGAGTTTGGACAGCTTGGGGATGGAACTAGTATTGAAAGAACAAATCCTGTTATAATTTCGTTAGGTGCAGGTAAAACTGCTACATCAGTATCCTCTGGCGAAGGCCATACATGTTCAGTTTTGAATGATAAGACAATCAAATGCTGGGGGGATAATAGCAATGGTCAGCTTGGGGATGGTTCCACTACTGATAGTTTTAGTCCGATTTCTATTAATCTGGGTGGTGGTGATTTGGCTCTATCAATCTCCTCAGGATCATATCATACATGTTCATTAACTACATCTAGAGATGTAAAATGTTGGGGAGATAATTATCATGGGCAGTTGGGAATGGGTGATAATGTAGATAGATAAGTGCCTAATTTAGTAAACTTACCATCCAATGCCAGTGTAATTTCGATTTCTTCTGGATCATTTCATACTTGTGCTGCATTGAATAATGGAGAAGTTTATTGTTGGGGATTCAATGCTTATGGTCAACTTGGAGATTTTTCTACAAACAATAGCAATAGTCCAGTAAAGGCTAGATTGCTAGAAAATCAGATTCCAACTCAAGTCTCATCAGGGGTATTCCATACATGCTCATTACTTGATGGGGGAGAAATTGCGTGCTGGGGAGATAGTACTTTTGGACAGCTTGGAGATGGAACATTAACCTCCTCGACTATTCCTGTTATTGCTGATACCCCAGTAGACAGTGCAGCTTTATCAATATCAGTAGGGCAAAGGCATTCATGTTCAATATTGGATGATGCGACGCTTTATTGTTGGGGTTTTAATGAGTTTGGGCAGCTTGGGGATGGAACTACAGATAATAGAAATTCACCACAAGAAATAGACTTAATGCATGGTTCAGCATCCCAGATTAAGTGTTCAGCAGGAACCTATCAGCCTGATGCTTCTCAGACATCTTGCATTCTTGCCGATAGAGGATATAGTGCCCCATCAAAAGGTGCATTAGATCAGACTGGGTGCTCTAGAGGATATTATTCAAATCTTAGAGGGCAGGCAACATGTTTTGAGGCTTCATTAGGATACTATGTTGACGAATTACTAGCGACTTCACAAAAGGCTTGTCCTGCCAATACTTCCACCGTCAATAGGGCAAGTGGTAATGCAGATCTATGTATTGATGATTTTGATGGTGATCTAATTCCAGACGTGACTGATTTGGATGATGATAATGATGGAATTAGTGATCGATTTGATCTGTGGCCATTAGATCCAGAATTAGCTTTAGATGCGGATGGAGATGCTATTCCAGACAGTATAGATGTTGATGATGATAATGATGGAGTTAATGATACAGATGATTTGTTTCCAAATAACCAGAATGAATGGGCGGATGAAGATAATGATGGCATAGGAGATAATTCGGATAATGATGATGATAATGATGGTAGAGTTGATACATTTGATAAGTTTCCAAATGATCCTTTAGAATGGTCCGATTTCGATGATGATGGCATAGGAGATAACGAAGATGATAATGACGATAATGATCAATTCTTAGATACTGTTGATGCATTTCCCAATGATGCTTCAGAATGGTTAGATACCGATGCCGATTCTATAGGAAATAATGCTGATGATGATGATGACGGAGATGGCTTTACAGATGATATAGACCGTTTTCCGTTGCTATCCTCTGAATGGTTAGACACTGATGGAGATAGCTTTGGTGATAATATCGATATGTTTGATGATGGTGACGTAGTAATTGATGGAGTCACCTACAGATTGGCTGAAAACGATATAAATTGGTGGATCGATTCCGATGGTGATGAAATTGGTGATATTAGTCAGATAGATTTAGAAAAGGGGATAATCGCTGGAGATAATTGTCCCGATGTTCCTGGAATTAATTATACTGAACCACAACTAAATCATGGAATTGTAGCAAAAGGTTGGCTACTAGGATGTCCAAAAGAAATCGAAGAAATCGAAGAAATCGAAGAAGAAATCGAAGAGCCAGGACTTGAAGAGGCATTAATGAAAGATACAGATGGAGATGGTGAACCTGATGCTTATGATCTTGATGATGATGGTGATGGAATTACTGACTGTGTCATAACCGATAGAGATTGCGTTCCTGAAGATAAATATCCTCTAGATGCTACAAGGCCATTCGATAATAATTCATGGTCTATGATTTTAGTCAGTATTGGATTTATATCACTGGCTATTTATCGATTAGTTGGTTGGCAACGTAGAAAAATTGCTAAATTGAAATCTAAAAGAATAAGACTAGATTAGATTGGTGCAGGGGACAGGATTTGAACCTGCGAAGCACTACGCACTGGGACCTAAACCCAGCCCCTTTGACCACTCGGGTACCCCTGCTTGTTACTGCGGGAGTTATTTCTCATCAATAAGGCAACTGATGATAGATTATTTCCCCATAGTGTATTAAAAGGCATACTTAGCCGATAATATGACGATTATGGCAAGAATAGGAATAATTGGATTGGGTAACTGGGGTACTACTTTGGCCCATATTTGGTGTAGAGATGGGCATAATGTCCTCGGATGGACCATTGAAAATGACGTATATGAGTCATTGATGATAACTAATGAAAATAAAAAATATCTTCCCGATTTTATTATTCCTGAGCTTGAAGTGACAATGGAAATTTCTGATATCACTAAAGAATGTGAAATATTGGTTTTAGCTTTACCTAGTAATGTCATTCTCGAAGTTTTTGATGAACTAATACATCATATTAGACCTTCACATTTGATTATTGACTTGGCAAAGGGACTGGCTAATAGACGAGGAAATATGATGATTTCTAATGTTATTGAAGAGAGACTTAGAGAGAATGGTAAATCGAATTCTGTAGTAGTAATGACTGGTCCAACTATAGCACCTGAAGTGGCAAGAGGAGTACTTACTTCGGCTTTGGTAGCCTGTCATGACCGTTCAGTTGCTGAGAGGGTTTCTGGAAGACTCTCAACTGATTCTTTAATTCTGAAGCCAACTGAAGATCCGGTGGGTGCTGAGCTTTGGGGCGCCTACAAAAATACGGTTGCATTGGCTTGTGGGATAGTTGACGGATTAAGAGATACAATTGGTGGAGATAATCTGAAGGCTGCATTGGTAGTTTCCGGATATAGTGAAGGTATTATCCTATTAGAAAAAATGGGTGCCAATCCCAATACAGCATTCGGGCCAGCTGGAATTGGTGATCTGTATGTTACAGCAACTAGTCCTAGAAGCAGGAATAGAACGCTAGGGCAAATGCTTGGAGAAGGCAAAGATTTGGAACAGGCATTAGAAGAGATGCATATGGTTGCTGAGGGAGTAAGAGCTACACGGATGTTTTCCGAGAAATCACTAGAATTGGGGCATCATTCACCCTTTTTGTTGGCCTTGGATAGTTTATTAGCGGGAAAAGTTGGAGCGGAAAAGGCTGTAAGAATGATTATCGAATCATATAGCGACATAGGGGGAAAATAATGGCAATAAAAGATTTAAATGATTTTGAATTAAGATTACTAAAATGGATTTCCGCATCGGATTTTATCGAGGTTCCTTGGTCAACAAAAAGGGCTGCGGATGCTTTCAAAGTAACCGAAAAAGAAGTTTATGAAGCTCTATCTTCTCTAACATTTAAGGTGAAAGATAATATTCAGATTTTCTATGAAGATGGGGAAATTCGAATTGTTGGTGAAGTTTAGTTTAAATTCCTATTTTCTAGAGAAGAATAGTAATCCTTGAGGAAGAATCGTTTCCTTCCATAATTTCAGAAATGAAGTGAAAATAGAGTCTTCATTACTATCGCCCTCTTCTGTGAATAAAGACCTAGCCGATATTGAAATAAAATCTATAATTAAAACTACTATGAAAATTATGATTAAATAGGCTATTACTTTATCATACTGTAAAAATTTTAGATACAAATTGATGTAATAGCCTATTCCGCCAGCACCAACTATTCCAATCACGGTACCATGTCTAACATTATATTCAAACATGAAAATTATTTGGGAAATTAGATCGTTTGCATTCTCCGGAATAACAATTCCCTTAGAAATTTCATATCTTGAAAGTCCCATAGATTTTCCTGCTTCCAGTGGAATGCTAGAAATTCCTTCTATAGATTCATATTGTAATTTTCCTAAATATCCTACTGTATATATTGTCATTGCCAGAATTCCCGATATTGGTCCAAAACCTACCAAAATAACGAAGAATATTGCCCATATTATACTAGGTAAACTTCTTGCTGCTGCTAGGATAAAACGTACAATAAATGATATCCATCTTGGATTTAAATTTCTTGCAGCTAGTAGGGCCAAAGGTAGTGAAATTATGGAACCAAAAATTGTTGAGATAAAGGCGATTTTTAATGTTTCAATTATTCCTATCCAAGCAGTTGAGCATGTAAAGTCAAAAAGAGGATAAACGGTACATACAGGATATGCTTGTGGTTCAATTACACTCCAATTTGGTGGCCATAGAGATTCTGAAATAAAGATTGTAAGATTATTCCAACTCCCTGAGAGTCTTCCCCAATCATCCACTAGATTATTTATTAAAAATACTGATATTAGTAGTCCTATAAATGAAAACCAGATTACTGCATTGTCTCTAAAACTCATTTTTCTGCCTCCAGCAATATAGTTCTTGTTTCACTGATAAACGGATTTACACGTCCATCATCAATAACCAGTAAATGATCTGCCATTTCCCTCGCTCGAGATACATCATGCTCCACAACTAGTAAGGCAGCTTTACTGTTCTTTACATAATCAATTATTTCCCTAAGTACCATATTGATAGTTTTCTCATCTAATTCACTAAGAAATTCATCAGCCATAATTAAACTAGGAGCTTGCGATAGTGTCCTAGCGATTGCTACTCTTCTTTGCTGACCGCCAGAAAGTCTCCTTACTGGCTCATTGATTTTTTCGGTAAGTCCCAATGAATTGATTGTTTTTAAGCTGTAATTTTTCTCTTCTTTACTTGAAAAGTAAGACTTAGGGAGTTTTTGATTTGTTTTTGCTCCTAGCATAACATTATGTAAAACACTTGCATGTCTAACCAATCCTAGTCTTTGAGGAATATATCCTACTTCACCTCTTAGAATTTTTGATGGATTACTACCACAAACATGTATGTATCCTGAAATAGGTTTTACTAACCCAGCGATTGTTCTCAATAGTGTAGTTTTACCTATTCCAGAAGGTCCAGTAACTGCAACAACTTCTCCTGGAAAAATCTCCATATTTGTTATTTCTACTAGTGGTCTGGATGAATTGAAACCAATTACCACATCTTTGAGATGAACTATTGGAGTCTTATTTTCATCTTCCATTATCACAAATCCCCCCAGTAATTAATTTAGGGGGCCCTAAACCATTATATGGAATTGATGGCTACATACTTTAGGTGACGGGTAGCTAGGGGGTGATGAATTGTTGATTGCTATTCGACGAAGCTACCCGTCGAAAAGTCTTAGTCAGTTATTTCATACTTTGTATCATAATAGGTTGATATTCCTGGGATATTTTTGATTAATGAAGAATAACTACCTAAGTGTTCTTGTGTATTTACTCTAGTTAATCCCGGTGTATTTAGTACATTTTCCATGATTTGGTCTCCACAAGTATTCATGTCTGAAGTAGAGTCAATTTTGTGAATAGATATATCATAACATCCAGTATATGTAGTTCCCATCATAGGATAATCTACTACATACATTTCGTTGTTCAATGACATTAGTGCATTTAGTATTACTGTTCTTGATTGCATATCCAGCAAATCAGGATTATACATAACCGGATGGCTTGGTGCTTTTCCGAATGCTGGAAGAGCTACATATTGATCCATAGCTAAGCACCAATCTTCATTCTCTGTAGCATCTTCATTATCGCAGTAAGAGGCTATTGTGCTATCCTTAGCAAATGCAACATCTCCAGCTCCTTCTGATAGACATTTTACAGCTCCACTATATCCATAGTAAGGAGTACCTGATTCTGGGATGGATGCATCATCATTGAAGAATTCATATATTGTAGCACTCAATGAAGAAATATCGTTTGCATCTCCAACAACATTAGCATAACCATTACCAATCAAGTAACCCATTGGTAATAGCATTCCAGCAGATTTTAGCCATCCTGTGTGACATGATGTCTTTCCTGCTAGTAAAGCAAATGGATCAGTGCTTGGATCGTTATCTAGATGAGCTGCTGCGACATCACTGTCAGCTTTTACCCATGCATGTGCATCATAGTGAGTTCTTCCATCTGACTTCATATCTGCGGCCATTGCTGCAAGTCCGTAATCTTTCCATCCTACCCATGCAGCTCCACCATCCATGAATGCAATGTCTGCATTTCCGAATCTAAGTGCTTCAATGATAGCCCCTTCAGACTCAACATTGTACAATTCTACTTCCACCCCAAGAGCTTCAGCTAGATAGTCAGCTAAGAGTTGAGGATTAGTATCAATTGCATCTCCGGTATAATCAGATTTCACTTCAAATGCTATTCTGATTTTATCTACAGATGGATCTAATGTAGCGTTTAAACTATATTTTCCGTTATAATATGCTGAAATTCCAGGAATATTTCTTATTGAAGATGAATAACTTCCTAGGTGTTCATCTGTGGTTGTAGAAACTATGCCATCAGTGCTAAGGATATTCGCTAAAATTGCTGTAGCATTTTCATCGGAAGACATTCCAATCAACGTATTTTTGACTAGTTCAGCTTTTGAAGAATCCATCAATGTGGGATTGTACATAACCGGATGACTTGGTGCTTTTCCGAATGCAGGAAGAGCTACATATTGATCCATAGCTAAGCACCAATCTTCATTCTCTGTAGCATCTTCATTGTTGCAGTAAGATTCTATGGTGCTATCCTTGGCAAATGCAACATCTCCAGCTCCTTCTGATAGGCATTTGATTGCACCGTCATATCCATAATATGGAGTACCTGATTCAGGTATGGAAGCATTTTCATTGAAAAATCCTAATACAGTATTTCTCAATGTCTCTACATCATTAGGATCTCCTATAACATTTGCATAACCGTGTCCAATCAAGTAACCCATTGGCAATAACATTCCAGCAGATTTTAGCCATCCTGTATGACATGATGTCTTTCCTGCAAGTAAAGAGAATGGGTCAGTATATGGATCATCATCCAAATGTGCTAATGCCATTTCAGACCCAGCTTTGACCCAAGCATGAGCAAAGTAGTAAGGTCTTCCATCAGATTTAGTGTCTGCAGCTAAAACCTGTAAATCGTATTGTTGCCATCCTACCCATGCAGCTCCACCATCCATGATTGCGATATCTGCATTTCCGAATCTCAAGGCTTCTATCATTGCTCCTTCAGAGTCTACATTATACAAGGAAACTTGATAGTTCATCTTTTCAGCTAGATAGTCAGCTAATAATTGTGGATTTTCATCAATATTTTCGTAATCATCTTGCACTGCGTATGCAATTACAAGATTTCCATCAGATGGCACTGCAAGTTCTTGAACTTCATCTTCACTTCCACCTAGACAGCCCGCTAGAACGCAGGAAACCATCATTATTGTTATTAAAACTGTATTAATTTTCATATTTTTCATATTTTCACACTCATACTAATTTAGGGTACCCTAAAAATCCGCAAGTGGTTTGCCTTTTCAAGTTTAGGGTACCCTAAATTATCAAAAATCTCAGTAGATAATACTGATGTTATTATATCTCTACCCTTTTACCAATGATGTGAAGAGTATGAGAAGAGTGGAGATGTTTACAATATTTGCAGTACTTATGATGGTAGGTAGCTATACAATAAATCTCCTAGAAATTGAAAAATTAGAGAATAAAAAAGAAAGAAAAAATCAGTTTGGAGGTGGTGGCTCTTTAGAAGAGCAATGTAGTTCGATAACTTTCGAAGAGATGTTCATCTACGATAAAGCGATTTTCGATATTCGAATTAATGAAGACTGGGAGACTGCTGAAGTTGAAGCAGTTGCTTGGATTAATTGGACTAATGCTGATGACATTAGAGAGGATTTTGATGAATATCTAGATGGTTATCTGCCTAGTGGCGGAGATGGATGGATTTCTACTGATGAGATTGCTCCAGTTCTCCTAATTGCAGCAGATTGCTTAGAGTATACAATCACTAGAATGGGATTTAGAGATGGAAGTCCGCATCGCGGTGGAGTTGGAGTAGACTGGAAAAATACATCTTGGCAAAATGATGGAATGGAGATAGGTCACTTTAACGGAATTCCTGAGAGACACATTGATCGTAGAGATTGTCAGGGATTCAGTCAAGATGGATGTTACGAAATACCTGTCAGACCTAATGAAAATAGAGATTGTGATGTTGAAATTGAAAATAGTCCATCTATAGATGAATGTAGAATAATGATATGGTTGAATGCAACTATGGAAATTCCGGGAGTTACTAATTCGAATGATTTTACTCTGACTTTCAATTCTTCAAATATAAGTAACGCACAGTTAGACTTTACATTTCCACAGACCGAAAATTTGAGATTGGATCTTTGGGAAGAATGTGAGGGTAGATTTGTAGGTCCAGATAATGAAAATAATGGAAGTTATTCTACTCCAATAAGGGGAAGTTGTATAGGTGATGGTTTGACTAAATTTACTTTATCTGAAAATAATGATTCTAGTTTAACGTATTCAATATTTCCAAATATGAATAGGGCACATTGGCCAGGTGGAGAGGATATATTTGCAGATTTTACTACTTCTCCCATTCCTGTTGATATTCCTCCACAATGGACTCAAAATGCGTATCCTGATAACTCTTGGATTCCAATGTATGGTTTTGGAGAAACAAAATTTGCTGAATGGGGAGATATTTCAACTTGGTTTGTTGATGATTCTGCTGTTTCAGAGCTCGAAATATTATGTTTTTCAAACCTCTCACCTATTTCTCAGAGTATAGACAAATCTTTGTGGATTAACATCCAAAATATAGAAGATATTATCGAGATAACATGTATGGCTGAAGATTCTACGGGTCAACAAACAGAAAATAGGACATGGTTCGTTGGCTCTCCTGTAACAATATCTACAACAAAAAATGTATTAGAAGGTCCACACCCCCTCACATTGGAATATACGAATATTTGGGAAAAACAGATTAAGGTAAGTGTAAAATTAACTCAAGGTGGATCTGTAAATTCTGCCCAAGAATTTTTTATTCAAGGTGAAGGTAGTTTAAATGATTCATTTACTTCATTTAAGACTGTAGAAATAAGTGAAATCGGAATGATACCTGGACAAGTTAATGTTTGGATTCAAATCTCATCTGATAATTACTCTATTGAAAAAATATTGAATCTTGGGATAGAAAAGTTGGGATCACCCCCGATAATTGAAAATTTTGATTTTGAATTGGAAGATAGGAGACTAAAATTTAGTGGATTTTACAGTGAGCCGGATGGTCAGAATGTAAATTTTAAGCTACTAAGCTCAGATGAAGAATTAGATATCATAATAAACGACTATGGAAATTCATGGGCGACAGAATGGATTGAAATTGGAGAAGAAATTTCTGGATTGACAACATTTACTATTTCCAGTTGTGATAAAGGTGGAATGTGTACAACAAAGGATATTGTTGTAAATTTAACTAATGTTAATGTAGAAAATATTGATGAAGAAATTATAGAAGATAATAGAATTCCTGCTAGTGGAATTATCACTATATTTTCTTCATTATTATTGGCCATCATTTTACGAAAAGGGGATGCATAATGAGTTTCTCGGGTAGAGTGGATAAGCAATCTCATAATGGTGGATTATTGGTAAGCTTTGAGGGTAGACCTCCTAGACTGGGAGCAAATATTAGGATAACAGGTGGAAAAATCCTAGGAAAGGTAGAGACTGTCATAGGTCCAGTAGATGATGGATTAATTCACTTATATCCAATTTCAGAGGAAATAAATCTACAAAGTGCAGTTGGATCACCGGTAGAAATCGCCCCTAGAGTGAATTCAAATAGGAAAAATAGAAGGAAACTTAACAATAGGAGAGATGTTAATCGGAGAGATAGTTCAGATAGACGTGGAAACTCTAAATATAGGTCAAGAGGGAAAGCTCAGGCAAGTCATAAAAAAAGAAGGAGTACTAATTTCAGAAGAAGTGATTCAAAAAGTAGAAATGGTAGAAATTTCAAATCCGGCAGAAGTTATAAGGGAAAAAGAAGGAAGTAATTCGACCCGAGGGTTATTGTCTGAATGTCTATTCCGAAGCATGTGGCAAAGAGTGCTGAGATACTTTGGTTGGATGCTTTGGAAGCCGAACAAGAAGGAGATCGTGAGGCTGCTTTGGAGTTAGCGAAAAAGGTAGTAGAATTAGATGAAAAACATGCCGATGCATGGATGGGTATTGCCTTTTTCACATTGCCTCCTAAGAGTAAAGGTCGACAAACACTTCCTGACTTGACTGAAGCAGCAATAGCTCTTTCTGCAGTAAGAAGAGTAGTAAAAATTAATCCTGAACACAATAGAGCTTGGGACTTAGGTGGAGAATTATTAGTAGATCATCTTGGAATGCTCGAACATGCTTTGGAATGGTGGGAAGAAAGGAGGAAGATTTCTCCTAATGAGGTCAAGCCAATTATAGAGCAGTTGGCAATTTTGATTCGATTGGGTTACTATGAAGAGTGTGCGGACTTATTGGAAGAATTATACAGTGATGAAATAGATATTCCTGAAACCAATAGAATGATTTACAAGATTGAAAATGTAAGAAGGATGGTTGAAAAGGCTACAAGAAGTGAGGAGAATGATATTTTCAGTCCTCAAAATCCCAAGGGAGAGAGATGGGAAATTATCCATAGGATGAGGAAAAGAAAACCGATCTCACAGACATTCTTCCTTCTTACGTTTGTAGCTCCGATAGTTTTTCTTTTAGGCTCAATATCTATGACTTTTTTAGGGAACACAATTATTGGTCAAGTAATTGTTTTTATATTGATTATAGTGTTATATTTTTCAATTAACAGATTAGCGATGGGTATGTTACACAAATTAAACAGACACGCCTTAGACTTGGACAGAGCTTTGGATGTTGAAACTACTTCTGGGAAGATTTGCATTCCAGATGATATCAGAGGATCTAAATTATACAATTCTGTAATTTCCACAAGGGCTCCGGCATTAAAACAGAGAATTGAAGTGATACAGAGTTCAAATGAAAAGATTTCATCTAAATGGAAATTAGATATTCCATTTGAGATTTCTGCTCCATTTTAACAATTAGCCTCCACTTCGTTTCTGTTGGTCGTAGTATTGAGCATAGTACTGTTGGGCATACTGACGGGCCATTTGTTCATCATATCCCTGAGCTACAAGTTGTTGAACATAGGCTTCCACAGGGTCCATTTGTTCAACTCCACCGAATGTTTCTACGGAGTCTTGCTGAGTGTTTTTTGACCTTCTATTCCTCATTACGAAGGTTATTACAACAACAAGTAGTAAAATTACTGTTGCTATTCCACCAATCATGATAGTATTTAGAGAGCCGCTTTCTTCTTCGCAAGATTCCGGATTCTCTTCACAAGGATCTAGGGCTCTTGGAAGGGTATAGAGATATATCTCCTCTTCCACGGGACTATGACCAGCTTCTGTAATTCTGATATATACGTTACCTTCACTACCATATTCTTCTCCATAAACGTATAGATGAGAAATATTCAGAGATAGGCTATATGAATCTCCATCACAAAGACCAGATACAGAATTGTATCTTCCTCGATCTTTTTCTGTATTTTTAACCGCTCCACCTTTGTCAAATATGCTTTTATCATCCAAAGAAACTTCTACTGTAACATCGCAGTCACTGGATATATCGTTATCTCTTATCACACCTGTTACATTGATAATATCGATGGAGTCTAAAGCGTCAAACCTCTCACCTTCTGCAGTGAAAAGATTATCCAATTCACTAACTACTTCTTCGTCTCCAAAGTCTGACGGAACAACCTCAAAAAACATCCGATATGGTGGCTCAGAGGTGAATCTAAAATCAGATGTATACAATTCAATCATTAATGGATTATTAGTAGGAGTGACTGAATTGAATGTGTATGACCAGTTATAATCTGGAGAATTTATAACAAATTCTTGATCTTCCATTGAAGCCCCGGTAACAAGCCATCTATATTCTTGGATTCCAGTACCAACATCTGTACTTCCAGCCGCTGTGAAGTAAACAGTAGTAGTCTGAGAATTCTCATCTAAAGTCACCCTGTAAACTGAAGAATCAACCATAATAAATTCCTGAAGTTCTTCATCATAGTCACTTGGAGTTGGTTGAGTTCCTATCAATTCAATTAAGTCTGAATTAGTATCATCATTTACAATTTCGAAAATGGATGAGGGAGGATTATTATCTGCACGAACATCATTGGTAAATACTGAGATATTTGTAATTCTGGTATGGCCCTGAGAATCACTCAAGTAAAGCCAAATTCTCCACTCTGCATCAATCTTACAACCCAAATCTTCGCTTTCATCTTCAATACAGAATGTTGCATTGACTGGGATTGAATTAGATTGTTGATAAACATACCAATTATCCTCTCCTAGAGTTTCACCATCCCATCCAGTAATTATTGAGTCATCAACAGATTCTATTACCCAATTAGCTGATATTATTGAAGACAATGAAGAGTCAATTTCAAAATTAAACTCTAGTGTGGCATTACTTTTTATTGGGGTTCTTTCATAAGCCCCGGAAAGTGCATCAAATGGCTGAATTCTACCGTCGATGGTCAAATCAAACCCTTGTCCCGCAACTTCAAATCCTGATGGATATGGTGATAATTGATATGCGAGCATGTTGGATAGTAAGGAGAAGGTGTTATTTTGTCCGTATGGGGTGGAAACAGTGGGATTTTCAACATCAATTGTAGTAACGATAATTCCTCCATCGCCTACGCTACAAACTGCTAAAACGGATTGATCAATGTTATCATTATCGCCGATTAAAGAATGGAAGGTTCCACCGCCGCTTATATATCCATTTTCTGAAGCTCCTACGCTTGCATCCATACATACCTTAGGCATGTTATTATCTCCGACCTGCGCTGTATCAAGTCCAGATAGGGCAACATGAGAACCAGCATTAATTACAGAGAAGGCAGAAGTATCTAGATTTTTCATTATTGGATGGAATGGGTCATTGAAAGAAAGATTTTCAGACTTTATTCTCTGATCGATAGTTAGATTAACTCTATTCCTCATTGCAATATCCAAATCAAAGGGAACGCCAATTCTTTCTGTATCAGTGGTATCTTGATAATAATCTCTGTATGGGCCTAAGTGGATTTGTACAGTTCCACCATTATTCATGAATGTTTCAATAACTTCTATACCTGTCAAATCAGCATTATTTGGATTTTCAGTTCCTAACAACTCATAATAATCTCCATATTCTACATTATAATCAGTTTGCCAAGGTAATAGAACCTTAGAATATCCGTCTAGCCATTCATCGGTCAAATATTTATTCCAATCAGAAGTTTCGAATTGAGAATATACCATTCCCATTGCATCTAAGTCGCTCTTTACTCTTTGGAGTCTATTCTGATCAGTTGGATTGGAAAGAATTGCTACATCTATATGATCGTAAAAAGAAATTTCGAAAAATCTCTCGTTTCCGGATTGAGTCCATTCGAATTCATCAACAAGAATTGCTATGAAGCTTATATTATATTTATTAGAATCGATCCAACTGGAATATGGAGACTCCCAATGTGCAACTGCTCTTTGATGTGGATCTAGTTCAAATGTTCCATTGTCGGAAGATTGATTGTAAACAATATCGCCAGATTCAATGTGCTCAATTATCATTCTTACATCGTATGAGCCCTCAATTACTCCATTGAGTAATGGAATAGAAAAATCATGGGAATCAAATGTGTTTGGACTGGTTGGATAGACACACGCATATGTAATATCAGAAACACAATCTAGAATATCCGGTTGAAGTAAAGTAATGTCCGCATTAGCAATACCGAAAAGTATTGTTGATTGGTTATTAGCTATACTAATCTCTGGTTTTTCAAACCATTTTGATGTATTATCTGAATTGTTATAAAGTGTCATTAAATCTATCTTGTATAAACCATTTACAAAATTATGCTCTCCCATTAAAACGTTAGATTTCTGAGATGCATCAAGTCCTGAAACTGTTTGTGTGTAAACTCCATCATCTTCGAAGGTATAGTCTTCTACTCTGATATTATCAAGAGCGAAACCGGCCAATCCAGCATTTCCATTTACGCTATCGTTATTAGATCGGAATCTCCATGTAAATGTTACATCAGAGCCAGCAAGAGAAGTACATTCGTAAGTGAATGTGTCTGGATTTGTTGTATTAACTAGATGTACATGAGTCAAGTCAATCCTAGCTGTAGAAATCAATTCATCTGAGTCAAACCACTGGGGCCATCCAGGTTGACCAACTCCTCCAGAATGATCGCCTGCGAATTCTACTTCCTCAAATAATCCATTTTGATCAAAATCCTCACAATAGTGATAGAAATTTCCACCTATGTTGTTGTAGGCTAGTCTGAGTCCATTTTCATTCAAATCTGTCCAACTTCCATAAATTGTACCCTGATAAACATCACCACCTTTAGACCATGTAGCTTCTAAGTAAGCATAATCTCTTACTGTCTGAACATTACCAAATCTATCTGAAATATGATCGCCCTCAGCGAAGTAGTCAAAGCTTAGGAAAGTAAAGTCTGCACCAGAATCCTTGATCTCAATTGGCTCTAATGTTATTGATTCATTCCATTCATCTTCATAACCAGTTGATGGATGCCCTAGCCAATATGCATAGTTCTTGAAAACACCTACATTCTGGGGGAGCATTTCATTTGATTCTGTAGAATCATCCAATCTAGTGCCATTATCATCATTATCATCTTGCCAAATTCTCCCAACTAGTCCTGAGAAATCTTCTATAGCAATTAATTCTGGTTCTGCATTGAATATCTTAGCTTCTACATCAAATTCTACTACTGTATTACCCCAATTTTGAACTCCTACAGTAATGGGCATGACACCTGAAGCATATAATTCTCCATTTTCCAAATCAATCCAAGGCTCTTCAAGTAGTCCTGGATCATATAAATTTTCTACGGTTAGCTGGAATTTAGTTTCATCATTAGTACTGTCATTATCAGATTGCCCACCTAGATTAATATTCGATAATTCAGTAGATACATAGTATGTGGTATTATCTATAAAATCAGCATTAAGACTAACAGTCATTGATTCTCCTGCAATTAAATTAATGCCTTGTTTTTGTTGAGTAACTTCTGTAGGATTAGGACCAAAGTCTACATCTCTTTTCCTGATGGTAATATTATCTATTGCAAAACCGTCCATTTCTGAGTAGTCTGCTGAACCTTCTGGTCCAGTTGTCCCTTCTAATCCAGTTCTGAAACGGAATCTTAAATCGATTACTTCTCCAGCATACGGAGTCAAATCTATAGAGTCAGCTTTTTGATCAAGTCCGCCATCCTCGAAACATAACGGATAAGGTAAACCGAATTGTAAATATGGAATGTAGCATGAATCAGGGTCTCCCCCTCCCTCACTATATTTATTCCATAGAGTTGTATGATAATCTCCATAATCGTTACCATTGTAGTCATTATATTCTGGATCTGGAGCGCTAGATATCCGCTCTTCTATCCTATTTTTTCTTTCATTATCCCATCCGCCGTATCGCCAAACTGTTTCCCATCCAGTTCCATCACTCCAAACTTCAATAGAGCATGAATCTTCATAGAGCCATCTTTCTACGACATCATATGGTTCATTTAGAAATAATTCGAAGAAGCCTACTGTACAGATTGCATCCATGTCTAAGAAAGCAGCATCAGCTCCAGAGAGATCTATATCATTCAATATTAATGCTTCATCCATGTGGTTATAGTATCCAGTGATACTGGTGTTTTCATCAAAAGAATGTGTTACACCAGCCCAATAATAACTGCTTGGATTAGATTCTGCTTCATGGAGCCAATAAAAAACTTCTTGCCATGAAGAATTATCTTCTTCTGGGTTTGTATCGCACGATGTGGTATTATTGCCACCACATTCATAATCGGTATTATTGTAGTGAACTATATCTCCTTCTTCATATGTTAAACTTGATTCCCAGATTCTATCTTCATCAATATGCCATGAAGAATCTCCAGATTCATATTCGCCGGTATAGGAAGTATAGGAATGTTTGGTAATGTATGCATTATCTATGTTTACATTGGGATTTGTAGATTCAAAATCATTAGAATAAACTACAGTATCTGTTCCACCCAAAACTTCCTTGACATTTAGACTAACGTCAAAATTAGCTCCATTGATTGGCATTAGTCCTGTATTCTTTATTGTTACATTCACCCATCGATTTCCTTCACCTACTATATCTTGGAATGTGGCTGGATCTAATATTGATGGTTCAATAGAGACTTTAGTAATTCCTAAATCATAATTATCCAATGATAATACTGAAAGATAATCTCCTTGGCCAGCATATCCTTGGGTATCTAACCACATTGCATTATTTGAAAATCGATAAGTATAGTCTTCTTGTCCAATTACTACCTCTAGAGCGCTACCGGGACCTCCTTTAAGTTGACCGGGCATAGCCATTGTGGGCCTCCTTCCAACATCAAATGACAGTGGAGCAAGGTATCCATCGGAATCAGGGTCTGCTAGTAGAATTTGTACTGTATTAACAGCTCTTAGATTTGGTCTGAGTAAGTAGGTCTGATTTTGTGCAGTAGATTCTTGTGTGTCTAGAAGAGTGAGTGATGTAGGGATAAAGAAATCTAATTCACCATCTCTGTTTACATCTGCAATAGTTAATGATGCACCCAAATAGTCTCCGAATGCGACATAATTCTGTGTATTCCAAGAATTTCCATTTCTAGTTGCATATGAAACATTTCCTGTTATTCCATCTACTGCAGCAATTAGATTTATTTGATTAATATCGTCGTCAGTTGTATCTGCAATATCAATTCCATAAAGAGGGAAGTTGTGTTCCGCATCCAATTTGAAATTATGAAATGTTCCGGAAGCTGGAGTAAGTGGATTTGGATATTGTTTAGTAAGACAATCCAATTCTAATACGGTAACATTGTCATATGTGCCACTTGCATATCCTAAGCTAGAGCTGAAAGGAGGGGTCCTTAGGAGCCAAATATCTAGATCTTCGCATTCACCTGGTGCTGTTATTGGTTCACCGCCACTAAGTGGATCTGGATTGGGAATTGTCTGGAGTGTTTCTCCCCAATTTCCTAAATTAATTGAGGTGTAGAGTCCACTCGTCAAAGGGACTGGAATGGACTGTTGATTAGCCAATATAGAGTAATCTGGTCCTCTAAAAATTTGAATATATTGACTTGTAAATGTTGAATCGGTGGAAGAAAATACTACATCTGCATTTCCATCACCATCTATATCATCTACATCCCATGCTTGAAGATACGGATTAGTGATTGTTATCGGATATCCACTAGGGATATTCCATTCATTTACTCTAGTATTATCGCACTCTCCTTTAATTACAGTCAGATTTGCCGGACGAACAAAAGTTTCCCCTACGAATCTTACGTTCTCTTGGTAGTAAATCAAATCATTGATTCCATCGCCATCTACGTCGGCTATTTCCACTTTATTGCCATCTGCAACATCTCTAAATCCAGCCCTAAATGAATCATTATTTGAAATCTGTATATCTTGTCTATCTCCGAATCCACCATCTCCATCATTGTAGAGAACACTAATGAAATGTCCAAATCCACTACCAGATGCGATATCATTATGTCCATCACAATTCAAATCGCCTATAGAAATATACAATGGATCTCTCTGGACTGCATACTGAGTAGTATGAGATGCTGTTGAAGTTGGAATCATTGCCACAATAATAGATGTCAACATCAGAAGGGTTAGAGAAATAGCCCTACTTTTTTTCTGTACACTTTCTTTCACAGCCTCAAGTTCATTCAGCATAGCTATGCGGAGTTTCCATCCTTTCTTAGGCATTACCTTGCGTTGATTTCTAGCATATTCATCGAATTCTTACACAAAAACCGGAAAAAACATCAAATTAGATAAATTTCTACCGTGACTCTAGCCAACTCGGATTGGGTGAAAATGCGACCTCAGCTCCACCATAGACTTTGTCTATTCTTCCCATCATCCAAAGTCTATTCAAGAAAAGTTCCAAATCACTCCCTTCTCTGTTCATTTTTTCCCCTATTATCAGTTCTATTTCTCCTAAAGAAGCAGAATCTTTTCCATGTTCTTTTATCATTAATGTCAACAACAACTGTAGCCATGCTTCAGATTGTGGATCTCCCGAAAGATTATTTGAGAGTGGCTCGGGGGGTTCAGTTTCCTCAAAAAACTCAATTAATTCACTAATTATTGGATTCGATATTTTAGCAATTCCTAGTTCTTCTATTTTTCCTTCTATGTCTAATTGACCAACCTCTCTAACTACCGAAGGAATTTTGCTTGGATCGGGAGTTGGCCCTGGCAAAATTGACTCAGAGGTTTCTTTTTCTTCCAAATTATCACCTTATTTTTTAGCGAGGTTTCTTACAACCGTCTGTAAAATTCCACCATTCCTATAATATTCAACTTCTACAGGAGTTTCTAGTCTCACAACAGCATTAAAATTTACCACTGAACCATCAATTCTTCTGGCAACTACTGGAATTTCGGAAAATGGATTTAACTCTTCTGTAGGTATATCGAAAAATTCTGTTCCATCTAATCCTATGGAGTCAGAGTTTTCTCCTTTTCTGAATGAAAGAGGTAATACACCCATTCCAACTAGATTAGAACGATGGATTCGCTCATATGAAACAGCAATTACTGCCTTTACTCCTAAGAGAAGAGTTCCCTTCGCAGCCCAGTCTCTACTGCTTCCTGTACCATATTGAGATCCTGCGATTACAATTAGTGGGGTTTGTTCAGAAAGGTATCTATTACTGGCTTCAAAAACAGAAATTACATCTCCGCTCGGGAAATGAGTTGTAAAACCACCTTAAATCTCTCGCATCCACTCCCTTTTCTAGAAGATACTGTCCTGCAGGTCCGTGGGCAGGGAATGCTCCTGCTGGACTAATATGATCTGTAGTAACAGAGTCTCCAAATTTCATTAATACCCTAGCATTTCTTATATCATTGATTTCGGTTGGATTTTCACTTATGCCATCAAAAAAAGTAGGTTGCCTGACATAAGTTGAGTCCGGATCCCATTTGAATAAATCACTTGAGGCACTATCTATTGAATCCCACCTAGGTTCTTCGAGAATATCAGAGTATCTCTGTCTGTACATTTCAGGATTAATTGCAGAATTTATACAGTTTTGAATTTCCTGTTCGCTTGGCCAAATATCTTCTAACTTTACTGGTTCACCGGACTCTGTAAATCCTATGGGATCTATTCTAAAGTCTATATTCAGAGTACCTGCTAGTGCATAAGCGACTACTAAAGGTGGACTAGCTAGATAGTTAGCCTTAATTTTCTGATGTATTCGTCCTTCGAAATTTCTATTTCCGGACAAGACGCTTCCAACAATCAAATCTCCCTGGTCAATAGCTGATTCAATATCTTCATCCAATGGTCCTGAGTTACCGATGCAAGTAGTACAACCATATCCCACTACATTGAAGCCTAATTCAGATAATGCTTCAGAAAGTCCTGCTGCTTCAAAGTATTCTGTTACTACTCTACTACCTGGAGCTAGGCTAGGCTTAACCCATGGTTTTATTTCAAGACCTTTTGCTATTGCTTTTTGTGCTAGTAATCCAGCTGCCATCATAACACTTGGATTGCTAGTATTGGTACAACTAGTAATTGCTGCAATGACTACATCTCCATGCTTCAAATTAGATTTTCTATTTGGTAAATTAACTGATGTTGAATTGAATTCATCAGAAATTCCATGTCCTTGATGTCCTATAGGAGAATTTAGAGATTTTATCCAGTGACTTTTCATATCGTCTAATTCAACTCTATCTTGCGGCCTTTTTGGTCCAGCCAGAGAAGGTTGAACAGAATTCAAATTCAAACTTAGAGTTGATGTAAATTCAGGATTCTTTGAGGATTCATCATTAAATAATGACTGCGCGGATAAGTAAGATTTCACATTTTGAATATGGCTATCTTCACGACCAGATAGTCTGAGATAATCTAGGGTAATTTGATCAACGGGAAAGAATCCACAGGTTGCTCCGTATTCTGGAGCCATATTCGCGATTGTAGCCCGATCTGGAAGACTAATATTTTTCATTCCTGAACCGTAGAATTCTACAAATTTTCCTACACATCCGTGTTTCCTAAGCATCTCAACTATTGTCAGAGTCATATCAGTTGCCGTCACTCCTGGAGATAATGATCCTGTAAGCTCAAAACCAACTACCTCTGGAAGTAGCATATAGATTGGTTGACCTAGCATTACAGCTTCGGCTTCAATGCCTCCTCCCCCCCAGCCTAGAACTCCTAAGCCATTAATCATGGTAGTATGAGAATCGGTTCCTACTAAGCTATCTGGTAACCAAACTCCATCTT
>LURV01000031.1 GCA_001629205.1 Marine group II euryarchaeote REDSEA-S30_B12
CCTGACAATTTCTCCATTCACTCTCCTATATTGTAAGCTAACTAATTCTTTGATTGCATCCTGTGGATCTATTTCCTGATTCACGTGAAATCTTAGATGATTTTGTTCAAATACCTCAGGTGCATTGAATCCATAGATCACTGAAACTGTACCTACAGTAATTACATCTGGCCTTGATACCAGTGATGCAACCGTTGAGAATCTTTCTTGCTCTATTCTTTCATTCATTTCTAATTCTTTATCAATATACAAATCTCTTCCTGGAATATATGCTTCAGGTTGATAGTAGTCATAATAGCTAACAAAATACTCTACAGCATTCTTCGGAAATAATCCAGACATTTCCTGCCAAATCTGTCTAGCTAGAGTTTTATTATGAGAAAGAATGAGTGTTGGGACCTGTAATTCTTCAATCACTTTTGCCATAGCAAAGGTTTTTCCTGAACCAGTTACTCCTAATAGAATAGATCTTTGTTGTCCAGAATTTATTTGATTAACTAATTTATCAATCGCTTGCTGTTGGTCCCCAGCAGTATCATATTCTGCATGAAGTTTGAACATTTTTTTAATCACCTTTCTAAATTATGGCTGTTTTCTGCCTGCTCTTCCCTAAAGCTCCGACAAGTTACTATAATGAGAACGTTCGCTTGTGACCATAGACTTGACCGAAGGTTTCTACGTGAATTCCACATCCGACATATGGAGGCATTGTAATGGCGACCTGTGATGTGTTAGTTGTAGGAGCAGGCCCAGGTGGAGGTAATGCAGCACTTCAATGTGCTAGATTGGGACTTTCCACTATAATAATTGAAGATCATTCTGAGGTTGGTACCCCCGTTCATTGCGGAGAGTGTATTTCAGAAATTGCTTGTGATAATTTAAATTTGGAATTACCCGATGAAGTAATTAGTAAGCAAGTTAATGGCATAAGAGTTATTTTTCCGGATGGAACAGAAAAATGTTTAACTGAAAGGGGATATGTCTTAGAAAAGCACCTTTTCGAAAGATGGATTGCTGAGGAAGCAATTTCTGCAGGAGCAAATCTTCACTTAAATCATAAACTAACTTCTATGGAAAGGATAGAAGAGAATGGAAAGTTTTCTGGATGGAAGTGCGATGGAAAAGGTGAAAATTTCCCCATTTCTACAAAAATAGTTATCGATGCCTCTGGAGTAGCTGCAATTTGTTCAAAGATTGTTAAAATCGATGAAGACAATAAGTTAAATTCAGGTGGAAAAGTAGTTGCTGGAATGCAATATGAGATGTTAGAGGTCCCAACAGATGATTACTTGGATTTTTACATATGGCCAAAATTTGCTGAAAAGGGATATTTATGGATGATTCCCAAATGTGATGGAAGAGCAAATGTTGGATTGGTTACCGAAGATCGTCCGATGGCCAAAAAATCTTTGGACGATTTTATTGAATCAACACATTTCAAAGATTTGGAACAAGTAGCACCTCCTTGGAAAAATAAAGGTAACCCGGCATTCGGTGGAACAATTCCAATATCGGGGCCATTTGAAAATACTCACTATGATGGATTGATGCTAGTAGGAGATGCAGCAGGTTTCACATCCCCACTTTTCGAAGGGGGTTCTCATTTGGCCCTTAAATCTGCAGTATTTGCTGCTCAAACTGCTTTTTCTGCTATCTCAGACGGAGACTTGAGCTCAAATAAACTATCTAAATATTCAGACTTATGGGGTGCTGAGTTCCCTCCATATGATAAGATTCTTAGAGGAAAAAATGCTCTTTTCGAACTTACTGATGAAGAAATGTCAATCATGGCCAAGTGTTTTCCTGATGAAATGTCAGACATGGGAATTTCAGGTAAGGCCATGGTTGGCTTTAGACTAATAATTAGGAAGCCAAGTTTATTTTTCAAAAAGATAATCCCTGCCATGCTAGCATTTGGATATAGTCGAGCAAAATATTACGGTTGGTGATTTGATACTTTCCTATTTCGGAACTTCCCTTCTTGCGTTAGCTCTCTTGGCTACGATTTATCAAAGTGTTAGGTCTAAGCCAACGACCTTTTATGTTAAGATAATTACTACTGTTTTACAGATTTCTCCATTCATACTGATAGTTTTTTCATTCATTATTGAAGCTACAACATTAGATTTAGTTTCAAGGTATGCTGGATTTGGATCCAATCTTCCCTTTTTTTATAGAATATCTGCAGTTTGGAGTAGTAGATCAGGACCATTATTAATGTGGATTGCAATATTAGCAATAATCAACCTTTACATGTATTTGGATAAAAATACAGGTTTCCTAGAAAATAGGTTGATGAATATTTGGATTGCAGTTTTAATAATTATTTCATTACTACTCAATCCCTTTGCACAATCAATTTCAAATACTGAAGGTGAGCTAAATCCACTGTTACAGACTAATCTAATGGTTATTCATCCACCAATAGTTTTCTTATTTTATTCACTCTGTTTAGCTACTTCCAGTATTGCAATGGCAGGAATGATTAGAGATGATAGTGCAAAAATCATACATTCCAATCAAATTTTTTGGGCTAGAGCATCATTCACTGTCGGGACTATCGGTATAGGACTCGGTGGACTTTGGGCATACACAGTATTAGATTGGGGAGGATATTGGGCTTGGGATCCAGTTGAAACAGGCTCTTTATTACCATGGATAGCTCTACTAATTATCATTCACGCCAGATCTAATCCTAATTCCAAATCTGCTTTTTCAATTTCTCCAGCTCTTGCATTAATCACAGGAGCTCTGACATTACATTCAACTCTCGTAACTCGAGCAAATGGAGTATGGGCTTCAGTTCATGCGTTCGTTGGAGATGGTAAGGGAACTCTTCCTCAGGATCCTTATCTGAGAATACTCGAAGTCATCGATTTTTCTGCAGTTGGAATAGAAATTCTTTCCTACCTAGTTTTAATTGTTATTCTTTCAATTTCCACTCTATTATATTTGTTAAAAGACCAAAAAAGAGAACTCAAATCAAACATGAAAGTCAGCCTTCTCCAGAAAAATACATTCTTTTCTGTAGTGCTATTAGTTTCATTCATAGTCGTAGGATTTTGGATAGGTTCTGTAGCCGTTTTATCATTAGGAACATCTATCATGATTCTATTGATAAATAGTGATTCTGAAAAACCAAATACACATTGGGTTTCTGCGGGAGTATTTCTAATGTTATTTTCTAGTTGGAGCTCAATTGCAGAAATTACTCAGGCAATTGTTGGCCTAATTCCTTTTATGCTAACTTGGTTAATCTCTGATGTAGAAGATGATTTTTCACTATTGAATAAATTACTCAATAATATTTCTGCTAGAATAGATTATGCTAAACTAGTTCCATGGTATGGTGGATTGATTTTTCTTCTCCTTACTTGGTTACTACTCACTGTTGAAATCGATGGTCCTAGCCTCGAGGCTCACGAGTTCTATGGTGCACCAATCATTGGCTTACTAGCTCTTGGTATTACGATTTATTCGTGGGGTAGGAGTATTCAGAATAAAAATCAAATCATAATATTATCAGTAACACTACTAATTTCTCTAATCTTCCCATTATTTACAGATATTATACAATTACCCGGAGATTCAGACTTAGTAATAACCTCTGGAATAACAAGAGGAGCGCTAGCTTTATTCCTTTTACCATGGCTTCTATTATCTCTCCTTCCTACCATAATTAGGCTAAAGAATACAACCAAATTACTATATCAAAATTATAAAAATAATGCAATAAGGTCCAATAGAAGTTCGAAAATTTCTAGACTGTTTGGATCCCACATTTCTCACCTAGGGATAATATTACTACTGATAGGACATTTATTTACCACTACATTGGTTGACAGATCCGACCCCTCACACCTAGTCAATCTTCAGAAAGATGAAACTATAGAATACAATAATTTCGAGTTTAAATTTAAAGACGTACAAATCATTTCTTCAACCGATGAAAATTATTCGTATTCCATAGGAGACGGATATATTGGTATACTTGTGGAAGTTTATGAAGATGGCATTCTCAAAGATCAAGTAATGCCTGGAATGTTAAGTTTTTATTCTCCAAGTGGTTCAGTAATTGCTAGATCAGAAGTAGATAGGATGGTTGGATTAACTGGAGATACTATTGTGATTTTGGATGTCTTTCAATCTAATGATTTACTCGGTGCAATGATTACTGGAACAACAGATGAGGTTGAAAAAGTTAGAATTACAGTTCATCATTTACCAGGAAGTCATTTGGTATGGATTGGTTGGATAATGCTAATATTAGGTGGACTTTTTACTTTAGTATCAACTGAGGAAAAGATTTCATAAAATAGATTATGATCTAATTTTTCTGTAGATATATATCGCGATAGAAAATATGCTACCCCAAAAAAGACCACCAATTCCCGAAATAGCTACTAAACTGATCAATGAAAAAATTTCAGTATTTGGTAGACCAAAAGATATTCCAAATACCGGAATTATAAATGTGAGGAACGAAATTGGAAATAATATTCCAAAACTGACTTCATCATTACTAAGCACAATTGGCGGAATTGAAATCATCAATCCGAATACAATTATTATGAAAATTAAGGATTCAAATACTATATCGCCAAGGAATATTGCAAAAATCATAAATAAACCAAGCACTAATCCGTTTATTCCACCAAAAAGAATTGGTTTCTTCAAATCTAAACTATCCATAGGTATCACTGACAGTATTAGCTAATAATCTTTAATCAAACTAAACTTTAGTATCAAATCTAACATCTCAGACCGTTTGAATCAAAAAGGAAGAGCCGGTCGCTGCCGCACGGGTGCTAAAATGGAAGCAGGCTCAATAGTACATATTGATTATGATTTATTTAATGCAAGTAATGATAAATTAATTGAGACAACTAAAGAAGATTCAGCAAAAGAACATGAAATCCACGATGAAACAAAAACGTATATTCCCATGATTACGATAGTAGGAGATGGCAGATTAATTCCAGGATTTGAAGAACATCTGACCGAGGCTAAGGTCAATGAAGAATATAAATTCGAGATTGAACCCGAAAAAGCCTATGGTGAAAGAGATGCAAATCAAATTGATACAATCTCTCAGAATGTTCTATTAAGAAGTGTTAGGGATCCTAATACTCTAGGCATTGGCTCACCAGTTGAGATTGGAGGAAAGACTGGGATATTACAATTTATGAGTGCAGGTAGGGCTAGAATAGACTATAATCATCCTCTTGCAGGAGTCACGCTTAGGTATAATTATGAGATAGTAAAGGTTGTAGAAGATAGAGAAGAGAAAATACAGACTTTATTGAATATGAATACAGGAAAAGATGACTTTGAAATATCATTTGATGGAGATGACTTAACAATCACCTTATCAGAGGAAATGGCTTATGATCAAAATTGGGCATATGCTAAATTTGCTCTGGTTAGAACGCTAAGAGATCATGTTGGAGTATCTAAAGTAATCTTTAGAGAAGTTCACGAACCTAGACAGATTGAGGAAGAGTGAATTTAAAGTTCATCAAATACGTTGAGTTTAAAGTACACCATTTTTTCGAAACAATAACAGTGGAGTAATTATTATGGGAGTCGGAATAGAACCAATAGGAGAAATGGTATTACTAGCAATGGAGAATGCACCTGAAAAGACAGCCTCAGGACTTCTCCTACCAGAAGAAGCTAGAGAGAAAATGACAGTAGGAATTGTAGAGTCTGCAGGCTCAGAAGTAAAAGGCATTTCTGTAGGAGATAGAGTAATTTACAGACAATACAGTGGAACAAAACTTGAGTGGATGGGTCAAGATTACTTACTGATAAAAGAAGAAGATATTCAAGCAAAGGTTGTGGGGTGAAAATTTTGGGAGCAAAGAAAATAATTTATGGAGCAGAAGCTAGAGAAAAGTTGTTAGAAGGAATTGATGCAGTTGCAAATGCAGTCAAGGTCACCTTAGGACCGGCTGCGAGGACCGTAGTTTTAGAGAAATCATGGGGAAGCCCATCAATAATAAATGACGGTGTAACAATAGCAAAGGATATTGAATTAGGAGATCCATTTGCTAATATGGGAGCAAAGCTAATCCAAGAAGTTGCAAGTAAAACACAAGATAATGCAGGAGACGGAACTTCAACAGCATCAATTCTAGCTCAGAGCCTGTGCCATCATGGTTTAGACAATATGCAATCTGGCTCGAGTCCAGTAGAATTGAAAGCGGGATTTGATGAGGCTATTTCCGCTGTAGTTAATACGCTAAAAGACCGGTCTGTTCCAGTTGAAACTAGTGCAACCATTAAGCAAGTAGCTACTATTGCATCAAACAACGATGAAGAAATTGGAACTCTAATTTCAGAAGCAGTAGATGCGGTTGGAAGGGATGGAGTAATAACCGTAGAAGAGGCAAAATCAATTGAAACTTCGTTAAATGTTGTCGAAGGAATGGAATTCAATAAAGGATATCTTAGTCCTTATATGATAACTGACGCTGAGAAAAAAGAATCAGTTCATGAGAGTCCTATGATACTTCTCACAGATCATACAATAAATTCTGCACAAGACTTACTTCCTTCTCTGGAAGCAAGTGTACAACAAAAGAAACCATTACTGATAATCGCCAAGGATATAGAGGGTGAAGCATTAGCTACCCTTGTTCTAAATGTTGTAAGTAAAGTAGTCAAAGCTGTAGCTGTAAAAGCCCCGGGTTTTGGAGATGAAATTGCTGAACAACTTGAAGACATAGCAGTATTGACTGGAGCAAAACCACTTCTAAAAGATCAAGGTGCCGACTTAAAATCACAAGGTCCTTCAAGCTTAGGAACCGCTGATAGAATAATTGTCGGAAAAGGAAAAACAACAATTGTAGGCGGCGGAGGTGACTCGAAGTTAACTGAAGAGAGAGCAGAATTACTCAGAGGTCAAGCAAAACTAGCATCCAGTAAATGGGATAAAGAAAAAATTGAGAAAAGAATCGGAAAATTGACTGGTGGTGTAGCAGTTCTAAAGGTTGGAGCTGCAACTGAAACAGAAATGAAAGAAACAAAGGCTAGAGTAGATGATGCACTAAATGCCACTAGGGCGGCTATGGCAGAAGGAGTGGTTGCTGGTGGTGGGGTAACTTTACTCAGAGCTAGAGAAGTACTCAAGCAAATCTCAGAAGAAGCTGAGGGAGATCGTGCAATCGGTATAAATCTTGTTTATGATGCACTTTCAGCCCCTACATGGCAAATATCTGAAAATGCTGGAGTAGACGGTGATGAAGTAATAAAAAATATTCTCCAGAATGAAGACGAGGATTTCGGATTTAACGCTAGAACGGGCGATTATGTCAACATGGTTGAGAATGGAATTCTAGATCCTGCAAAAGTTACTAGGAATGCACTAGAATCAGCAGGCTCAATAGCTGGCTTAGTTCTAACCACTGAAACCCTAATTGCCGATGATCCAGAATTGAAGGAAGCAGCACCACCAATGCCAGATATGGGCGGCATGGGCGGCATGGGCGGCATGGGCGGCATGGGCTTTTAAAGCAGAGAATAAACATGCCCTATTTCCAAGTAAACGGACTAAATTTTCATTATAATTTAATCCAAGGCGAAGGTCCGACTTTGATGCTCTTATGTAGTACAGGATTAGATTATAGACAATGGAAGAAGCTACCAAGCCTACTTCCTGACCGTAAGATGATTTGTTTAACCTACTTAGGATATGAACCATCTGAATCATGGAATGAAGATTATTCAGTAGAAAATGATTACTATGCAGCAGAGTTTCTACTAAACCAAGAAATTGGAGAAATAGATATCATTGGACATTCATACGGTGGTTTCATTGCTCTAAAATTAGCTGTAAATAATCCCCGTAAGGTAAGAAAAATTGCACTCCATGAACCTACTGCATGGGGCTGTTTGAAATTTACAGATAAAGATGAATTAAAAGATGAATTCGGAGAAGTTGTAGAGACTTTTTTTACTGAAGGTCTACCACCAGAAGAATTCCTTCAAGATTTTGTAGATTATTGGAATGAACCAGGGCACTGGAAATCTATGAATAGAGAACGTAAAAATCATTGGAGAAGTATTCAATCAAAAATTTTAGCTGAAGTTAGACATCTATGTTATGATGATACCCCTCCCGAATTTTATAGAGAAATTAGTCAGCCAGTACTGATGTCTTTGAGTAAAGACACGCCTAAACATCATTATGAAGTATGCTCAATTTTATCTAAAAACATCCCTAATATCAATCTAATTCATGTTCCTGGAGGACATATGGGAATAATTACACATCCAGAGTCTGTTCTTTTTCCATTCTCAGAGTGGATAAAATACTAATTCGATTTTGCAGAAAATGGAAACCACTTACCAATCCATAAAAAAACAATTATTAGAATAAATTGTATCAAACCTCTTACTAAATGCCCAGTTTGTGATAATTTAGAACCACCAATCGGAATATCATTTATCCACATATTCAGATTTGCCCAATAGAGTAAAACCAACATTATAGCCATTGATAAAGCTGAGATTTTCTGAGTATTTGGGATCATTACTCCCATCCCAAGGATAATTTCAAAGATACCACTCGAGTATACCCAAAATTTCGGATTCCCAAGAATTGATGGAACTATAGGCTCAAACCATTCAGGATCTCTGAAATGTTGAATTCCAATCCATATGAAACTGATTCCAAGAATAACCGATGTAATTTGGCGTGCTATTTCTTCCATGATTAATTATTATTACTTCTAGTTAATAATATATGTAATATGACTCCTATGGGCATCAACATTACTCCGAAGAAAACACTAACCCATCTGACCCAATCTTCACTTTCAAACTCCAAACATCTTCTCCACATCCATCTAGTGATGAATATATCTCCTGCTACCATATGAGCCCATGCAGCCGATGCACCAGCTCTAGTACCTAACAATTCGACTAACGAATTCATTACATTTTCTATCTTAAATCCGCCCTCGAGCATATTGTTTCCTGCATCAATCATTCCGCTTGGGTCAGAAATCACTATCATTAGCCAAATTATAATTGGTCCCATGAATGACCAATGAAGACTCATAATTTTTTCAGTTAGTTTGTGATGAGGATAAACTAGCATTGCTATCCAAAAAGGACCGACCCACATTGTTGAAGCAAAGAAGAAAATATCGTAAATATCCATATTTATCACTTATTTACTATCTTTGGTTTTTTTAAATCTTCAAACCAAGTAGATTCTCCATTCCAGTCTGGCTCAATTCCTAATTCGGCACAAATTAATTTTGCAGTAATTCTTCCACTTTCTAGAATTGTTGGAAGTCCACTACCGGGATGTGTCCCCCCACCTACAAGGAATAATCCTTTCAATTCTTCAAATTTATTTTGTGGCCTCCTCCATAGCATTTGGTCAAGACCGTGTGCTAGATTGAATACAGCACCTCTAAATATATCTCTAGACGACCAATCGTCTGGAGTAACTATTGTCTCTGATACAATATGATCTTTCAGATTAGAAAAACCTAGATTCTCCATCTGCTTCAAAATAACATCTCTATAATCATGTTTTATTTCATCCCAGTTTATCTCTGAATGTGAGGTACTAGCAGGCACTAAAACATAAATTGTTGAGTGCCCCTCAGGTGCCATTGAAGGATCGGTTATACAGGCATTTTGTACGTAAATTGAAGGATCATCCCATGTAACTTGATTCTCTGTAACTTCTTTCAGATTTTTCTTATAATCTTTGGCGGCATAAATTTGGTGATGAGGTGTATCATATAATTTATCAATACCGAGGTATAGCATAAATGTAGAACATGAATATTTCTTTTTATCTATTTTCTTATCAGACCATTTTTTACGGAGTTTATCTGGAATGAGGCCCTTCATTCCGGTTGCAAAGTCAACATTCATGACATACTTATCCGCTCTGTAAATTCCTTTCTCAGTCTTTGCACCCGAAACAGTCTTCCCTTCAAATAAGAACTCTTTTACAGGCTCACTTAGCTTTATGTTCACTCCAAGATTTTCTGTAATCTTACCCATTTTTTCGGTTATTGTCCCTAATCCACCTTTGGCATGGAATACACCATGTTCATATTCAAGAAATGCGAGTATTGTAAATAGACTCGGAGCTTGAAACGGACTCATTCCAAGATATTTGGTCTGAAAAGACATTGCAAGCTGCATTCGCTCATCAGGAAAATGCTTCGCCAAATCTGATGCCACACTCCTCCATGGCCTCAAAACCTTAGCCACTCTCATCGCTCTTCTATTAACCAAATCTAAAGGACCTCTCCACGGAGAATTTAGACAGTTTTTGGATAAGCTCAGCTTTCTTCTATTATCTTCAATGTATCTTCTGAAACCTTCAGCATTTTCTTCTCCACACAAATCATTTATTTGCTGAGTAACATCATCCAAATCAGTTGAAGCATTGATACTGCCACCTGCGCCAAAAACTAATCTATAGTTTGGGTCTATTGGCAATAACTCGAGGTGTTCATGAGCGTCCATTCCTAGTGATTTGAAAATCTCTTCAGCAATTTCTGGATAGTGAAAAAATGTTGGTCCATTATCAAATTTAAATCCATCTTTCTCAAAAACTCTAGTTCTTCCTCCAACCGCATCAGATTTTTCTAGAATTGTAACACTCACTCCCGCTTTTGCAAGTAGCATTGCGGCAGATAATCCACCTGGGCCTGCACCTACAATAAGAACGTCTGAAGTGTACTCTGGGGGCGCGACCATGTACGCCTGACCCGTTTCAAGAATATAATATACAGTTTTATATTTTTAGACCGTTTTTAAATTCTTCAAGTGCAGGTCCCATTTCTCTGATTAATTTAACATGAGGATGAGTTCTTATTACCAATCCATCCATATACATCAACGATCTAATTATTGGAAACCCTTCCTCTCCAAAATCAGCTCCTGCTTCTTCAACTGCAGCTCTTACAGTCGCCATCATTACTTCTGTCAGACTCTGTTCTCCTACAGTTTTATCCTCAAATCCAGCATAAATTTCATACATGACCTGCTTGAATTTTTCTACCCTTTTTTCCGAAGGTCTTTTTTCTGCTAATTCCAATAATGAATCGAAAGCTGCTTCCTTTTCATTTTTTGATAAATTTTCAAAGAAATTAAATAATGATTTACTAACCTTACTAGGAGCATAACAAATAGCACCATTATCAATAAATACGAATTTACCATCTTCGTCAATAATACAATTTCCAGGGTGTAAATCTCCGTGAAAAGTTCCTACTCCGAACATAAAACCACCATGTATTCTGAATAATTCTAATAAGTAATCCCAGTCGATATCCTGTGTTTGAATTCCTTCTTCTAACGTCTTTCCATTAATATATTCAGAAACTAAAATACTCTCATTAGATAAATTGTCCCAATATTTGGGAAATCTCAATCTATTCATTGGAAAATCTTTTTCTATATCTTTTTGAATTTTCATTAGCTCATTTCCACCATGAATTTCATTACGCAAATCTAATTCTCTAGTGGTATAATCTTCAACATGATTCAGTAGAGATAAAGGATTACCTACTTTTCTTAGTTTTCTAGAGAAAAATAATAAAAACCTTAACCAATTTTTCATTCTTTTAACATCCTTAATAAATTTCTTTTTGTGTTCTGCCTTTACGACCTTGATAACTACCTCTTCTCCCGAAATAAGCCTAGCTCTGTGCACTTGCCCAACTGAAGCGGCCGCTAGAGGAACAGTGTCAAACCATTCAATTTTTTCTCGTAATTCGATATTTCCCTTATTTTCAATAATGGTCCTAACATCTTCGGAATCTATGGTAGATGCATTCCTGTATAGAGTTTGTAACTGTTTACATTTTTCCATTGATAACAGATCAGGCCTCAATGCAAAAATTTGTGATAATTTTACGGCCAGTAAACCTTGTTTTTGAATCCAATCTAGATCTGCTGGACCGTCCCTTAAAATTTGTCTCATAAATCTAAGAAAGGTCAGGAGTCGCATCTCACTCGAACCATTTTCTAGGAATCCAATATAATATTGTATTTACAATAATTTTCTTCACCATCAGAGAAAATCTCTCTTTCTATTTGTACATCATTTTGAGAGGAATATCTGTTACTCAAAGCCCCTTCTATAATTCCATCATCTAGTGACCATATTGGGAGGCTATCCGAATCTTCAAAACCAGAAAGATTGACCTTGATATGGAAAGTAGGATCTATGTCATAATTCAATTGTCCCAGCCCTGCATATTCCCACCAATCCATCATTTCATTGAGGAATTCTATATGATCTTCTATATTTCTAAGACTGAATGCCAATTCTTCTCCAACCCTATTTCCAACCTGTCTAAGTAAAGATTCCGTATTAATTCCAAACGCACTTAGACTAGAAATTCCCCCTGATTGTAATTTTTTTCTAGCTTCGCTTATTTCTAGACTAGATGCTATGAAAGCCTCAGCATTGAATGGAGTATCTACTTCAGGTAATGCTTCATTAATCTGTAAGACCTCTCTAATTTTGTCTAGGAATGAACCACCATCAATCGTAAGTTTTAGCGGATCAGCGATTCTTTCTTCAGTAAATCTCTTTGAAGCTGTCTCAAATTCAGTAGATTCTTCCCAAATTGTATCGATTAAATTTTTCTGTGACTCAGCAAATGGTAAGGATTCAATCACTAACGCAGCATCATTTCTACCCCTGCCAACCGGGTTATCTTCTGTATTTAGATACTGGATAACTTGCTTCTTATCCACCAAAGCCCCCTGGGCATCCAAATCTTCAGAATGTCTTACATTTATTGAGTCGTGTAATTCCGAATAAAATCTAATAGTTCTTCGATCCAGCTGAGTTAATACCCTAACATTAACTCCTCTTTCAGCAGCTTTGTTTACTGAAGTTATTGTTGAAGTTCTACAAATGTGTAGAATACCAAATTTTCCTAAAATTAGTACTAAATCATTCTCAGCTTCATCAGCCATCTTCTCAATTTTTTTCATGATGTGAACTCTCTCTTTCAAAACTGCAAACTTTGCTTCATCATCTTTTGCTATTGCTTCAGTTGCTTCAGCAGTATAATTTATTCCCTTTTGCAATTCTTCAAATCCTTGCTCAATTCTAAGTAACTGATCCTTTCGAATACCGATTAGATGCCTAACTGCTTCATTGATGGGAGGGCTAGAAAATCTCATCGGCCTATCAGCAGTAACTGTAACTAATCCTATAGTTTGTAATCTTTCTAAAGAATTGTAAGCGTCTAGTCTAGTAGTGCCTAGTTCTTTTGCTAGTTCACTAGCTTTAAGATTAGATTTACTTGACAATACAATTACTGCATCAACCTCTCTTTCAGAAAGACCTGCATCGGTTAAAATCTGTTTCCAACTCATTAAATCACTACTCATTCATTCCTGATAATGCAGACAGAATTACCGCTACATGTTTTCTTGGACGGAATAACCAATCATAGACATGATGTATGGTATTATCTGGACCGACTACAAATGACGATTTCGAAGGAAATTTACCTAAGTGTAATGGTACTCCAAACATATCAGCAACTTTCCTATCAGGATCTGATAGTAGTATAAAGGGCAACTCCAATTCTTTCTTGAACTCTTTATGTTGTTCTACTGAATCTTGACTAATGCCAATCACCTCTACAGGTGGTTTTAATGAGCGAAACAATTCATACTGCTCTTTGAAGCTTAAGCAACCTCTTTTACATGTGGGGGATCCACTTTTAGCATAAAAGAATAAAATTTTCCACTGCCCTTCCAAATTATCTAAACTAAAGTCTTCACCTTCAGAAGTTGTCAATCCGAAATCTGGCACAACTTCTCCCACTTGTAACGTCATCAATTCACCTACCTCTTCGATTCGTACTTAATATATTAGATTTCTATAAAGTGTCCCATTCTATTGGTCTTTGTCTTCAAGTATTTTTTATTTTCTGGAGAAATTCCATTGATATGAGAAATCCTTCTATCAACTTCAATTCCATTGGAAGTCAATCCATGAATCTTCAGAGGGTTATTTGTCATCAGTCTAACCTTCTTTACTCCCACTTCGGTTAGCATCTTAGCTGCAATATCGTATGTCCTAGCATCAGCTGGTAATCCCAGTGCGAGATTTGCATCTAAGGTATCATATCCAATGTCTTGTAGTGCATATGCTTGAATCTTGGAATGAAGACCAATTCCTCTACCTTCTTGTCGTAAATAAACTACAGCTCCAACACCTTCAACTTGTATTCTCTTGAGGGCTGCCTTAAGTTGGGGTCCACAATCACATTTCATTGATCCAAATGCATCACCAGTCAAACATTCAGAATGTATTCTAACTAATGGGGCATCACAATCCTTCAAATCACCTGTATAAATCAAGGAATGCTCTTTTCCATGTTCGTCTACTGTAACCTTAATTCTAAAATTTCCAAATTCTGTTGGAAGGTAAGCATCTGCTTCGATATCTTCTCTATCGATTTCACTACTTTTTTGTAAAGTCATAATTGCTGCTATTTGTTCTCATTTATGAATAACTGTTTGGATTAAATTAATTTCTAAAACATTTACTTATATACTTTAGTCTGAATTCCTAACTAGATAGTATGTACAGTATCAAGCACAATACAGAAGTTGAGGCTGGTATTGAGGATACTTTCGCATGGCATGAGCATGAGGGTTCATTCAGGAGATTAATGCCACCTTGGCTAGTTGCTGAAGAAATCAGAGCAGACAAGACTCTTCAAGAAGGTTCACAGAGAATTTTTCGATTCCCATTAAATCCCTTACTACCTCTAAAAATGAAATGGATTGCTGAACACACTGAATATAATCCGCCCAAAAGATTTAGTGAAATTATGGTTAAAGGACCATTTTGGTACTGGAAACATAATCATGATTTTAAGTTTAATAATGGAATAACAACCATAACTGATGATGTGACTTATCAGGTACCTTTCGGTAGATTGGGTAATTTTGTAGACAATATTCTCGGTGGATTATTAGTTAAGAACGAGCTAAAGAGAATGTTTAAGTCTAGAGAAATTCGATTACAACGCGATATTAAAATACATTCTCAATACAAACATGTTCCCAGGAAAAGAGTTCTAATTGCCGGCTCATCTGGATTGATAGGTACTCAGCTGGTGGCATTTTTTGATACTGGAGGACATGATGTTTGGAGACTAGTCAGAAGGCCAATCAAAGAAGGACAAAAGGAAATTCAATGGAATCCAGAAACCGGAGAGTTAGATGGAGATTCTATCGTTGATTCTAGAAGACTATCTACAACACTTCTTTCTGATACACTAAGTAGACTAAAATCAAAACCCGATGTTCTAATTGTTGCAAGCGCCATAGGATTTTACGGCTCTAGGGATGATGAAGAGTTAACAGAGGAAAGCAAACAAGGAGAAGGCTTTCTAACTGATACAGTAATCTCGTGGGAATCATACGCCGACTCAGCTAAAAAGGCAGGAATACGCGTAGTAAACACTAGAAATGGTATAGTTTTATCTGGAGCAGGTGGTGCTTTAGGACGAATGTTACTTCCTTGGAAAATAGGTGGCGGTGGTCCAATTGGTGGAGGAAATCAATGGATGTCTTGGATTTCAATGGATGATGAAATATATGCCATTCATCACTTGGCGATGAATTCTAATTCAGAAGGAATCTACAACATGACAGCTCCTAATCCATCTAGACAGAAATCATTCGCAAAAATTCTTGGAAAGGTACTCAGGAGGCCTGCTATAGCTCCCATACCAAAATTTTCAATGAGATTACTTTTTGGAGAACTCGCTGATCCATTACTCATAGAGGGCCAAAGAGTAATTCCAAAAAGACTAATAGAATCGGGATATTCATTCGTACATACAGATTTAGAATCGGCCCTAAGAGATTCATTGGGAATTTGGAAGGATTTATAATCAATTTAGCGAAGTTAATACTCTTTTCCCATTCATGTATGGAATTAACGCGCTAGGAATTTCTACTGTCCCATCAGAATTTTGATTTTGCTCAATAATAGCTACTAAGGCCCTACTAGTTGCTACTGCTGTTGAATTCAGTGTATGGACAGCTGAATTTCCTTCAGATGTCCTATATCTCATTTTTAATCGATTGGCTTGATAGTCTGTGCAATTTGAGCATGAAACAACCTCTTTGTATTCCCCTGCACCTGGTAACCAAGCTTCCAAATCATATTTCTTTGCGGCAACGGTCCCCATATCTCCAGTACAAATATTTACAACCTTATAATGAAGATTCAGTGAGTCCCATAAATCAGTTGCATTTTTTAATAATTCTTCATGATAATTCCATGATTCATCAGGTTTGCATATTATAATTTGTTCAACCTTGGTAAATTGATGAACCCTCCATATTCCTCTATCTGAGAGCCCATGGGCTCCGACTTCTCTCCTGAAACACGGAGAAACTCCAACTAATTTAACTGGTAATTCTGTAGGCTCTATGATTTCGCCCATCCTCATTGCCGTCAATGGATGTTCACTTGTTGCAATTAGAAAGTATGGATCCGGATTAATGCCATACATTACCGTCTCAAAATCTCCTAAGTCTGTTACTCCCTCGTATGCTTCCTTGTTCATCATTAATGGCGGATGGACCAGAGTATATTCACGTTCCATTAAGAAATCCGCCGAATATTGCTGTAATGCCATTTCTAGACGCGCTAGGTCACCCTGAAGAAAATAAAACCTACTTCCAGTAATCTTTGCACCTCTTGCTTGATCTACCCAATTATTCATCTCTATCAAATCATTGTGATTTCTAGGACTAAAATCAAAATTTCTTTTTTCACCATGTGAACTATGGAGAGTATTTTTTTGATCATCTTCACCTATTGGAACATCATCATGAAGAATATTAGGAATTCTCATTCTCAAAGAATCTCTTTTACTAATACATTCATCCGAATAAGATGCTAATTGTTTTATCTTATCTCCTATATCAGAAACTTCTTTCATTATTTTATCTACAGTTTTCGTATCTCCATGTTTTTTAGCATCAGCTATTCCACGAGCTGCTGCATTCCTTAAACGCCTAAGTTGATCAGTTTCAAAAGTTGATTTTCGCCATTCTTCATCTAATCTTATCACTTCGTCTATCGAGTCATGTGGAATGTCTCGCTTATCATGATCAGCTCTAATCAGATTTGCATGTTCCCTGAAGACTTCCATGTCAAGCATAATTAACACTACTCGGACAGCTTCCTGTCTTCAAATCATTGGGAGTTTTCTAAAATAATGTAATATCCTGCCATAATTTATCGATACCCAGAGCGAAAATTCCAGAAATTAAGTATCCTAGAATACTTCCACCATTGAGTAAAGGTAATCCTGCTTGCGGTTTTCCTCTCGCAACCTGAGTCATTAGTGCAGCATAACCTACTAATCCACCAATCAAAGTCCCTATCCCTACTAGTAATGGACCAAGGTAGATGGGAGTAGTATCACCACCCCAGAAGTCTAAAACCACTGGGCCAATTTCGGGAAGGAATGTAATTGATGAAATCACTAAGATTCCAGGGAAGATTACATCACCTAAGCCCATAAAAAGAGCATCTCTTTTTGGCTTGTTTTTCACTGATTCTACTGGATTTTTATGACTAAATTCCTCTACTTGTTTTTTTATTTTTGAATCTGCATTATCAATTAATGAATATCCTGATTCTTTTGGAGATACGAGTAGGACTGGCAATTTTAAATCAATCATAGTATCTGCTAATTCTAACATGTGCTTACTCTTATTGACTGCCCAGTGATCATAGATTGCCGCAAGAATCATGAAAATGATAATCAGAACTGGAACAAAAGCTATTCCAATCATTACAATTACTCCTGATCCCACTAGAACACCTACAGTATTTACTACATACCATTCTGGAAACTTGTACAGAATACCCATCAGAAAAACTGTAGAAACTAGACTTACCACATTAAATAATAAAATTCCAAAATCATTACTTTCTATTCTTAATAAATCGAAAATAATGAAAAGAATTGGTGTTAGTGCTATTAGTAGACTGTATCCAAGAGCAGTGAAGATAAATCCCTTTATCAAAACCTGAAGCCCCTTCCTAGCCAGCCAAATTATCAAAACCGTAAATAATAAAATAATTCCCAATTCTAGAAAAATAAATTCAGTTCTGGTAGTTCCTGATTCCCCAAATCCTCTGTATACATCATAATTATACACTGGAAGAATAAATACTGCATACAAAATTGAAAATGTGAACATTGCAGCCATTCCCGTCATAGACTTCCACTGGTCTTTAATTGCGCCCCAAATTTCTAGGGACTCAACTCCGGTCATGTATACACGACATTCAATACACATTTCACGTTGACCCATACATGACCTCTCATGACGAGACGAAAATCAGGTCATGGTTAACTAGCAGAATTGGTACAGGGATGCGACTGGGTCTCGAAACGTGTGATGAGCTATTGTATAGACTAGGAAGGCCAGAGAAGAATTTTCCTTGCATACACGTTGCAGGAAGTAATGGAAAAGGTACACTATGTGCTAATTTATCTTCAATAGGAACCAAAAATGGTGAATTAATCGGAGTTTTTACATCTCCTCATCTTATTAATATCGAAGAAAGAACTAGAATAGATGGTATTCCAATTAAATCTAATGTTTATGATAAATATCTGTATCAAATCAAATCAGCAGCAGAAAAAAATCCAGAGATATTTCCAACTTACTTCGAGATAACATTTCTTGTCTCAATTTTGGCCTTTTCAGAAGCAAGAGTTGATAGAGCAATAATTGAGACAGGCCTAGGTGGGAGATTAGATGCTTCCAGACTTTGTAATGCAGATTTATGTGCTATTACTACCATTTCTAAAGAGCATACTGAAATTTTAGGAAACTCTTTAGAAAAAATTGCCAGAGAAAAATCAGGAATATATAGAAAAGGAGTACCTCTATTTTGCATGTATAATGAAAATAAAAAAGTTAGAGATGTCTTCGAAGAAGTTGCTGGAAGTGATCTGCGATGGTTTAAATCAAAAAAATCAAAATCATTTGATATTTCTTCAGAATATGCTTCTTTAATTTCCAAATCATTGGGATGGAAACCTCATTTTTCAGAATTGAATTGGATAGGACGTACTGAGACTAATTTCCCATGGTCTTCTGAAGTAAAAAGTAAGATTAGTGCTGCTCATAATTCTGAGAGCTTTCAAAATGATATCTCTCAACTTAATAGCAATAAAAAAATTCTATTGATTGGAATGTCTAGGAAGTCTAATTTACGAACCCACCTATCTGCATTTAATAGTCATAAAAACTTCGAATCAGTCATAGTTACTGAAGTTTCAGCTGGCAGAAATCCCACTATTCCTGCCGATGAACTAGAAAATGAATTCTCAAAAGTTCTCGATAGTCATGTAAAAATTTATAAAATTATCAACCCTATTGAGGCCATGGATTTTGCAATAAAAATCGCTCTAAAAGAGGGATACGAAATTTTCATAACAGGGAGTATTTATCTTATTGGTGAATTATTAAGTGAATATATTGATAGAAATAGCCTAAATTTTGATGATATTATGAAAATCCATCCTCCCCGGGAAACCGAATGATGATTACCCTGATACTCCCCACAGTGTACATGAGCGACAAGTGGGATTTGAGATTTCTAGAACTTGCTAGACATATTTCAGACTGGAGTAAAGACCCATCAACTAAGGTGGGTTGCGTAGTTGTAGGGCCAGATAGAGAAATTCGTTCTACGGGTTTTAATGGATTCCCAAGGGGTATCGAGGACGATGACGATCGTCTTCAAAATCGTGAGAAAAAATATCCTATGATTTGTCACGCAGAAGAGAATGCTATCATGCATGCAGCAAGGATTGGAATTTCACTAAAAGGTAATACTGCATATGTTACTTGGCCACCTTGTTCGAGATGCACTAGATCACTAATTCAGGCAGGAATAAATGAAGTCGTATATCCATCAGAAGTGGAAATTCCTGAAAGATGGGAAGAAGATTTCTCTATTGCAATGGAGATGATGGAAGAAGCCGGAATCAGTGTCAGGAATGCTTAATTTGCTTCCAGCAATTTATTAATTCCGTCTCTAATTCTTCTAAAGAACTATTATTTTCAATTATGAAATCAGCTAATTTTGCTGTAGCCATTAAGTCTTGGCCCGATTTATCT
>LURV01000032.1 GCA_001629205.1 Marine group II euryarchaeote REDSEA-S30_B12
CTCCCTCTTGAGGACCTTTATCCCATCTTTCTGACATATCACTGGTATAGTCAGGAGCTTGAGCTACATTGAAATCTCTGAATGGTACTGATAGTTGTCTTCTTGTTCCTGATGTGGTCAATCTAGGTATTTCAGGGACTATCCAGTTACAGTCCTCAAGATTTGTAACTTTTCTAGCTTCTAATTCACATTCACCTGGTAATGCTTCGGCATATTTTGCTTTTGATCCTGGAAGAGGGCCAGTAACTATTAACCGACCTAGTTGACAATTTCTCCTACATCTCTCCAGATTAGTTTCACTTACATCTGCCATTTTTCCAATATCAATTTTACCACTTTGTTGTATTGGTGCAACTATATCTCCAATTTCGGGTTCAGTTATCGAAATATTATTTTTTAATCTTATTCTCAATGAGTGATTGAATACTAAAGATTGTATTGAGTGTATCATTAGTAATTGTAGAGAATTTGGCATCGTCTTAAATGCTCCGAGATAGTCATTTTCTTTTTTATCAAGGTGTTTCAACATAGCTTTTTCATAACCAAGTCTATCAGGAGCTAGTTCCAAACATTTAGAGGGATTTTTTGTATCAATCCATTTTTTTCTAAAAATTGTTGAAGATTCGTCTTCCCATTTTGAAGGCATACCTATGTAAGTATTGACTGCCTTTTCAACATCTCCGTTGACTAACGCACGACCGACTTCGGGAGTAACTGGCCTTATAGATCCGAACCTTTGAGGTCCAATCCAGTTTGGAAAGTATTTACCACCCATGCGTTCAATTAATTCATCCTTGATCTTTAAGCTTCTTTTTATGGCTTCTTTAGCATCAATAGGATTCCCATTTACATCACAGCACCCCCTTACTGTAATTGTGAAACGATTGCCTTCGTGATCGCCCATAGAGACTTTGTGATGTGTTCGACCAATAATTTCTATTACTGAATCTGGAATTTGAATCCTTTCAACAACTTTTATCGGAGCATCGATAACTAATATCTGTGTAGTTACTGCTCTTTTATCTTTCAGTCCGGCGCTGTATATACGATTGCGATTAATTTTACATGCACTGGATAGTTTTCTTAAAAATCTAGTTGTCTCCCAGTTTGTAAGTGTAACTTTTGCAACAGTAAATCGCCCCCTAGAGTCTAGAGCAGGAATTTTTGACTCTTCTTCTACGCGAAAGTCCTCAAAACGAGTCTTCAAAATTCCTCCAATTCCTTCAGACTCTACCGCCCATTCGGAAAGGCCGAGTTTTTGTTCATAGTTTTGCTCAGTCAAGAGCTCACCTGATCAAAACTTGATGCTCGCTAATTCTTTTGTCAAGTCGGAGCATAATGACTTGAGGATTTTATCCGCCTTCTTACCTTTCGATGCTCTAATGAATAATTCTGGATCATCTAAATCAGGATGATTTAAGAAATAATTTGCATATTCTACATCTTTGTTTTCATTTAGTCTATGACGGAACATTTGGAGAGTTGTGTGTGTCTCTCCAATGATTCTAAGTCTCAACTCGCGACCTTCGTTTTTCAGTACTTTAACTGGCATGTAACGAATGGGCGAATCGAGGGTTCCTTTTCAGCTCTTGCATCGAAAAGGGACATAGATTGTATCATAAATGACCCCAAAATATACAACAAGAGGAATTGGCGAGCACGTGTGGATAACGAGGAATTGACGGAACAAATTGCTTCAATTTTCGAAAAATATTCAATTCCCATGCTGATTATTAGTATTTTACTTACATCATTCTTAGCTATAATTTTGACTCCACTACCTTCTTTTAATACAGAATTGTCTTCTTTTGCTCCTGAGACTGAAGCCGATGAAGCAGAATTAAGAATGTCTAATTCCATAGGTTCATCTTCTCATTTGATATATGTTAATGTTAAGCCCTCTGGATTAGAAAGTAGTGATTTTATTCCGAATGTTTTGGAAATGAAAGCCATACATCAATTAGCCGATGACCATAAGAGAATACAAGAATATTCTGAAGAAAATGGTAATTTCATTATTTCGCAATTGAATGTAGCTGAAATTCTTCAGAGGGGATTAGAAGAAAGAAATTACTCTGGTGACATCAAAGATTTTGCAGATTGGAAGCAGTTACTAGAAGTGGTGACTGATGGAGATAAATGCGAAGATGCCCTAGGCGGCGATGAGAGAACGATTGCTTCGGCATCATTCGCTTCTTCTGTAATGCTGAATGAAGATTTTAATTTCGAAAATACTTGTGATTGGCTAAATTCTAATCAAATAGAATCTTCAGTAAATCCGACACCTAAATCTGGTAGCACTTTATGGATCATAGAATTATCTGGTAATCTTTCTAGTGAGAAAAGATTGGAGCACTCAATAGCAATCAGAACTATGTTGAATCAAGGAGCTGGTGTTGAATCATCACTAGACTACGGAGTTTTATCTGATGATTTAGTAAGTAATGATATTAATGAATCAACTCTGGAAAATATGTCTTGGCTGATCTTATTATCAATAATTGTCGTTGTAATTGTGCTAACATTATCTTTTAGATCGTTAGCTATGGTAGTTGCCCCTCTGTCTGCACTACTAGCATCCTTAGTCTGGACTTATGGAATAATAACATTACTTGGTATGAAATTCTCGATTTTGGAAATTGCAGTAGCTCCGGTGGTTTTAGGGTTAGGGATTGATTACTCAATACACCTTCAAAGAGGATATGAGAAAGCTAAGAGGGACGGGAATAATGCAGCATTTTCTTGGGCTAAATCGCTAATTGATTTGAGAATAGCCCTATCCCTAGCAGTAATAACTACCGTATTTGCATTCTTAGCAAATACTTTTTCTCCATTGCCACCATTAAAGACGTTTGGCTACACATTAGCGTTAGGAGTTAGTTCTGCATTTTTAGCTAGTTCAATTACTGTAGGATCAATTCACGTAGTAATTGAGAAGATAGCTGGGTCAAGTTCAGGAAGTGGTTTAGAGATAGATAATTTAGCAAGTAGCGCTGTGAATTTTCAAAGGAATAACGCCCCTATAGTATTGCTAATTGTTGCCATTATTACGGGTGGCTCGGTGATTGTCGCACAACAGGGCCTGGATACAAGTTTTGAATTAGCAGATTTTTTGTCTGATGAGGAAATGGAAGTAATGTCTGTTCGTACTGATATTTATGAATCATATGAAATTGATGCATTGAAAACTGTATTCATAATCATTGAGCCTGAAGATGAATTGGATTCATTTGAAAATGTAAGATTGATTTTGAATACGCTGAGAGAGGTTGAGGATTCTATAATTAGAATCCCAGGAGTAGTCGTTACTGAGTCTCCCGGTTCTGGTAGTGAGTGGGCTTCATACGATAGTCTGTATAGGAT
>LURV01000033.1 GCA_001629205.1 Marine group II euryarchaeote REDSEA-S30_B12
TTTGAATACGATGGAGATGGGTGCAATATTAGACTCGGGTGGATTGTCAAAATTAAGTATTGAAGAGAATAAGAAAAATTTTTCAATTCCAACTAATAATAGGAAAAATAAGAAGAAAAAAAGGAAATTGGGAGTTTCCAGAGTTGGTGGAAGAAAGGGTAGTTTGGCTTCAAAAAGAGACGATTGAGACGAAAATTCTCGTTTTAGTTAGTATTAACTTAAATGGCTGTGTAAATTCGCAGGATTGAGGGGAAGCTTTGGGACTTGATCAGAACTTACTTTCAGAGATTTTTCTTCCTCTAACTGATAAAGTGAGTTTAGAGTTAGAAGAGCGAAAGAATCAGAGAGATCATCTGAATCAAGAAGTTAGAGTTCATTTGAATAGGCGAAATGAAATTAATAGGCAGGTTAAGGAATTAATAACAGAAGTTCAAAATCAAAAAAATGTTCGAGATGAAGCTAATATGAAGGTCCGGGATTTAAAGGAAAAGCGCCTAGAAAAGTCTAATCAATTAAAGGAATTAAGAATGGGATTACGTAAGAAGATTAAGGAGAATAATAATTCAAATCTTTCGAAAAGGAAGGGTAGGCCTTCAAATAGAATTAGAACCGATATGGATAAGTTGGAAAGAAAATATGAAACTGGACAGATTTCTTCTAAAAAAGAGAAAGAATTTTTCGCTAAAATGAAAAATCTTACTAGAGAATTTAAGGAAGCAAAGGCTTACGAAGAAAAGAGTAGTTCTGTGGCGCTTAAGGAAGTTAGAAAGGCGGAAAAAAGTCAAGAAGAAGCTCATAAATCGGTCGAGAAGGCGGTTGATAATGCTCAAGAAGCACATGATTTGATGATTGAGCTATCGGAAGAAGTTGATCGTTTGCGTGGTTTAGCCAATACAGAGCAAAAGAGTGTAACAGAAACTAAGAAGAAGGCTGATAAATTACATAACCAATACATTGTATCTTTGAGGTGTATTCATTCTATGCAAGATATGATAAAAATTTATGAAACCAAGAAAGATTCCGATGAAAGTCATGAAAAGGTCGAAGTTACTGAGTTAATGGATAAATTAATGTCTGGAGATACATTATCTACTGATGAAATTATGTCATTACAAAGGAGTTAGGTAATTCATACGTATTCCCATTAATTCCATTAAGTATTTTTTTTCCTGAATTTTCGATTATCCAAGCTGGAAAGAATATTTGCTTATGATTTAGAGTTGCTGATTGGGGCTGGAATTTCCATTTTTCAACTAAAATACTTTTCACTATGGATTTATCATTGACTATATTAGTATCACGTCTTCTGATTTCTAGAATTTTTTTAAGTTTTTTAAGAAAAATATCTTTATTATTCCAATTCTCTATTTCAGGACTAATCACTCTGAGTGAGGGGGCATCAATTAAATCTTCACTACCTTTGAATAGTTTAATTTCATTCGTCCATGGATCCTCTAATACTTCCCAGACCCCTTCTTCTGTGCTATTATTGGGACCTTCAATAATCCCCAATATTTTCCAAAGCTTGGCTTCTAGTAGTATTGGTAGGATTTTTGAAACAGCAAGTCCTCTTTGGGATAGCCAGATTTTTGGATTAATTTGAGGCTTGAATACACTACTATTTTTTTGCAAATCCTCTACAAATTTGACTTTTGAGGTTTTTTTATGTTCGAATTCTTCAATTTTATTAATCGTAATTTTACCAGACAATACGGAGTCTCCTATCCACCTAGATAACTTGGATGGATTCCAGAGTATAATATTGTGAGTCGATGATGAGAATTTAACGAAATCGAAATTCCTTTCACTAATTATCCAATGATTTCCAGGTTCTGAATCAATACTCCATCTTTCCATTTCATTGTATGAAACTGGTAATAATCCGGTTTTAATATACCATATATATACATTTTTTAGAGGAATATCAAATAATTCAGAAATTTTTTCTGCTTTACCGATGAAACAAAATTCTCCTATATCTGAGTTTTTAGGGGAATTTAATAATTCTATCTGATCAAAGGACAGAATGGCCTTTATCGCATCCAACATAATACTCGGAGTTAATTTCTAATCTTGAATAAAACCCTAGTTTTATCAAGAAAAAGCCCATTATTGAACCTATACGTTAGATGTCAGTTGGGATAATTCACTTTGTCCGGAGTCAATTACTCCAAGGGCACTGACAGGAAAGGGTTTACCACAGGCGGCTCCAAGTTGGCGATTGACCATCATTACTTGGTGAATTACCAAATCTGGGTTAGACGTTCTTAGATTACTAATATATGATTCAGGACAATTAGCAGCCACTATTGCAACCTTTACATCGCCATTAGCAACCTTAATTTACTTCCTCTGGGATGTAAAATAATTCTACACTACCCGTACCCAGCGCAACTGGCTGTCCAACAATGATGTTTTCTGTTACGCCACTCAGATCATCTCTTTCACCAATAATTCCAGCTTTCAATAGATGAGTAACAGTAACTTCAAAAGCTGATCTAGCTAATATTGAGTGTTTTGTTCCACTAACTCCATGTCGTCCAATTGCTCTAACCTCTCCACCAGTAGTCATCACATCAGCTACCATTAGTAAGTGTCTAACATCTACCTCTAATCCAGCTCCATCAAGTGTATCCCACATTTCATTGATAATTGCTTGACGTGCGGCTTCAATTCCTAAACAATCGTGGATTTCATTAATATTATTTGTATATGTTCTTGAGCGATCGATTCCGGCAAATTCACTAACTTTACCTAAATTTGACCCTATAGTAGAAATATAATATTCACCAGTATTTCTATCTGGGCCTTGTACATTAGCTCGAGATATTCCAGGCAATCCTTTCAAACGTAGTTTCTTTATTTTATCTTCAAGTTGTAATAATGCTGTATATGTCGGTGGATCATTAGCTAGATTTGCTAAATCATCTTCCTTCACAATACCGGGAATTATTCTAAGAGATTTTGGTTTATCATCATTATCTGCTTGAACGTATAGTCTCAATGCTCTGGAGAGTTTATCTCTTATTTCTGCTCCATTCATCTTTTTTAGCCTCATATTGGCTATGCTTAGTTGTAGGCTGATATGCCTTTGAGCGACATCAACATCAATAGTTGCAATATCAGTAGCAGTTGTTGTTTCTATAGAAGCCGCGATATCACGAACAAGTTTCTCATTTGTCCTCAGTGGTTTTCCTTTACTATTTTCTTCATCTAGATAGATAATCATTGTGGGTGTTTTTGGCACCTTCCGAGCATCGACAATTTCGATAATTCTTGGCAATCCTTGTGTAACGTTTACTGTAGCCACTCCAGCATAGTGGAAAGTTCTCATAGTCATCTGAGTTCCAGGTTCTCCGATAGATTGTGCAGTAGTAATTCCCACTGCTTCGTGAGGTACTGCCTTAGCGTCATCAACGGATTTAGAAGCTGCAGATACAATTTTCTTTGCATTGGCTGAGGAGATTTTGGATTCGCCCCTCTCCCTTATTCCTTGAGATAATTCATGTATCATTAATGGAGTTAGGGATGATGAAGAAGATTCAGATGCCTTTGATAATTCAATGAATATCTCATCATCTGTATCTATGTCTCGTTGTAACTGTGTAATTTTATTATCTCGATTATATTCCTCTAATGGTAGAGAACGTTTCATCCTCCTAGTTCTAGGGACCGTTCTCCTGCGTACTATAGTCTTTTGAGTTGCATTAGCAGCAGCTCTAGCAGACTTGGTTGAATTTATCATGATTTCATGAATTCTCTGTGAGGTTCCTGAATCAATGCCACAAATCTGGGCAATTTGTCCTGGTGATAGTATTTTTACATCATCCCATTTTTTATCATCTGCAAGTTTGTGAGCATATTCTTCCTCTATACCTAGATCCATTAATTTCTTTTTAGTTGCACTTTTAACAACCATTACTTTTCACCACCCAATACATCATCTAAAATTTGACCTACATCGAAAGCACTGCCTTTGCGGCTTCTAGCAGGATCGACTCCATCTTCTCCATATTCGAATTGAATAATTCTATTAGCAGTATTTCTTACTGAAGCTTTATCGTCTTTTGAAACTTTGAGATCGTCCATGGCATTAATTAGTCTCCTCTGCATGTAGCCAGACTTACTTGTCCTAACTGCAGTATCTACCAAAGACTCTCTGCCAGATACGGAAAGCATGAAAAATTCAGTTGGCTCTAGACCACGTTTAAACGATGATGAAACGAAGCCTTTTTCTTTTGCTCCCTTAACTTTCCTAGGAAAGTGGGAAAGTACTCTTTCTTGGTATCCTCTTTCTAATCTTTTACCTCTAACCTTAGGTTGACCAATAGATCCAGCCATCATCGCTAGATTATCCATAGATCCTCTTGCACCAGATGTAGCCATCAGTACTGCGGAGTTGTCTTGGCCTAGGTGTTCCTTTGCTACAGTTCCAGTCTTAGCTTTTCCTTCATCTAATATAGTAAGTATATTTTCTTCGAGTGTTTCAAGCGGGGTTCGTCCCGGTCTAGCTTCATACTTTCTACCATCTTTACCGAATTTCTCTAATTCTTCTTGTACCTTGTTACTTGCATCAGAGTTATACTTCTCGATTTCCTTCTTGGCCTCGGGAGGCAAGTCTTGATCATCTATTCCAGTAGTGAATCCCATTGCAGTGCAAATGGCAATTGTCATTTTTGTCATTTTATTGATAAATTCGGCACCTAAATCTGTTCCATGAGTTTGTACGACGGCATCTAGGAGTCTTCCGTCTTCAGCTCCAATTCCTCTTTTATCAATTGAACCTAAAACATCACCCTTTGAAACATTAACTAGTTCACCTGCTCTATTTTTGAAGTTTAGAGTGAATCCCTCCTTAACTAATAAACTAAATACATCATTTCCATTATATCCAATTTCACCGTTTCGTTCAGTTTCTTCAGGCAATTCTCCTGACCATCCGACTGAACTCAAAACATCCATGACAACATGCTTTGGGAGGAAGGTTGAGTTGTTAGTTAGGAGGTATGCCCCGGAAATATGATCATGGATACCACCAATTACGCTACCACCATATCTTGGAGAAATAATATGCTCTTGAACTCTCATCAAGATTCGTGCTTCGGCTCTAGCTTCCTCACTCTGAATTACGTGAAGATTCATTTCATCTCCATCAAAATCCGCATTATAGGGAGTACAATCTGCGAGATTGAATCTGAAAGTTTTTCCGGGCATTACTCTAATTTCGTGTACTAGCATTGACATTCTGTGGAGTGATGGTTGTCTATTGAAAATAGCAACATCGCTGTCTATTAGATGCCTCTCTACAACTACTCCTGGTTTAGGATTTCCATCTCTGTCATAAGTGCTCAACCTATCTTCAACATCAGTTGGGAAGACATTGCCGTGTTCATCTTCTACTTCTGGACTTCCACAGTGAGGACAGCGAACCTCAAGATGTTCTGGTAAATACTCTTCGGGATTTTCAACCTCCCATCTCCATCTATTGTGAATAATAGCATTCGGATCGTCTTTAGCTAGTGATTTTCCATTGGAGTCTTCACCTTTTAGATTAGAGAGTGTACTATCTAAATCGACATCCCAATCTTCTTGTAGTTCGTCAGTAATAGGATCTCGTCGCATTTGTTTTTTCAGAATAAGTCCGGGCAGGAAATTTGGTGCTGGTAATACTTGATTTAAGTCGGGCCTGTAACCTGCATATGGTTCTTCGTCACTTCCAGAATGGCATTCGGGATTCAGACATCTGAATCCAGCCCAAATAAATTTAGTTCTATCAGTAATTCTTACTCTATATCTATCACCGCGAATGATATAATTAACTCCAGGATGAATGTCGGGGCCACGAAGAATCATCTGCCTTAATTGCTCACGATTTCTACTAGTGACCCTAATTGGAACTGTTAGTTCCATTGCAGTAGATACCGGAACTCCTACCTCATTAATTCCCAAATTGGGATCTGGACTAATTACAGTTCTAGCGCAAAAGTTAACTCTTTTACCCGATAGATTGCTTCTAAATCTTCCTTCTTTTCCTTTTAGTCTTTGAGAGAGAGTCTTTAATGGCCTTCCTGAACGATGCCTTGCTGGTGGAATTCCACTTGTCTGATTATCAAAATATGTAGTACAATGATATTGAAGTAATTCCCATAAATCTTCTACAATAAGTTGAGGGGCGCCCGAGTCACGATTTTCTCGTAATCTCTGATTAATTCTTAAAACGTCTACTAGTTTATGTGTTAAATCGTCTTCCGATCTATCCCCACTTTCAAGAGTAATAGATGGCCTTACAGTTATTGGTGGAACGGGCAGTACTTTCATTATTGTCCATTCTGGACGACTTGCAGTTTTCTCCATTCCTAGGAAAATTAGATGCTCATCTGGTATTTTTTCTAGCCATTCTCTAATATCTCTTGCGTTTAATTTGTGCTCTCCCTTATCTGCCTTCTTCTCCTTGAAAGTAGTTGGTTTGTCTAGGAGAATTTTTCCTTGTTCGGATCCGCAATGCATACATATTGCTCTTTTTGCTCCCGAACATACATTTTCGATATCTTTGATGATTTTCTTAAATTCTCTACCGCCCACTCCATGTTTCAAAATAATATCATTTACTCTGTCTCTGTAGTAATCTTGTTCAGATTTCTCAGGATCTAGTGGATGAGTTTCTGGGGCATCTAACAACAAAATCTTACTACAAGAATTACAGGTTGACTTTAGGCAAGTTTTGATTAAATTAGTGAAACCAATGTGCATGACTGGTAGTTCAAGGGCTATGTGTCCAAAATGACTTGGGCATTCTTCGTGTTTATTTCCACAAGTCTCACATCTAATTCCTGGATCTATGACTCCCATTTTAGGGTCCATTAGGCCTTGTTTGTAGGCATGGCCATCGTCTTTGTAAGTATCTGCGGTCTTCACTTCAACAGATGACATCTTTCTTATTTCATTTGGATCCATCAAAGTAAATAAGATAGATTCAATTCTCTTAGGAATTTTAGCTGCATCTCGGGCACTCATCTTCTATCCTCCAGTTCTAATCTCATTGCAACTCCGAGACTTTTCATCTCATCTAATAACAATTTGAAAGCGTATGATGTTTGTACTGTGTGAACATCTGCTCTATCTCCACATACCGGACAAACTGTTGTCCTCCGTTTCCAATCAAAATACGCAATATGTCCACATCTTGGAGTATTACAAACCATCAGGTTCCATCCATCAGATTCATCTAAAAGTCTGTCTTTAATCACCATTGAAGCTCCATGAGATATTAAGCAGTCCCTTTCCATCTCTCCGAATCTAAGTCCGCCCTGTCTGGCTCTACCTTCGGTTGGTTGTCTAGTGAGAATCTGAACTCTGCCTCTGCTTCTGGCATGAAGCTTACTACTGACCAAATGATGTAATCTCTGATAGTAGATTACTCCTACGAATATATCTACAGGAAAAGCTTCACCGGTTTCCCCGTTAATCATTACTTCTCTACCTGTGTGCTTGAGTCCATTCCTAAGGAGGCCAGAGCGCAGTGATTCTTCTTTTTCTCCTGTAAAGGCAGTACCATCTATTCGCCTACCTTCAAGTGAGCCTACTTTACCGCCAATCATTTCAAGTACATGAGCAACTGTCATTCTAGATGGAATGGCGTGAGGATTGATTAGTAAATCGGGGATAATACCACTCTCTGTAAAGGGTAGATCTTCCTGTTCTACAAGTCTTCCTATTATTCCCTTCTGACCATGTCGGCTGGCGAATTTATCCCCTAGTTCTGGTACTTTATTCGTCCTAAGTGTGATTCTTACTAATCTTCCAGAATCTAGAGATTCGGTAACATATACGTTATCGACCCAGCCATGTTCTCCATGCCTGACTTGCATAGAAGACTCTCTTCTTTCCTGAGCTTGTAGGAATGCACCATGTGCCTCTTCAAGGAAGCGTGGTGGACTAGTTTTACCGACTAAAATTGATCTTCCATCCTCTGCACTCGTCAAAGCGACCTCAGGAACTGGCAAGCCATCTCTTTCTAAATGTGAATATGAATCCCATGATTTCAGACCCTTTACCTCATCTAATCCAGTACCAGGAACTTCTATCCTCTCTTCTTGACCACCTGGGAATCTTTTATTTTCTGCGTTGTAAGTCCTCATGAATGCGGACCTACCCATTGACCTCTCAACAGATGCCTTATTCATGATTACTGCATCTTGCATGTTGTAACCGTGATGGCTAACTATAGCAACTACAAGGTTTTGTCCACCTGGTCTTTGATCGAAATTAGTACTCTGCATAGCTCTAGTGCCAACAATTGATCTTTGTGGATAGTGCATAATATGTGCCCTTGTGTCTGGTCTGAGTCTATAATTTGCACTTGATAATCCAAGACTTTGTTTAACCATAGCAGTACCACCAGTAACTCTTGGAGTAGAGTTATGTTCTGGATAAGGAACTAAAGAAGCGCAAACACCTAGAATTAATTGTGGATCGATTTCTACGTGTGTATATATCAAAACTGTATTGTCCTTCTTTTCTTTTCTCTTTAGGACGTCTATATTTTCTTGGTAGTAATTTAGAGGAACTTTGAATTTCTCTACAACCTTTTCTCCATTTGGAAGTTTAACTTCTACTGAAAGATGAGCTTTGGAAATATCATGCTCTCCAAGATTTAACCATTCAACTTTTGAAGGATTCATTGGTCTCTTGTGTTTTGGAGATACTGCTGGTAAATCAAACGGCCTTGGTGCAATCAACAAGTCTTCCTCTTCTTCCGCATCTACCCATTCTACAACTCCACCTGAGACTAAGTCATTGAATGTGATTTCACCTGATTTTAATGCATCTAAATGCATTTTTGTTATCTGAAGGCTGCCATGATCAATAATTAGGAGGGGTCGTAACATTCTTCCTCTGTCTGTGTTGATGAAAACATCACGATTTTCTACATCATGACGAATACTGACTTCTGGCCTAATTCTTCCTGAACGCCGGCGACGCTTGAATTGTGAAACTAATTTTTGCGGGCGTTTATGTAATCCAAAAATGTCTCCATTTACATGAATTCTTGAACCATCGGCCCATCCATCGGGATTATCATTTACTCCTGCCTCTTTTAGTAAATCTTTGACATCATTTTCTGGAACTTCTTCAGAAACATCAATCATTTGTGCGGCATTTTTCACTAAACCGCAGTTTTGCCCTTCAGGAGTTTCGTTGGGACATAATCTACCCCATTGTGTGGGGTGAAGATCTCGTGCTTCGAAATGTGGTTGACTTCTTACTAGAGGGCTTGTGACTCTTCTTAAATGAGATAATGCCGATAGATAAGTTGTTCTATCTAGTAACTGACTTACTCCGGATCTGCCACCAACCCAGTTTCCAGTAGCTAAAGCGTGTTGTATTTTTGTTGTAAGAACATCTGGCCTTAGGCAAGCAGTAATTCTAAGCTCTCTTTTTCTGTTATGGTGTCTTTCGAGTTGATATTTTAAATCTCTAGCAAGTTGTTGAAGGCTAACTCTAAATAAATCTTCGATTAAGTCTCCAGCTAACCTGACTCTTTTATTCGCATAATGATCTTTATCGTTTGGATCCTTGTCTTTTATTGCCATTTCTAGAACTTGTCTTGCTATCCTTCCTAGGAAGATTGCCTTCTTCTCTCTGTTAGATATATTGGACCCCAAATGAGGCAGTAATTCATTATCAAGAAGATTTTGTATTCTTGACTCGCGGTATTCTTTTTGTTGACCAGCTGCAAATTTCTTTTCTAACCAAGAAAGTGCCTCTTCACAAGTATCAACTGCATATTCTTCGTTATCTCTGACATCATTTAGATTTGCGACAGTAAACTTCATTGCTTCAGGGGGACCTGCTATTGAAGCGAAGATTTCACGATCATTTTCTACCCCTAAGGCTCTCATCAATAATACTAGTGGAACTGGTGTTGTACCCGCGCTAGGAACTTTCACCATTAACATTCCATCTCTTCTTTTTTCCACATTTAATGGCTTTCTAACTCCATCTTTCTGAGAAAAAATCTTTGCAACTTGTGTTTCATGTGCATATTTTTTATTTTTCTCTACTGTCACTCTGTTGGGTGCTAAATCTTCCATTGAAATTAGCACTCTTTCGGTACCATTGATTATAAAATACCCTCCAGGATCAAGCGGATCTTCACCGGATTTGCGTAGTAACTTAACAAGTCTGTCTGCATCTTCCGGAGATGAATCTGTAACTAACTTCCTATTTTCATCTATGTGATTCTGGTGTAGATTACATCGATGAACGGACCATTATTGGTAAATTTCCAATATGGACGCCCTTTTCCTCTTGGAATCCAAATTCAGAACCTGAAGAAGGTGGAAGGTCATCACGATAAATTTTGAAATCTAAATACACTGGAGAGAAGTATGTTAATTTCCTAAGTCTACATTCAAGCGGAGTGGCCGGATGTTCGGCACCATTAGCTTCCTTTACTATAGGTGCACCTAGTCTTACGTTCTTTAATCGGACTATGATTTCTTTATCCAATAAATCCAGTTTTACTAACCCACCTTCGTCATCTTCAACTTGTTCATCGCTTCCAATTCTGATACTACGAACAATTTTCTCCATTCTACTTTCTCTGCCGTCACCAATCGGTATACAGTCGTTGTACGAAGCTAACTGATGATTCACCAAGCTTCTTTGATTGAAATAGCTTTCAACAACTTCTTTCATTTTTATCTCACCCTTATGTCCTCTCAACAATTAATCTGTAAGCTACAGAAAATCCTGCAGATCTACTGTATCTTTCTATCTTTACGATTCTATTTGTGAGCCAACCTGCTGGTAGCTCATCATTTTCTAATTCTGCCATTTCCTTCAGAGCCTGAATTGCTGGATCTGTGATCAGAATTTTAGGAAGTAATTCTTTAGCCAATCTATTTTGACCATAAGAATCAGATTGAATTAGCCCCCATGGCTCTAATTCTTCTTCCTCTTTGTCTATATCTACTAACTCGTGGTGAGGAACTAGCAAGTGATTCATAACATTGAATCTGTAGTCTCCCCTAGGAATATCTTCATCCAACAGAGCTTTTCTGGAAATGGTAATAC
>LURV01000034.1 GCA_001629205.1 Marine group II euryarchaeote REDSEA-S30_B12
AGTCACTGGAGTTCTTATGGCACTATTTATGGCTAATGCTGGAGGTGCTTGGGATAACGCAAAGAAGGCAATAGAGCAGGGCCATATTGAGGGATCTGCAAAAGGAGATTCTTCACATGACGCAGCAGTAATTGGAGATACGATTGGTGATCCATTCAAAGATACTAGTGGCCCTTCGTTGAATATTCTAATTAAGCTGATGTCAATTGTTGCAGTAGTTATAGCCCCAGGACTTACATTGACAGGATTAATTTAGTCAAACGAGATTGCGTCAATCTCTTCACTGGATGTTGTCACGGATAGTCATGAATCTAGACAACGGGGCAGTATTGACAATCCTAATTTTACTATCATCGATAAGTGGTTGCTTAGGTTCTGATGATAATAAAAGCGAAAATGAGACTGGTTTAGGGGTACCTACTTGGGAAGTTGGCGATTGGTGGCTTTATACATTTTCAACTCCAGATTACAGTGATGATACTGCTCGTCTGGTGGTTGCAAGCGATGAAGAAGAAGGTGGGACGGCATATATGTTGGCTATTTCCAGCCTTACAGAAGCGAAGCGTCATTCGGTATTGAATCATAATCCATTCCTAGGAAGAATGACTCATTCGAATTTGAGTACATTTGAAAACGGAGTTTCGCAAAATGTTTTATCATTTCCTTTTTCGAAAGCAAATTCTTGGACTTTCTCATTATTCACCCATGAGTGGGTAGCAACTGTGATTGATGTAGAGGGAAGTGCGGCTACAGTCTCGGCTACTTCTGCAGATGGGTCGAAAATAGATTATGTTTTTGATAGGAGTTTGAAATTCTTCAGAACATTCATTTGGAAAAATGCAGATGGAGTTGACCAATTAAGGATGCAATTAGCTGATTATGGAGAAAATCATACAGGAGAGGTTTTTTTTGTCAGGGGCGGCGATTTATACAATGGTACTTGGATGGATTCAGGAATTGACTTCGAGATTAGAGATTCATTCTTCGTAGATGACCATCCCAATGATGGTGAATGGAATGAAATGGTATACTTTTATGATGTAGAATGTGGAAGTGGATCTTCTTCAATTACACTGACCTTGAGAGATCACTTATCGAGTTCGGTTATAACTAAGATTTGGGGCCCAGGATCCAGCGAAAAGAGTGTTATAGGATCAATTGAATATCCTACTGAAGAATATACTTTTACTGCCACATTTACTGGAAATTCAAACCTGAGAATAATGATTGCAGGCGCTATCACGTATTCTTGGACGCTCTAAAGATATTCTAGTAAATTATCGGAACCACCAACAAAGATGGGATTTTCACCTCTTAGATCAAATATCATAGGCACAGTTCTGTGTCCGGTTTCATCTACTATTTTAGAACGTAAATCTCCCTCATAATCGAGATTAACTACCTTGTAAGAATGATTATTTGTATTTAGGGTTCTTTCTGCTAAATCGCAGTATGGACAAATTGTTTGAGAAAAAACAAGAAAGTCTGAATCAGTTTTTTGTAACCATTCATGAAGTTGGTACAGTTTTACCGCCTCCTTCTTCCCAATAATTAGGTGTTTCTCCTAAATCTCTGTCTCTGTCAAAATCCTTTATTTTACCTTCTAACTCTCTATCTGTCTGATCTGGATCGATAAATATCAATAATATTACAGAAATTAGGGTAAAAGCTCCTCCGATGTACATACAAGTAACAAAATCAAAAATTTCTACCATATAATCTGTAAATTTGTATCCAATTACAGCTGATAGATTTAGCATTGACATATATGCTGTAAATTGGGAACCACCAGCTTTACTGTAAGTTAATCTCATTGCTACAGCAATCATATTTATGATTGCGAAGCCTACAATAAATCCTCTAATAACCAAAAACAATATCATCACATATTTATTCATCCAGAAGTTACTAAGTAATCCAACTCCTGCATTAGCTAGTGCTAATAGAGTAAATCCAATCATAGCTAGTTCTCTAGTTCCATACAAATCTCCCATGAAACCACCAACTAATTGCCCGATCATTACTGCAAAAACGACTAGTATTCCCATTATGAAATTGTATTCTGACTGAGTCCACCCAGAGTCTTCGATAAATATCTCAATAATAATTGGATCAATAAAGTACCAAAATTCTCCCAAAAGACAAATGAATATGAAGATGAATGGTGATTTTATAGAGAAAGCTGTGACAATATTTTTCACCTTGTCAACGAAATTCTCATTATCTAAATTTGAACTTGTTTGAGAATTTTTAGTAATCTTATTTTCAACTTTTTGGTTCCATGGAAATAGTTTATCTTCTGGGTTTTCCTTAAGGAAAAGTGGCATTAACATTATTAAAAATAATAATGGCAATTGAATAGTGATTACGGTCTTAATTCCGAAAGGAACAACCAGTAAACCTAAAATTCCACCACCTGCAATTATTCCCAATCTCTTAGAAGCGAACATGAATCCATTAGCAGTTCCTACTTCCTCGGGCTGAAGAATATCTACCGCTAGTGCGTCTACGCTAACATCTTGGAGAGATGCAAACAAATTATGAATAAATAAAACAGTAGTCACTAGAGAGAGTGATTCGTTGAAATCTGGAATGAATAGTAAGAATCCTAATGTAATTATCATTCCAGTTTGTGCGAATAGAACCCAAGGCCTCCTCCTTCCATAGGTAGGAATTTGGATCACATCAATCATTGGCCCCCAGATAAATTTGAAAGTCCAAGGAAGTGCGACTAGCGCAAATAGAGCAGCAACATCATCCGCACTTGATCCATTATCTACTAAGAAAGCTGCAAATGCCACTGAAGTAAATCCCCAAGGCAATCCTTGAGCTGTGTATAGAATTGATAATGAAACATATCTTCTAATTCTACTATCGGATAAATTTGAACCTTCATCCCATTCGGTCTTAGCGTTTCTCATATTCTCTGGTAATCTTGTTATGGGATCATATATTCTCGTTTGTAATGTATCTGAGATTCTAGTGTAGAAAGTTAAACTTTCAATATGTTCTTGTTTATCTTTTTCTGGTAAGAAAACTGCACTCCAATTTTCTCTTATCATCACAGATATTAAAAGTGCAATTACAAGTAAAAATGGAATGAAGAATACAGTAGAGCTTAACGCTACAACTTCAGAATTTGAAGGATTTTGTTCTAAACTTTTTATTATTGGAAATTCGGCCTTTACTTCGAGATTTTCTTGATTATTTGAAAAGTACATCCTGAAATTACCAGTACAATCTGAACCAGGTATTGGAATTGGGGAGTTACATTGGACATTATTAACTGCTGGTGCTGAATACTCGATTTTGAAAGTCGGTTCTTCTGAGCTTTTATTCCAAGTGGAGATAGTTTCATTTACATCTATATTCCAAACGAAAGAGTAGTCTTGGCCATTATTTACATTGTTTACAGGTTCGATATGTTGAGAAATTTGTATATTGTCTTTTAGGAGTGTTATTGTTAGGTCTTTGCATTCATTTCCATCATTACAATTTCCTGAATCAATTTGGAATGCCATTTGGATCTGAATAGATTGTGGACCACCAGCATCACCTGTGCTGTTTAAGTATAAATTTTCTAAAAATTCACCTTGGAAAGTACATGTCAGGTCCACACTTACTACCTGACCTTCGGGAAATTCAATCTCACCAAAACCATCGCTTGATGAACCGGAAGAATCGTTCTGATTGAAATGATTCCAGCAGTTTTCTAATTGTTCATCTCCCCAAAAATACATGTTATTGTTAGTAACACTTGGTTGTAATTCATTTTCGCTTTGTGCTAATGAAGACGTTGTGCCCAAACAGATAACTAATACTACAGTTGAAATTATCGAATAGGGCATTCTAAGGTAAATCACGAACTTACGGAATGAGTGTAGGGTTTGAGTCTTCGCTATTGAAAATTCAATTATGGACAATTATACCTGAATGATCATAATCCCAATTAATTATTTTCCATGAGTTATGATTGATATGTGCAATGACATCATCTATACAGTTTGGGGCGCATAGTAGAGCTGCACATCCACCTCCGCCTGCTCCTAGAGCTTTCCATGCTACAATCTTATTATTCTCAATCAAGTCTTCAGTAACAGATTTGAAAGGCCCTTGAATATCACTACTGATTTCATCTACTCCACTACTAACCTCTCTTAAGGATTTGACAATAAGATCTCTTCTATCAGATTGAAGTCCTTTGGCCATCATCTTAGTTGCAGACCTAATTTTGAAAAGTCCATTAATTACATCTTCATCTCCATTAGCATATCTTTTCCAAACTATTTCTTGCATTTTACCAGAATCTCGAGTAATTCCAGAGAATAAGATTATGAGGTGTTTCCTAAGCCAATTCAATGATGATTTCATTGGTTCAAACGGTAATATCTCTACAGATTCGCCTATAAAAAGAAGATGATTAAAACCTCCATGGGATGAAGCCCAATGGTCTTGCTTTCCACAAATATTTCCACTTTTTAACTCATCCTCAAACGCTTTTTTAGCAATCTGATGAGGATATAAGTTTGGATATTTTATAGCATTAATCGCCACATTCATTGCGCTGCTAGTACCTAATCCTGCGCCTCTTGGGACATCAAATTTTATTTCATTATCTTCAAACTTATTTTTACTTATATTAGTAATGGTTACTCTCTTGTCAATGGTGAAATTTACCACTTCTCCACCATAATCATGGGGATAAGGACCAACATCAGTCCAACCACCCGCAAGATCAATTCGAACAGGAACTGAAATTGAATGCATATTGAATATATCCGAGAGGGCTTTAGACATCATTTTTTCTAGTACCGAAAAACATGGATATCTATGGCCCCTCCGCGAGGCATGAGTTCTAACTTGGAGAGGGCAATATCTGCATTCAGAATGGGAAATCCTGTAATGATATTTGATTCCGACTTTAGAGAATGTGAAACTGATTTATTATGGCCAGCTACTGAAACAAATCCCGAAGTAATTCGAAAATTGAGAAAAGATTGTGGTGGATTATTATTTTTGGCGATAGGGGATGAAATTGGAGATTTATTCGGGCTTCCTTGGCTACAAGATATTCATACCCATCCTGCATTAATTTCTGAAAATCCTGTTCTAAAGAATTTAATCACTAACGACTTGCAATACGATAGTCGCTCAGCGTTTACTCTTTCTATAAATCATAGAAATACCTACACTGGGATTACGGACAGAGATCGCGCATTGACTACACGGAGATTTGGTGAATTGGCTTCAGAAATGTTATCATCTGGTAGCTCTAAAGAAGAAGCTAGAGATTGTTTAGGCTCCGAATTTAGGACCCCGGGTCATATCCCAGTTTGTAGAGAATCACCGGGAGGACTTTCGGTTAGACAGGGCCATACTGAATTAGCTGTCGCAATAGCTAGGCTTGCTGGTTTACTACCTTGTACTATAGGGGCTGAGATGTTGGAACCTGAAGGAGATAATGCCCTTTCTGTAAATAGTGCGAAAGAGTACTCTAGAATTAATAATATTCCAATGATTACTGGCGAAGATATATTGGAAACTATTTTTGAAAATTAGTAGGGGATTTGTATGACTAGAGTAATGGCAGTAGGAGTTTTTGATTTATTACATGCTGGACATTTACACTATGTTGAGCAAGCTAAATCACTAGGTGATGAATTAATTGTTGTTGTTGCTCATGATGATACAGTTAGGAAGCAGAAACATGAGCCGATTACGGGTCATGAGTTACGTTGTAGGATGGTAAGGGGATTAAAACCAGTTGATTTAGCAATAGTGGGAAATCCACCATCCATTCCAATTTTTAAAATTCTTGAAGATATAAAGCCAGATATAATTGCCTTAGGATATGATCAGAAGCACTCCGTTGATTCAGTTAGGTCTGGACTTGATGAACATGGTTACACGTCCGTGGAAATAATCAGAGTAGATGGTTTATCAGATGATTTAGATGGCACTAGAAAGATAATATCAAAAATTCTTGATTTATGGCCCAGTAATGAAGGTGGACCTTACGAGGAAGATTAGATGTTTACAGGAATTGTGGCAGGAACTGCTGAGATAACTAGAATTATTGAAAAGAAAGAAATTAGAAGTTTTTCTATTGATTTGGGACCTTATCTAGAGAACTTGACTGTTGGTGCTAGCGTTTCAATAGATGGAGTATGTTTAACTGTGGTTTCAATAAATGGAGATATTGTAGATTTTGATGTTATTGATGAAACTTTGAGAAGAACCACAATGAGTATGAAAGAAGAAGGAGATAATGTAAATATTGAACGTTCACTAAAATTTGGAGATGAATTGGGTGGCCACATATTATCTGGCCATATTATGACCAAGGCTCGTATACTTGAAATTGAAGATAGGGGAGAAGGGGTCGACATAATTATTGAAATTCCAGAAGATGTTAACCCTTATATCATGGAAAAGGGATATATAGCTGTAGATGGGATATCTTTGACTATTGGTTCAGTTTCAAATAATTCATTTGAGCTACATATTATCCCAGAGACTCTAAGGGTAACTACAATCGGACAAAAAGATGTAGGGGAGTTCGTTAATCTTGAAATTGATTCTCAGACTCAATCGATAGTTCAGACGATAATGAGGAGGAAATAGTGTGAAAATAGTTATCATATGCGGAGAATTCCACAAAGAAGAAGCTGAAAGAATGATAGGGTATGCAATTGATGAGGCTAAAATGAATAAAGTAGAAATTGTAGAAATTATAAAGGTACCAGGAGCTATGGAAACTCCATTGGCTCTAGATAGGGCATTGAAAGATGATTCTATTGATGGAGCGGTAGTTCTTGGAATTATAGAAAAAGGTGAGACAAAACATGGGCAGGTCATTGGACAAGCAGTTACGAATTCTATATTAGATTTGCAGATCAAACATGACAAGCCAATAGGCCTAGGTATTATTGGTCCTGGAGCAAAAGCTCAACATATAGATTCTAGACTAGAGTCTCATTCTAGATCGGCGGTAAATGCAGTTTATACAATGGTAGAATAATTATAAATTTTTTATTTATTCACCTGGAAGGCGCATTTCAGGTAAATCAGTAGAAATTGCTTGATCCATCTGTTCTACGGTAATTATTGGTGTTAATTTTCCTTGAAATCCACCCCATGCACCAATGGCTAAAGAAAATTTAATCGCCATTGATTCTGATGGAATATCTAGAATCATTAGGAAATCTTTCTCTCCGTAGCACCAATAATATGCTTCCAGATTCCCTCCCATTGAAGTTACAATTTTCTTCGCTTCTTCGTGTCTTGCTGTTCCACTCTCTCTTAGTAATCCTGCTGCTCCTTCTGCAGTATAGTTTCCTGAATACAAATATTTAGGCATAAAATTCCGAATTTGAAGTTATATATTACTATTTTGTAATTATATATGAAAATGGATGTAAGTTCTGTGAATATTCAAGTGATAGTTTGTGTTCGAAGTTATATGAGTGCAGGCGTGAAGAGAGTAATCATAGTTGGCTCGGGACCCGCTGGATACACTGCAGGACTCTATGCTGCTAGAGCATTACTCGAACCATTGATGTTTGCTGGATATATGTCTGGAGGGCAGTTAATGTTGACATCGGATGTTGAAAATTTTCCAGGATATCCAAATGGGGTCGAGGGACCTTTAATGATGATGGAAATGAGGGAGCAAGCAGAAAAATTTGGACTAGAGGTTCAGGATAAAAATGTAGAGAGAGTTGATCTTTCTAAAAGGCCATTTCGCGTTTTGGTTGAAAATATGGAATACAAAGCAGATTCGCTTATTATTTGCACTGGAGCTGAGGCGATTTGGTTGGGTGCAGAAGGTGAAGAGGAGCAGAAGGGCAGAGGAATATCTACATGCGCAACCTGTGATGGAGCTTTTTTCAAGGATGAAGAAATTATAGTCGTCGGGGGTGGCGATTCTGCTATGGAAGAAGCTACTTTTCTTACTAGATTTGCTAGTAAAGTTACCATTATTCACAGGAGAGATGTTTTCAAGTCTTCAAAGGTAATGTACGATCGAGCATTAAATAATCCAAAAATAGAAATTCGTACATTTCGAACAATTAAGAAATGGTTATCTAATGAAAAAGGATTAACTGGAGCTTTACTTGAAGATCCTAGAAATGGGGAAATAGAAGAAATTGTTTGCAGTGGAGCATTTATTGCTATTGGCCATAAACCGATTACTAAATTTTTAGAAGGGCAATTAGTTACTGACGATGAAGGATATATCATTCATAGTGAGAATACTATGACTAGTGTCCC
>LURV01000035.1 GCA_001629205.1 Marine group II euryarchaeote REDSEA-S30_B12
TTTTTTTTAATAGCATATTTTATTTTAAATATTTTAACAATGTTTACTATTCAGACTGCCGTTACAATAGTTACTGCTGGACTTGCCTCAAGCCTTTTTGGTTTTACTGATAACATGGTTATTTGGAGTTTAATAATAACTGTATCGTGCTACTTAATTTTATTAGTTGGCAAATATAATTTACTAGATAAGATGATTAAGATTATTATTTTAATTTTAGCAATTAGTACAATTCTTTCTACTGGTGTAGCTTCTTTAAATACTATCGAGGCAAACAGTTTTGAACAGGTATTTCCATCAGGTGCAGGTTTAGTTTTTTTAGTAGCTTTTATGGGATGGATGCCAGCTCCTTTAGATATTTCTATATGGCATTCTATTTGGGCTATAGAAAAAAATAAAACTCAAAAAATAACAAAAAAAGATAGTCTATTTGATTTCAATGTTGGATATATAGCAACCGTTTTTTTAGGTATCTGTTTTGTTACTCTTGGTGCACTTGTAATGTATAATTCAGGAATTAGTTTTTCAAGTAGTGGGAGTGTATTTGCAGGTCAGCTTATAGAACTTTATACTTCAAACTTAGGAGACAATTTATATTTAATCATATCAATATGTGCATTTACAACAATGCTTAGTACTACAATTACTACCCTTGATGCATCTCCAAGAACCATGTCAAGAGCTACCCAATTATTAACAAAAAATTCTAATAAGAACTACTATTTTCATTGGATATCTATATTAGCAATAGGTACAATGTTAATATTTTATTTCTTACTAACTGAAATGGGTGCCTTAGTTGAAATTGCAACTGTATTATCCTTTATTACTGCACCATTTTATGCAATATTAAATTATAAGCTTGTTACAAGTAAAAATATGCCTGATCAGCATAAGCCTTCTAAATCATTAAGAATTTTAAGTATAGCTGGAATTTTATTTTTAAGTCTTTTTGCATTTGGATACATTTTGACCAGGTTTATATAGTTTGTATCTTTGCATGATATGTCTGAGACAAAAACAGTAAATCAAGGCTGGGTAAAACTAAATCTACCAAAGTCTGACTCTAAAGAAAAGGTCAGAACTAAAAAACCTGATTGGATTAGAGTTAAACTTCCAATAGGCAAAAAGTATACTCAACTAAGATCAACAGTAGAAGAAAATAAACTTCATACAATATGTGTATCTGGTAATTGCCCAAATATGGGTGAATGCTGGACTGAAGGAACTGCTACTTTTATGATACTAGGAAACATTTGTACTAGATCATGTGGTTTTTGTAATGTCCAGACAGGAAGCCCATTGCCAGTTGACGAGCTTGAACCTTTTAAAGTTGCTAGGTCAATTAATATAATGGGTGTTAAACATGCAGTAATTACATCGGTTGATAGAGATGATATAAAAGACGGTGGTTCCATTATTTGGGCAGAAACTGTTAACGCAATTAGAGATCTAAATCCTAATACAACCATTGAAACCTTAATTCCTGATTTTAAAGGAGAAACCGAAAATATTGATAGAATAATTAAAGTTGCTCCTGAAGTGGTTTCTCATAATCTAGAAACTGTTAGAAGACTTACAAAAGAGGTAAGAATACAAGCTAAATATGACAGGAGTTTAGAGGTTTTGAAATATTTAAAAGAAAGCGGAATATCAAGGACGAAATCAGGTGTTATGCTTGGTTTAGGAGAAAAGAGAGAAGAAGTCCTTGAAACTCTTGATGACTTAAGAAGAGTTGGAGTTGATATAGTTACTGGGATTGTTCTTGTCTCATTAGGCAAAATAAGGTCAGTTCTTTTTACGGGTGAATTAATCTCCCATGCTGGAACTGATTCAGTGGGAGATACATAAATGTCAAACTGAGCTGGAGCTGTACCTGAATTGATTAATGTATAATCAATGGTTCTAGGTTCTCCAGGAGTTATATTTGCAAATGTAGGTCCATTTTGATGGCTATGATTTTGACTTATCTCAGCTTGATAAAGAGCTCCAGCCATAACAGTAGAAGATGCTGTAAGCCTGTAGCCTGCTGCCTGACTGATTACCGTAATTGTTACAGTCACTGATTCAGAAAGTCCTGCTGTAAGTGGAACAGTAACTGGAATTTGGATTGCGACTGCTTGTCCAGAATTAACCTCTAAAGGAGATGCCCCAGAGTAAATCACTCCCGGAGATTGGACCCAGTCAATTGGTCCTAAGGTAGAATTAGATTGAGTAACTGAAAAATTATCTCCTTCATCTCCAGAATTCTGTAATATGAAGTTAGGAATAGTTTGGCCTCCTGGGTCAACATTTCTATTGTTAGCAGAAATTAGTGTTGCCCTTAGGGCCACGAATGAAATTGTTCTAGACTGGATAGTAGTAGTTAGGGGATTGCCAGATGGCCCTACTATGAGTAAGTTACCCGATATGGTATAAGTCCCTTCAAGAGAGGTAGCATCGAAAGTTAAAGATATATTTTCTGGCTGGGTAGGATTTGCTAAGCTTCCTGGTAAATTGTTAACTGTTGAAGATTGTATTTGAATCTGTTGTCCGGAAGTAGTAGAAGTCAAAGATAGTTGAGCTGAAACATTGACTGGTTCGTTTCCTGTATTTAAAACTGTAATTTCTCCTACCCACTGAGCTCTAGCTAATGAGGCCCCCTCCGAAGGTAGAGAGTCTGAAATTGAAATAGCGTTTTCTACAGATGATACACTAATTCCTTGCATAGTTAAAACATCGTTTGTCATATCCGAATCTGTGGAAATAGTCAAGTTTACTTCATATGTAGCTTTGATAGAAAAACCGGCTCCAGATAATGAACTGGCATCCCAATATAGAAGATGCGACTCTTGTTGTGCTGCATTGATACTCACGATTCTTCTGTCAACTTCGGTAAAGCCTGAACCTGTATTGACTTCAAGAGTGAGATTTCCTTCTCCTGTAGAGCCACCTAAGTTGAGAATGTCTACTTTTATTGTGTGAGAAATTGGAGATAAAGTAGGGGTGGCCCCCACATATACTGAATTCGTAGTTACATTTAGATCGATTACTGCAACATCTGCATCTACAGATTTGGCAGAATTAGATTTTTCAGAAAAAGTAAGGTTACTGTCGTGAGTGAAAGATGCCATGGGTGCGACAAATAGAATAGCAAGCAGTACAGCGATTTTTTTCATTTTTTCACTCCTTTTTTTACGTTGTTGGAATTTTTAAATCCCATCGCTTCCGCTCCCCTCCTTGTAGAGGAGTCTTATCCTCATTATGAAACAACCGGCTAGTAAGTAGTTTTATGTCTATTGGGATGATTTGACCGATGTAATGAAAAGACATTGCTCCCGTTCGACTACGTGGACCTCCCATCCCTGCTAGTCATCGGCATAGCCATTTTACCAATTTTTATTGGATTATACCGAATTGCAAGATCGGGAAAAAGAAGGACTATTTTGCCCTCTACAAGGGGTAATTTGCCAGATCATATCTCCGATAGGGCAGTAGCTAGGAGGCGGAGTGATAGGCGAGATAGGTCCCTAACAACAATTACTGCAGATTCGTTAGGAGATGGTTCAGTAATAGGTGCAGGAGTACAAGAAGCAGAAATTAGCGCGAAAGAGCTTTCTGCATTGGAGAAGAGATTAGAGAGAGAAGGAGCAAAACGTGGTTCGGTACAGGTTAGCCTGATGTGGAATAATTGGAATGATTTAGATTTACATGTAATTACCCCTAGTGGAGAACATATTTATCATGATAATAGAAAATCTTCATGTGGTGGTGAGTTAGATATAGATATGAATTTCAAACCGACTTCAAAAACTCCTGTAGAAAATATTGTTTGGACTAAGACTCCACCACCAGGGGTGTATAGGATAGGAATTAGACACTACAAAATACATTCAAAAGGAATTTTTGCTTGGGCTCCTTTTTTGAATCGTATTCATAGAAAAAACGCTACCGACTATTCGGTCAGTCTTTCGATCGGTGAAAGTAAGAGATTCTACGAAGGAACTTTGGAAAAGAGTAATGATTTACAATTTGTGGCAAAATATGCAATAGCTGAGCCTGGGTCATCACAAGAGGTGGCAGAGGTTAAAGAAGAGGCCTCAAATGATAAAGAAGAGTTTTCTGAAGCGAGGGATGTAGACGCAATGAGAAAAAGGATTGGAACATCAAGTGAAGAGGTGTCGGTCGTGTTAGATTGGGAATCTGAATCTGACTTAGCCCTATCAGTAATTACTCCAGAGGAAGAAATAGTTTCTTTCTTTAGTGGACCTTCATCTAGCGGAAGTTTTGACTTGGATAGTTATAATCCAGATATAAAAAGACAGGAAGTTAAGTGGGATGTTAGTCCTTCTCCAGGAATTTACAGAGTGATGATAAAGCATCTAGAATCAGATAATCAGGAGTCTGAGTCATCTTACAATGTAACTATCAATAATAAAGGTAATACTGAGGAATTAAGTGGAACAATTAACAGCGATGGATCAGAAATTGAAGTAGGTACTTTCGAAATATAAGTTCTAGAATTTGACTTCTAGAATTTGTAAAACTGTTTCCATCCACTTAAGTTTCTTTAATTTAGTTTTATGATTAGTTTTACCGGACCATTTACCAACAATATCTGTCCTAGTTCCTAATATATTTAATTGTGATTTTTTTACCCCTAAAGAAAGTAAAAAACAGAGTGCTCTATCTCCATCTGTAAATCCACCTGGATTATGCATTCCTTCGATATTAGTTGGGGTTTGATGGGTTAGAACTAATTCAGGTGGAGTTTTCATTTCAAGTCCTATTTCAATGAGATTTTTCCAATCTTTTTTGTTGTCGCCATGTGAATGAAGGACAAATGGGACTTGTTTCTTGAATGCTAAGTCTGTACCGATTCCACCATCACCATCGCTAACAATACATGAAAGTCTTGACCAAGCTTCTTGATTGAGGTTTTTTGGGAGATTGGAGAAAATTCCTACAGCTCCATCTGCTGCTACAATTTTTCCTGGTTTTTCTAGAGATTTGCAAAATTCTTCTAATTCTATCGCCGCACCAATTACTGTGATTTTTGGTTGATTAAGTGTTAGTTTTTCTACTAGTTTCTGGAGTGCGATAGTCCTGTTAATTCTCGACCAAGTATTTATCGAGGTTTGTTCTACTGTAGACAATAACTGATTAGCACTTAAGTAATCATCTTTAAGTTTCCAATTGAAAAAATCTCTAACATTATCCTGTAATTCCAATAGTCTAGAATCTATTGGATTTAGGATAAAAGGCACTTCGTTTTCCATAATCTCCAGTGGAAGGGACAGGTGAGTATTCAAGAACCCTAGCTGCTGACTGGCACCCATGCCAATACCACTTGTGGTTCCAGAAATAGAGGATGAGGGATTACTAGCAAGATATCCATTTTTACCACAAAGTGAGTCTTTCTTGAAAGAATTATTGGAAGAAAATAATATTACAATTGAGGATTTAATTGATGCTCCTTGGTTGGAAGATATAAGGATTAAAGCTAGAGTTAGACTTATTGATTCTATAGTTCAAAAAGACTCTATGGGAGTTTCTCACACTCTAGATGTATCCACAGACGTAGGTAGAATGATGGAATTTCTGTCTTTTCTACATTCAATGTTAGTAGTTTGTGCATCATTTGATGAACGATTGTTAGCAAGATGGGTAGAAGGAGAAGCTAGTAGAGCTGATCATTTAATGAGCTTGGAAATGAGTAATTTTTCCTTGATTTCGAGTACATATCTTTCTTCTATTGATTTGCGAGAGAATGAGGCGGGAGAGCTAGAGTATTGGGTTCCTCTTTCTGATTTTATTGAGTTAAGCCCCAAAATTTCGGGAAAATATTGGCGATTAGTCAACAGGCCTGTTAGTAATGGGTGGGTATGCCTGAATTCGGGATTTGGAGAATCAAGTTCCGGACGAACTTCAAGACTTATCAAAGAAAGAATCAGGCAGCAATTATACGATGATTGTGTTGAAAGAATGGCCAGAATGGATGATGAATTTGCATCAAAATTCACCGATTCAGTAGAGAAGATAATGAGTTTGATGTCTGAACAGGTAGAAGCTGAAATGCCAATTAACGCAGCTTTAAGAGAGGACTGGCCTCCTTGTTATGAATCTACAATTAGTGAGTTGAATCAAGGAATTAATGTTAATCATGTTGGTAGAGTATTTTTAGCTGCATTCTCTAGAGCAATTGGAATTTCTCAGGAGCAAACCTGTTCTTTTTTCAGTAATGCTCCAGATTATGCTCCCGATACTACAAATTATCAGGTAAATCAAATATATGAACGTGAATATACTCCACATGGATGTTCATCATTGAAGACTAATGCTAGATGTCCTGTTCAACTAGGAGATGATTATCTGTGTGATCAAGAGTGGATGGATCATCCTCTGAAGTATATTAGAATTAAACAGAAAGGAAGATTTTCGATAGGTTCACAAGATATTGAAAAAGGAAGTAGTGAGGGACACAATATGGGCGATGACTCTTAAGTAAAGTCGCCCTATCATACATCAGGAGAGGTTACATGGTTAGAACTCTAGTAATCACGATTGATAGAGATAATGATTTAGGAGTCAAAGCTGGCATCAGAGGGCCAGTTATTGGAAGAAAATCGGCGCTTGCAGCTGCGCTTAGGTTGGGAATAGCTGATCCAGAAGAATCTGATACTAATGCCATACTAGGTGCATTGAATCATCATGATAGATTAGCTGAAAATGCAGAGCCTAGTGATGAAGTTGAGATAGCAATTCTAACTGGAGATGTGAGGGTTGGTCCTAGAAGTGACAGAGCCATTGCTAGTCAATTAGACGAAGTAATTCAGGAATTTCAGCCCGATACTGCTCTATTAGTAACTGATGGAGCAGATGACGAGGCAGCTCTACCAATAGTAACTTCAAGACTAAGAGTAGACACAATAGAGAAAATTATTGTAAGACAATCTAAGGGTATTGAAGGAACATACTACTACATAGTAAAGGCAATAGAAGATCCAAGATTTCGTGCTAGATTATTGGTTCCACTATCAATATTTATGATTATATTGGGTTTGGGATTAATGCTGCCTAATGGAATTGTTTTGATAGGTGCGCTTCCCCTGATCATAGGGGTTTGGTTACTCCAGAAAGGACTGGGTTGGGAACAACAAATGGAGAGATTAATGATGGATATGAGAGATAGTGCTACAGGTGGTCTTTTCTCATCATTACTATGGGGGCTTTCAATTATTTCTATCTTATTAGCTATATTACTTTCATATCAGAAAATGACTGAGCCGGATATTAATCAGACTGTTATTTTGCAAGTAATTACTACTTTTGATGAAGTATTACCTTGGTTACTAATTTCGTTATTCTCCTTCTCTTTGTCGCTAGGAGTATTGAGATGGAAAGAAGGTTCATTTACCGGAAGAACAGTGCTATTGGTAGGATTGGGTGCCGTTGCTTACACATTTGCAGATGCTATTCTATCGGTAACAATTCAAGTTTTGGGAGTTGGTGATTATGATGTTACAACTAGTCAGATTTACAATGATTGGTATTTGCCAGTAATAACTCTTGTACTATACTACATGTTGAGAGTAATAGTTCAATCTTTTTCAGAAGATGATGAATTAGTCTCAGAAAATAGATTCTGGGGGGTCTAAAATCTTCGGTAGATACTATGAACGGTAAGAATAATACACAAATTATTTGGAAAGGGAGTAAGGAGATGGCAGAATCTCTGATGCTATCAATAGGGCCAGATGATCCGGAGTCCTTTGAGATGGAAATAATCCATGAAGAGAACCTTGCGAAGTTGGTAATTTCAATTAATAGTGAAAATCTCAGCACTGTTCGTTCTACTGTAGACGATATTCTATCGTGTCTGTCTGTAGTAGAAGCAAGTTTTGAGAGAATTAAATGATTTGAATTATGTTTGGTATGAAAAAAAGGATTAATTTTAGTGGGTATTTGTATGCTTAGATTACCGCATGATAGGTCTGAGAAGTTGTCAAATAAGGGGATACTGACAGATTTATTCGCAGATTCAATAGATAGATGGTTACATTCTATGGTTGAAGATGATTTTGGTGGTCAGGGATCGAAAAAAATAATTGAAGCAGTAGTCTACTCTAATTCATTAGGGATTTTCTGTGGTAAATTAGTTGTTAACAGATTTATTAACAATTTTTTTGATAATATTGACGTTACCTGGATGGTAGAAAATGGCGATGTAATAAATAAAGGAGACGTTGTAGTAAAAATTTATGGTGAGGCTGATAGCATATTATTAATGGAAAGAGTACTTTTGAATATAATTAGCAGACTATCTGGGATTTCAAGCAATACTTCACGGTGGGTTGAAGCTTCTAAACCAATCAAAATTGCTTCTACAAGGAAAACTAATTGGGGACTTTTAGATAAATGGGCTGTTCACGTTGGAGGTGGTCTTACTCATAGATTGAATAGGGGAGATGCATTAATGATTAAGGAAAACGACTTGTTTTCTCTCCAAAACTCTTTGGAAAGTGAAGAAGAGTGTTTGTCCAATATCATTTCTTCTATTGATATAGAAAAATATGGGGGTTTTGTAGTTATTGAAGTTACTGATATCGAACAAGGTATGAAAGTAGTTAAAAATTGGAAATTGAAGGCTTCAAATGAAAAAATTACAATTATGGTAGATAATTTTGGGCCCGCAAAGGCAAAAGAATTTTGTGACATTTTAATTTCAGAGAATATTAGAAATTCTATAATAATAGAGGGATCGGGAGGAGTAACTCTTGATAATCTACCTGATTGGAAATCTAGTGGAGTAGATTTGGTTTCATCTAGCTCATTGAATTTAGGAGTTAGTCGTATGGATTTTTCGATGATTTTTGGGGTTGGTAATATTGGTTAAAATCCCTGATAGTCATCCAAGAAAAAAGTCCCTGATTTCTAGAAATAAAATAGTAAGTGGATCAAGTAAGGGACTCTTGGCAGAATCTGCATTAATTGCGCATGGGAGAGGGGAAGCTTTTGATTACTTACTAGGAGAAAAAACTAGTGAAATTGCTAAATTAGCAATTCGAGAAGTTTCTGCTAGATTACTGGCTGCTAAAAAACCAGTAATTTCTGTTAATGGAAATACAGTAGTACTGGCAGGAGAATCTTTCATAAGAATCGCGGCGGCATTAGGTTGTCCTATCGAAGTAAATCTATATTACACAACCCGAGAAAGAGTTTCTGGTCTAATATATCTACTAGAAGAACAACGAAAAGAGGTGCTGTCAGAAGATTCAGCAATGGGTACAGATTGGCAAAAAAAGATTTTGGCAGTGGATTTTCTTGGATTAGAAACCGATTTCAGGATTGGTGGTTTGGAAGGGCCGAGGGCTAATTGGTGAAGCATTGGTAAAGAACTTGAAGGAAGTCTTAGTTATTGATTTAAACCCATTATCTAGAACCGCAAGAATGGCAACAGTTACTGTTGTCGATGAAGTTTCTAGAGCATCTAAAGAAATTTTCAAACAAGTTAGTATGAATAATTATTCGCCGAGTAAGTGGGACAATATCAGTGCATTAAACGAATCATTGAAAATAATCAGTAGCAGTTTCATAGGAGATTCTAATCTACAGAATAGTGACTAATCAAAGACTCTTTACAAATTTGAGAAATAGAATCGCCAACATCAGAAGTAGATGCATTGCCGCCTAAATCATATGTCATTAATTTAACCCTTCTTAACAGATTCAATCATTGCTTGAATATAACCCATTGCAAATGCTCTTCCTCTGTGCCCAAAAGGTGTATCTTGAAAAGTGCTTGGCACATGATCATCAATGAAAAAACTATCATATCCAACTTCATGATAAATCTTCATTGCTTTGTGCATGTCTACATAACCTGTATTAACAAATTCTTCGTGAAACTTTGGAACTTGGCTTGAGACATTTCGAAAATGAACATAAAGAATTTTTTTTCTTTCACCAAAATATTTAATCATCTCATAGATATCATCATTCATTTCTGCAAAAGTTCCTTGGCAAAATTCAATACCATTGCTATCTGAAGGATAGATTTCAATTAATCTCTTGTATGCATCAAAACTTCTCATAAGTTGTGGAATCCCACCTAAAACTGGAACTGGTGGATCGCAGGGATGTATGCCAAGCCTAATTCCTTCTTCTTCAGCAATAGGAGTAATAATTTTAATCCAGTATTCTAAGTTCTCCCACATCTCTTCTTCTGTATATTCTCTATCATGAGTAGGAGGGAGATTTTTTGCCGAATCATAATCAAAAGCTGTGGCTTCTGCATTTCCTCTTATATATTCTGGTTTAGTTCTCCAGACCTGAGATGGCATCCAGTTGTAACCAAATATTGGAATTCCCGCTCTGGCAATATTTCTTATTGTATAAATCATATTTTCAATTTGCTCATCTCTTTTTGGGCCACCAAGCATAATATGATCGTAAAATTTTGTTGGAACATTTTCTAATGCGCTTAGTTTCATTCCATAACTCTCTACAGTACGTCGAAGGCTTACCAAATCTTTTAATTCCCATCTATTGTTGTGATCTAAAAGATGATTATCCTTGTCGCTATTCTGATTAAGTAAAATATCTGTGGCTCCATATTCCTTAGCAAATTTTAAAAATTCCGGAGAAGGTTTATGG
>LURV01000036.1 GCA_001629205.1 Marine group II euryarchaeote REDSEA-S30_B12
ATATTACATATATTGTGTCTGTTACTTCTAAGGTGAATCATTCAACCTATCATTCAACCATTCACGAATTTCTTCCCCAATATCTTCTCGAAGAAGGCTATGGTCTATTTGTGATTTTAACCAAGAGATAGGATTGCCACTATCATATAGTTTATAATTGTCAAATTTCACATAATCAAGACCTTCATTTTCGGCTAAGTGATTTAGTAGAGCAATCGACTGTAACTCACCATATTCACTCAGAGGAAAGGATTTAATCAATTCATTTGAATTTCTTGGTAGCACATATCTACCACTCAAAACATAGTTACTAGGCGAATCTTCAATGTCCGGTTTTTCTACTATCTTACTAACTCTATTTTTTTCCGAGAACTCTACAACCCCATATTTATCCAAATCTTCTTTTGGTACCGAATTAACTCCAACTATTGATAAACCAGTCTCCCTATATTTGTTGACTAAATCAAGTGATGCTTCAGATGCATACTCAACACCCGATTCTTTAATCCCGATGTGATTTTTAATGAGTAAATTGTCACCTAATAAAACTAAGAATGGACCTTCAATAATATGCAATGGGACTGCAATGGCATCACCAACACCCCCCGCTTCACTTTGTATATGGCCAATTATTTCCACTTGACTATGTCCCAGCTCTAGAGCTTCGCTTGGTAAATCAGTTCTAATATTAGAATCAAAAATTCTTCCACTTTCCAAGAATGAATCAAGTATCTTCTTCTTTCTCTCAGATAAAACAAGATGAATTCTTTCAACGCCCGCCTTCGATGCTTCCCAAATTAGATGATTCAGAATTGGAGTGTCAACCAAAGGCATAGTTTCCTTGGGCATGTATAAGCTTGCAGGAAGCATCCTTGTGCCCATTCCACCGGCAAGAATTATTGCGTCCTTCACATCTTGCATGAGCATTCCCCACTATCTCTGCTCTTCAATAAAGCGGTAAATACGTTTATCTTTTTTTCAAATAGGCAACTAAAGTGAAAAACCTAACTCACTGTGAATGTGTTATGACAACCCTCACAGTCATTATTCCGGTCAAAGATGAAGAAGTTGGCCTCGAATTTTTAGTTGAGGATTTCAAAAAATCATCACTCTCCAAAAAATATGATGTTGAATTCATTTTTGTTATAGATATTAGAACCAGTGACTCTTCAAAATTTATTGCAAAAAAGCTATCATCAAATATTATCGATCAGAAAGAAACTACTGGAAAGGGGGCAGCTATGAAACAAGCAATTGAGGCCTGGAAGGCTAAACCTTCAGAAATCATAATTTTTCTAGATGCAGATGGTTCATATTCTTTTGATAGTGTTTCTAAGTTAGCAAGTGAAATTGAGAATGGTGCAGAAGTTGTTTCTGGGTCAAGATTCTTATCGTCTACAGGCAGGCCTTTAGGGATGAGTAGATTACATAATTTTGGAAACAGGATGCTCTCTCGAATTTCTAGTATTAGAAATCGAAGATATATTTCCGATCTGTGCACTGGTTTATGGGGCTTTAGCGAAAAAAGCTTATTCAGTTTACCGATAAAATCCAATGGCTTCGACTTAGAAGCAGAATTAGCTGGTTTGTGTAGAAGAAAGAAATTGAATCATAAGGAAATTCAGGTTGATTGGAGTCAACGAAAAGGTGGAACTAGTAAACTTAGATCAATTACGGATGGATTCATAATATTTCTTAGAATTCTTAGGACTTAATTTTGGAACCATCCGGTCACTGTTTCGTTAGGTGGCACCATAGAATTAGTAGCCAATATCGAACCTGGATTAGTTACTACATTACAACCTAACTGACTATTTTCTCCAATTAAAGCCCCGAACTTTCTCAAACCAGTATTAACCCTATCTCGATTCTCAATTTTTACTAAAATTTCTCTCCTATCATGTCTGATATTGGATAGTTTTGTTCCAGCACCAAGATTTACATTCCTCCCTAATATTGAGTCCCCTACATAGTTAAAATGAGGGGCCTTTGAACCTGGAAGTAATATTGAATTCTTAACTTCTGTAGAGTGTCCAACAAGAGCGTCTTTACATATCCAACTACCTTTCCTAAGATAAGCCCCGTGCCTGATTTCTACATTTTCACCAATATAGCATAGTCCTTCAATTTCCACACAATCTGCAACCTTAGCAGAAGGATGAATGAAAACTCCATTATCGCCGAGTATTTCGATCAACTGATCAGAAATACATCCATTCCCTTTAGATAGTAAATTCCAAGGCGCTTCTCTATTCCCTATTACAGGTAAACCGTTATCTAGCTCCTCATTGAAGCTAGGGAATAAAATATCAACTAGGTCCATGTTTAGGTTACGTAAGGGACATAAACATAATCTTTCTCCGCTTTTTAAAGATTTAATACACGTTATTTAATTAAACTAAATTAGACGAGATTATGGGTTGTTTTCAAATACAATGTATTAACCCCATTAAATATGTGCGGCATATATGGCTGCATCGCTGATGAAGCGGCCGGACAAGTTCTAGAAGGTCTTAGGAAACTAGAGTATAGGGGATACGATTCAGCAGGACTAGCTGCAATCCTAACAGAAGATGTAGATAAAATAGAAACTGAAAGAACAACAGGATACGTTTCTGATTTAGTTATCAAGGCAAATGGCAGATTTGAAGGTGCGATAATTTCTATTGGACATACTAGATGGGCAACACACGGCGGAGTAACAGATTCCAATGCCCATCCACACAGTAGCGAAGATGGGAAAATTACAATTGTCCATAACGGCATAATTGAGAATTCAATGGCTCTAGCATCTAAAGTATCCAAACTAGGATATTCACTTAATTCCGAAACTGATACCGAGGTCATAGTTCATCTTCTAGATCATGAGTTGAAAACTCAGGCCGATGAAAAAACCCATCTTGATGCATTTTCCAGTGTAATTTCTGAATTGGAAGGTTCTTGGGCGATTGCAGTAATGATTTCAGGTCTCAGAGGAATACTGGTATCTAGAAAAGGGGCGCCGTTAGTAATTGGAAGGGGAGAAGGTAATATCTCAGTTTCATCAGATGTACAGCCATTTTATGGGGCTTGTTCAGAAGTTGCATACATGAATGATGGCGATAATTTCTTATTAACCGAAAGTGGAATAGTGACATTGAAAAATACTCAGTCACCTGTTTTTGAACCACTAAATGGGGTTTATGATGAACAAGATCCGGGAAACTTCGCTCACATGATGTTGAAAGAAATTCATGATCAGCCTACATCATTATCTAACGTATTGTCTGGAAGGATTAGTGCAGACGGGCTGAGGGCCAAATTAAGTGGCTTATCACTAACACCCAAAGAAATTTTACAATTAGAGAGAATCAACTTAGTTGCTTGTGGTACTGCATATTATGCAGCAGAAATTATCTCTTCCTATATCAGAAAATATTCTAAAATACGCTCTGAAGCATTTATTGCAAGTGAATTCCCAGCTAAATCAGTTTGTTCAGAAAACACTCTTACAATTGGAATTTCACAATCTGGAGAAACAAAAGATACTCTAGATGCACTATTCGAAGCAAAAAAATTCGGTAGCAAAATTTCTGCCATGTGTAATGTCATTGGCTCTACACTGTCTAGATTTGCTGACAATGGAGTATATTTACACGCTGGATCCGATTTCGCTGTTGCCTCAACTAAAGTTTTTACAAATATGATAGCCGCTGGTCTTTTATTCGCTCTAACCATCTCCGATATTTCAGATAATGAACAAAAGAAAATTGTCCAGGAATTAAGAAAACTTCCTAATATTATCTCTAACCAGCTTATCGATATAGATAATTCAATTAATGAAGCTACTAATCTTATTCTAAGCTCAGAACCACCAATTTTCATTGGAAGAGGCGGTTTTTCATCTTACATTGCGAAAGAAGGGGCGCTTAAGATGATGGAAATATCGTACATTCCATGCCTTTCTCTACCGGGTGGAGAATTAAAGCACGGACCGATAGCATTACTTTCTGAAGGATCACCAGTTATTGCTATAGTGCCTTCAGATGATAAACTAAATCTGATGGAGTCTAGTATAAGAGAATGTAAAAGTAGAGGTGCTAAAATCATTCTCATTACAGATAGTGAAGGGCCGATTTGTGAATTAGCTGACATACTAATTCAGACCAATAAAACACATCCAGACCTATCTCCATTCGTGAATATAATTCCAATTCAATTATTAGCTTATCAAGTAGGAGTTGACAAGGGCGTGAATGTAGATAGGCCAAGAAATCTAGCTAAGTCCGTAACAGTCGTTTAGCTATCTAATCGGCTCCCAATTATTGTATCTCTTGCCGACAATAGCAAATAAGTGCGCAATAATTGATATTAAACACCCATATATCAAAGATCTGCCATTACTAGTTGACAAAATAATAACAATTGATAAAATCGATAAAGATTCCCAAGAATATCCAAACTCAGGGTTTAGGGTGAATGCAATAGTGGAATTCAAACAATAAAATAGTACCAGCCATGGAAAAATTACATACAAAATAATCGCATTAAAAACTGCAATACGAGCCCCTCTTCTAGCTAGTTTATAGGTCAAGTCAAAATTTTTTAATAATGCAATTGAAAGACCTTGAGATCTCCTGATTGATTCGGATATAGTTCTTTCAGACTCTCCAAAATCTCCAAATCTAATTCGTTCATCAACAATTGATCTAAATCCATTCCTCATGCTAATAAATCCAATTTGCGCATCGTCTGCATTCATACTCTCATTAAGCCTAAAATTATTCAATGCCGAACTTTTCCAAGCCAATAGACTCCCTTCCAACACTGGTGTGGAATCAATCATCGATTCTTTAACTCTCATTAGATTTGAGTTTGATCTGTAGTATTTATTGAATTTTTTAAGTTTATGACCCTTCACTACTTCCACCCCAGAAATTACTCCTATCTCACTATCTAAGAATCGAGACATAATTATCTCTAACCACCCTAACTCAACATTTGCATCTGCATCAGAGATTACAAAAATATCAGAATTAATCCTATCAAGAACCCCATTAATTGCTACATTTTTACCAGGAATATCGAAATTAATAATCTCCCAACGTGAACTATCGATCAACGAATTTTCCAAATAATCTCTAGCTATTTTTTGTGTTTTATCAGTAGAATTAGAATCCGCAATTGTTAGTTTTACAAAGTCATAGTCTTTAATTTCAGAAATAATTGTTTCTAATTTTTTTAATACATTCTTTTCCTCATTTCGCATGGGTAAGATTACATTGATTTCGAATTCATTATCTCCAATCTTTACTAAATTTTCTATATGTAAATCCAATCTTTTTAATTTAAGCCAGTATAATAATGGGATAAGTAGCATCATTACTAGTATCATTTGGAAAATTAATTGGTATCCAATAACCCCTTCCATATTACTCGTTCAATCAAACCCTATACATATGTG
>LURV01000037.1 GCA_001629205.1 Marine group II euryarchaeote REDSEA-S30_B12
GCCCTAAGGAATTAGGGTGCGACTACAACGTTGCATGGCCATCAAGTAAACTGAAATTTGTAATTAATGAAGTTTTCAATGGATTCTCTACAGAAGATGAACTTATTGAAAACAAAGAAAAAGACTTGGTATTAGGGCCTTATGAACTTACCAAAATAGGAAAATTAGATGATGTTATTAACCCTAATGAAACTCGGATATGTCTCGTTAAATCGTTAAGATTATTGCAATCAAAGCGTGAATTATTATTCTCCAAGAAGCATGGAAATATCCCCCTCTAAAATATTTTAAACCCATGTCAATTGATTTTCGAACGCTTTTTTGGGTGAAGGTTTCAAGCGTAGTAATTCTTCGCGGTAGCGATGAAATCTGATTTGGACATTGCTAGAAGTGCGAAACCGATGGCAATTATTGAAGTTGCAGATAAACTAGGTTTAAGCGCAAATCAATTGACTATGTATGGAGAAAATATTGCTAAGATAAAATGGGAATCCATAAAATCTAGAAATTTAGAGCATAGGGGGAATTTAATTTTAGTTACAAGTGTCAATCCAACTCCTTTTGGAGAAGGTAAAACTGTTACAACTATTGGATTGAATCAGGGATTGAATTTTCAAGGCCATAAGGCATGCTGTGTAATTAGAGAGCCATCGCTTGGGCCAGTTTTTGGAATTAAGGGAGGGGCGGCAGGTGGTGGAAAGTCGCAAGTAATTCCTATGGAGCAAATTAATCTACATTTTACAGGAGATTTACATGCCATAACTAGTGCTCATAACTTATGTTCAGCTATTCTCGATAATCACTTGCATAGGGGAAATAAATTAGATATTGATACGAATAATATTTTTTGGCCCCGGGTAATAGACATGAATGATCGGACTCTACGAGAGATAACTATAGGGTTGGGTGGATCTAGTACCGGAGTGGCGAGAAGTGAGAGATTTGATATTACAGCAGCTAGCGAGGTTATGGCAATCCTTGCTCTATCAAATAGCTACCACGATTTGAGAGAGAGATTAGGAAAAATTGTTGTAGCTGAAAATAAAAACGGATTGCCTGTAACTGCTGAGAATTTAGGTGCCTCTGGCTCAATGGCTTTATTACTTCGAGAAGCATTTCTCCCTAATCTAGTGCAAACCCTTGAAGGTAATCCAGCATTCATACATTGTGGCCCTTTTGCTAACATAGCACATGGTAATTCCTCAATAATTGCAGATGAGATAGCCCTATCTTGCTCTGATTATGTGGTTACTGAAGCTGGTTTCGGTGCTGAAATGGGAGCAGAAAAGGCACTTCACATCAAGGCAAATGCATCGAATGTATTGCCTAGTTGCTTGGTTCTCAATGTAACCGTGCGAGCTATGAAATTACATGGTGGTGGATTTTCCTCTGGTGGTGGGGCGAGACCCAAAAAAGAAGAATTAGAAAAAGAAAATGTTGATGCAGTTAGAGCTGGTGCTAGTTCTAATCTATATCGCCACATTAGAAATTTATCTAGTACTCAAATCCCAGTAATTGTTTCGATAAATAAATTTAGTACTGATACTGAAAATGAAATTGCTGAAATTAGGAAAATTGCAATGCAATCGGGTGCTTTCGATGTAGTATTATTCGATGGTTTTACCAGGGGTGGTGAAGGATCTGTGGAATTGGCTGATGCTGTTGTTAATGCGTGCAAAAAATATAAGATTGAAGGTAGTAAATACAAACCAATTATTGATTCTGGTTTGCCCGTAGAACAATCAATATTGAAGATTGCATCTAATATATACGGAGCGGAAAATGTAGATTTTAGTCCTGAAGCATATAGGAAAATGAAAAAAATTGAAGACTGGGGATATGGGAATTTACCTGTTTGTATGGCCAAAACACAGTACTCATTTAGTCATGACAAGAACTTACTAGGATCTCCGAGTGGATTCAATATTCCTGTTAGAGATATCAGACTTAATGCTGGCTCGGGTTTTGTGGTTGCAGTTTGCGGATCAATGATGACTATGCCAGGGCTTCCGACTAGACCTGCTGCATTAGATATGGATATGGACGAAGATGGAGAGCTTACTGGTGTTTTTAGTTAGGAGTGGTTAATTGAAACGAATCAAATGGCTAGATGAGGGAGTTCGTATTCGAATTCAAAGTGAAGATGATTTGTGGATATTATCTAAAATTTGTAAATCCGGGTCATTGGTAGGCATGCTCTCACACCGAAGGGATTCTGCCACGGGCACTAAGGAAGAAGGTAGAGCTAAGAGTGCGGAAAGAAAACCGATGTGGATTTTATTGGAAGTGATTGAAAATTATTTTCAATCATTTACAGATAATCTTAGAGTTCATGGAACAATAAAGCAAGCAAAAATAGACATTGGTAGCCATCATACACATGTAATCTCATTGGGAGATGAAGTAGAAATTACTAGGCAAGGAGGATTTAAGAAATCTGATCTTTCCCTACTAAAACAAAGCTTTAATGATCAAATGAGAGCTAAAGCTGGAATTCTAGTTATTGAGAATGATGAAGTAATGATTTTTCAGGTCGCATCTCACGGAATAAGGGATGTTTCTCATTTTACTTTGAGAGGTGGTGGTAAGAGGATAGGCGATTCCAGCAAGATTAGGGATGAGTTTTTTGAGGGTGTTGCCGTAGAAGTAATGATGGTTTTTCAAAAAGAGATGCCGTTAATACTATGTGGGCCAGGACTTACTAGAGAACAGTTCGAAAAGGAGTTAAGGGTTAAAGGCATTAAGAATCCTATAACGAATGTTGCAACAACAATTGGTGGGAGGTCAGCAGCAAATGAAGTTCTGTCTGAAGGCCTCGTAGATGATTTTCTTGGACAACATAAACTAGTTGAACAGATAAAATTGATAGAAAGAGGTTTGAAAGAAATTGCCACGGATGGAAATGTTGCCTATGGTAATTTAGAAATATCACTAGCTGCTAAAGAAGGTGCAATTGAAACGCTGGTGATAGATGCAAACCTATTAAGAACTGAAAATAAAGAAGATGATGAAAAGTGGGAAGCTATTGTCGATGAAGTTAATAATTCCGGTGGAGAGGTTATTCAAGCTTCAGTTGAACATGACTCTGGCAAACAACTTTTAGGACTAGGTGGAGCAATGGCATTACTACGATGGAAAAATTGATTTTGGAGATATGGAAATGAATGATGAAGTAATTAAGATTGTTGGATTAATGGCAAATTCTGAGGATATGAGAATAAAGAATATACTAAATTATGCCTATAAAATAGGAGCTGAAGTTGAAGATATTCTTCCTGAGAATTTAGGAGAAATAGATTGGAGAGGAAAATTATACTCATCTAATTGGTTAATCAACCACTCATCGACAATTCTATATGGCGAGAATGCTAAAAAGGCTTGGAGTAATTCGATGACATTTGCTGAATTAGAGGGTTGTAAGAGTGTAATGGTAGTTGAAATGCCAGAAAAAAGAGATGCTTTAGAAATTGTTTGGGGGGCTGTTATAGAAAAGATTAGACAAATAAATATATTATTTCTAGCCCCTGAAGTAATTGGTGAAATATCAAAATTAGAAAGAACCCCTAGGAATGGTTTACTGAATAAAATAAGGATGATGAGTTTGATTCCAATTGTATGCAGCTACGATACGGAATTAAGAAAGGCGATAATTTCTCACGCCGGTGGAAATTTTGAGACTTCTACTAATAATAAACTAATGAATTATAGATGGATTTCTGCATTTCTATGTGGGCTGTCGAATTCGGGCAATACTAATTCGGAATTAGTTGATGCAGCAAGTGCAAAATTTTTGAGAATTTAGGAAATTATTGTCTAATGGCAGAGACTCCTTTTGAAGGGATACCCTTTCGGGCGTTCTCGCGAGGATTGGGTATGACGCTAAAATTAGGACCTGCAGGAGTTCCATTATCTTGTAAAGGTCGAACTATTGTTGAAGGAATGGACGATATTACGGTTCTTGGATTAGATGCGATGGAAGTACAAACTGTTAGAACGATTCAGCCTCAACATTTTGATCAGTACTGGCAGGCTGGAATTTTATCTTGGAATTCGGACTTTGAAATGAATATGCACGGCCCATATTATGCCGAACTACTAGGAAATAAAAGAGAGAGGAATAGAACTTTGTCGAAGATGGAAACTAGTTTACAGGCTGGAAAGATAGTTAATGCTAGGCATTTGACATTTCATGTCGGCCCATATGGAGAATATGATCCCGGAGATGAGGCTAACGAGCAGGTAGCAAATATTTTTTCAGGAGTTGTTGAAAGAGTTAGAGAAGTTTGGGGAGTAGCCGAAGAAGAAGAAGATTATGCAGCATTTCCTTGGGTTCATGAAGCTGAGCCCTCGTTAGTAGGAATTGAGACTTCGGGACGTCAAGAATTATGGGGCACTGTTGAAGAAGTAATTGAAGTATGCAACCATGTTGAAGGTACTGTACCAGTTCTGAATATGGGACATATTCATGCTAGAGGTCATGGAAGATTGAGGACTAGTGAAGATTATTCTGAGCTTTTCGATCAGGTTAGGAAAACATATGGTGGATCTACATTTTATTGTCATTTTGCTGGAGTGGAGCACAGAATGGGTAATGCACTACACTACACTCAAATCAAAAAATCAGACTTAAAATTTGAGCCATTTGCAGAATTCTTGGCTGAAGAAGGAGATTGGATGGATATTACAATAATTTCGGATTCTCCTCTACTTGAGCATGATGCAATGTATATGCTTCAACATTATGATAAGGCCAGACAGAGATTATTGGAAATTAAAGCTCGTGATGAAAGGCGAGTGAAATTGGCTACTGCTCAGGGCATTGATCCTGAGGAATTGAAAAAGAGGGAAGAAGACGAAGCAGAAGCCCGAAAGTCACAACTATCTTCAGACACGAAAGAAAAAGTTCCTGCGGGAGTTAAGAAAGAGGTAACTAAGAAGAAGTCATCCTCTATGATTTCGTTTGAAGACAAGGAAGATGAGGATGATATTTTCTAGTATTGATTCTAGGAAGCCTTGAAGTCACAACCTTTGTGGCGGTATTGCTACGGGACTGTAGCTCAGCTGGGAGAGCGCCGCACTGAAGATGCGGAGGCCGCTGGTTCAAGTCCGGCCAGTCCCACCAATAATGACTTAGTTAATATTTTACTCTAAGTTAAGGCATTAGACTGAACTTCATGTAATTTCTTCAATCCTATTTCGGCATAGTCGATTAGGTTATCCAATTGAGCTCTGGAGAATGTAGCTTCCTCTCCAGTTCCTTGGATCTCAACCATCATTCCATCACTCGTTCCGACAATGTTCATGTCAACATCTGCATTTGAATCCAGTGTGTAATCCAAGTCAAGAGTAATATCATCCCCAAAAAGACCTACACTTATTGCCGCTACATCATTTTTCATCACTGCCATTTCGTGATTCTTTTTTTCTTCGTCACCAAGGGTTGGTGGGTTTATAGGACTAGACTTTTCTTCTTTTGGTATTCTATATTTTTTGGGTATGCATTCTCCCCTAGTTATCAATCTTCTAATCGCCAATCTTAGTCCGATATTTGCTGCAGTGATTGACGCGCAACGTGTGCCACCATCTGCATTAAGAATATCACAATCCACCGTAATCGATATTGGACCTAATTCTTCTAAATCTATAACCCCTCTCAGAGATCTTGCAATAAGCCTCTCTATTTCCTCAATCTGAATTATATCCTTTGCCTCTTGAAATGTAGGTACAAGAGTAAAAGAATGCAATTGATAATTAAGATTAGATGAGACAACAACAAAGGATTTTTTTGATTTTTTACTATACGAATTTAAGAAATCTATTATTTTTTTGTCAATAATAATTGAGTCATCGATTTCCAAAACTAAATTTGAATCTAAATTATTTGATAGTTCAGTTTCAACTTGCTTTAAATCAGTGTTTTTTTTAAAAAAAATTCTAATAAAATTACTGCTCATAGTTTAGATGCTAGTAAATACATCACGGC
>LURV01000038.1 GCA_001629205.1 Marine group II euryarchaeote REDSEA-S30_B12
GGACACTTGCATGGGCTTTAGCTCTGGGAGCATGTTTGGGTGGCAATGGTACTATTATTGGTGCATCTGCTAATGTAGTAGCGGCAGGATTGGCCGAAGAATCTGGAAATGATATATCTTTTAATCGATTTTTCAGAACTGGCTTTCCTTTGATGTTATTTACCGTAGCAATTGCTACAGTATATTGTATTATTAGATATACATTAGATTGGCCTTCAGAGTTTATGATGTGGGGAGTAATTGCATTAATCTCAATAATTAGTCTGTCATTCACAGGTAGAGTATATCGAGATCCAGATTTTCCAAATAATGGAATTAATGGCTTGGAATCTGAGTAAAAAACCAAAATATAGTATATTTTATTCCAGTTATTTTTGTATGTTCCCCCGTCGCTTTCAAATATCATAGGTTGGTCGCAGGCCTGCTTTGTGCGCTCTGATATCGCAGAGATATCATGGTAAGTGGCAGAGGTTGCTTCGCCCTGCGGGGAGACGGAGTGGCCTGAGAAGCCTAAATTGATATGCCTGGACACCAGAGGCCTCACAATAGTGAGTACAATTAGAAATAACGATGCTACAACCCGATTGGGGGATGGCCCGGCTCGAGAGCCGACGAAGGTCGTGACAAGCTGCGATAAGTCGCGGGGAGAGGCACGAATCTCTTTGATCCGCGAATTGCCGAATTGGACCTCCTGACATTAGTCATTCCTCTGAATTGTAGGAAAGGGAACCCCCCGAACTGAAGCATCTCAGTAGGGGGAGGAAAAGAAATCAATGAGTATTCCGTAAGTAGTGGCGAATGAACACGGAATAGGACAAACCGAATCTCTTTGAGAAATCTTAGAGAAATGTGGAGTATGGACATTTGTAGCCTAAGTCCGGGAAGTAGAAGTCGCCCTGGAACGGCGCACCACAGAGGGTGAAAGTCCCGTATACGTAACGGATATGGCCATGTAATGTATCCTGAGTAGCGTGCGTTGGATATCGCGCGTGAATATGGGGGGCAGAGACCTCCAATCCTAAATACTACTCGAGACCGATAGTTGACAAGTAGCGTGAGCGAAAGCTGAAAAGTATCCTTAGCGGGATGTGAAAAGACCCTGAAACCAATCGGGAACAAGCTGAATAGGCGTGAAAGCGAAGATATGAGCAGCGTCTATTCGTGCGTTTCGAAAAATGCCCCTGGGAGTTCTGATCATTGGCGAGGTTAAGCAGTAGATCTGCGTAGCCGTAGGGAAACCGAATAGTCCGCAGCCGTAAGGCGAGGGACTGGGTGTGCTCGCCCGGAGTCAATGGTGGGAGACCTGAAGCCAGTCGATCTATGCCTGACCAGATTGAAGCCCGACGAAAGTTGGGTGGAGGATCAAACCGTTGCTGATGTGCAAATCGCTCGGACGAGTTTGGTATAGGGGTGAAAGTCCAATCGAGACTGGCAATAGCAGGTTCCGCGCGAGACTACTCGTAGGTAGATCTCTGTGAAGATAGAATGCGATGTAGAGCACTGATTGGGTGTTTAGGGGGAGCAATCCCTCGGCACGCTGTCAAACTCCGAAGTTGTGTTCGTCGTAGAAGCAGGGAGTGAGCCACGGTGGGTAAGCTACCGTGACGAAAGGTGAATAAACCAGCTCAGCGTTAAGGTCCCAAAATTTCAGTTAAGTGTTAATCACAAACGGCGTCCGTGGCCGAAGACAACCAGAAGGTGGGCTTAGAAGCAGCCATCCTTGAAAGAGTTCGTAACAGATCACTGGTCAAGCTTGCGGGCCCGTAAAATGGACGGGGCTCAAACTGAATACCGATACGCTGACCCTCCGAAAGGAGATGGGGTAGCGCGGCGATGTGCTCGGGTAGAAGCGAGGTCGTAAGGTCTCGTGGACCGTGTACATATGAGAATCCAGGGAAGAGTAGCAGCATAGTGTGGTGAGAATCCGCACCACCGAAGGGGTAAGGGTTCCTCGGCAATGTTTTTCAGCCGAGGGTTAGCCGGTCCTAAGGGCATTCTTAACCGAAATGTCCGAATGGGAAATGCGTTAATATTCGTATGCCCCTCTACAATAATGGTGACGGCTTGGGCTAGTTCGTGCACTTCTGTCATGGAGTGTCGAAGCGTCCGAATCAATCGGAGAACCGTCATGGTGAGAAGATTGAGAAGGCGTAATAGCGTCAAACGACGAATGATGCCTAGGTCCCATGAAAAGCCGTAGAGGTGACCGTACCTAGAACTGACACAGGTACCCAAGGTGAGTAGCCTAAGGTGTGACGGGCAAAGTACCGCGAAGGAACTCGGCAAAATCGCTCTGTAACTTCGGGAGAAGGAGTGCCAGCTTAGAGATAAGCTGGTCGCAGTGACCAGAGGACTCCGACTGTTTAATAAAAACATAGGCGACTGCTAGATCGAAAGGTTGTGTATAGTCGCTGAATCCTGCTCAGTGCTGGTATCTGAAATCGGGTTACAACCTGACGAAGGACCGGTAAACAGCGGGGGTAACTATGACCCTCTTAAGGTAGCGTAATACCTTGTCGCTTAATTGGCGACTTGCATGAATGGCACAACGAGAGTCCTACTGTCTCCGCGGTACGTCCGGCGAAATTGACATTACTGGCGCACAGTCCAGTAACCTCAACCTGCAAGCGAAGACCCCATAGAGCTTTACTGCAGCCTGGCGTTGTACAGTCGCACACTATGTGCTGAGTAGACGGGAGACGCTAATCCTCGGGACGCCAGTTCCGAGAGTAGTCATACATAGAGACACCGTCCTTAGTGTGTAACTGTACTAACTCTTCATGAGAACACCGCTTGGTGGGCAGTTTGGGTGGGGCGCCACGCGCTCGAAAAAATAACAAGCGTGCCCAAAGGTCAGCTTAGGTGGTTCAGTCTCCACCGTGAAATGTAAGGGTAAAAGCTGGCTTGACGTGGATCGGCAAAATAACGATCGACGATGCGAAAGCAGGGCCTATCGAACCAATGTGCCTCATTTCTGGGGGCCATTGATAACAGAAAAGTTACCTTGGGGATAATTGAGTTGTCACCAGCAAGAGCACATATCGACCTGGTGGCTTGCTACTTCGATGTCGTCTCTTCCCAACCTCCTGGTGCAGCAGCTGGGAAGGGTGGGGTTGTTCGCCCATTAAAGGGGATCGTGAGATGGGTTTAGACCGTCGTGAGACAGGTTTGTTGCTTTGTGGTTGAGGCGTATAAGATGCCTGATCGGAAGGGCCCTTTAGTACGAGAGGAACGAGGGCTCGGGGCCACTAGTTTACCAGTTGTCCGGCAGGGCAATGCTGGGTAGCCACGCCCTATGTGGATAAGAGCTGAAAGCATCTAAGCTCGAAGTCATCCGAAAGACGAGGCATCTCAGGGGACTCGTAGAAGACGAGTTTGATAGACAGCGGGTGTAAGTACCGAGGTTCGCCGAGGTACTCAGCCCAGCTGCACTAACCCCCCGAGCATCTATAATTTCAAGTATATCACTAATGTGAGTCTCTGTCCAAAAGAGCATATCAATTTACATTCGAAGGATGAGTTGTGCACGGCCATAGCGGAGGGGTTCTACCCGGTCCCATATCGAACCCGGAAGTCAAGCCCTCCTGCGTCAATTCCTGTACTGTGGTGCGAAAGCCCACGGGAAAGACTGTCGCTGTGCCTCTCACCTTCACCTCCCCGCAACTAAATACTAACAACGAAGACGTTTGGGCATGGGTGATTGTGATGCCAATATCAACTGGAGATGTACTGGGGCACGTCCAAGTTGGAGTATATTTGAGTGTAATTGGAGATGTATTATTTGTTCCTAAATCATTAGATAAACCTGCATTAGAAGAAATCGAATCAGCTTTTGAAATGGAGGCTTATCCATTCTTAGTTGGAGGTTCTGCCCTTCTAGGTAGTCTGCTTAGGGGAAATAATAGAGGCATCGCTGTAGCTGACATAGCTACAGAAGCAGATCTCGATGAATTAACTAGTTTTGGTGACATAGTAGTAATGGAAAGTGGCGTTAATGCAGCAGGAAATTTAATTGAATGTAATGATCATGGGGCTGTAATCAGTCCAACTATTCCATCTTCTGGAGCTGATATGATTTCCGAGGTTCTAGGAGTACAGGTAGCAAGAACTGAAGTTGCGGGACACAAAACAGTGGGTTCTATGCTTGTAGCAAATAATAAAGGAATTTTAACTCACCCAGATATAACTTCACCAGAAGTAGAATGTATAGAGAAGGCAATGAAAGTCCCAGTAATGGTAGGAACTGTAACATTTGGATCTCCCTATGTAGGGGCTGGTTGCGTATCTAGTGATACACATGCATTAGTCGGATCAGGTTCCACCGGACCAGAACTGAATAGAATTGAAGATGCACTGAAACTTATTTAGATTTGAAGACTGCATAATCTACATCTTCTTTTTTAATCGATGCTTCTACCTCTGGTAAAGGATATTTTAGTCCAGTTGCAGTATTGAACAGAACAACTCTATCATTCAATGAAACCAATCCAGATTTAAGTGAGTTCTTGTAAGCAGCTAATGTTGCTGCACCTTCTGGACAAAGTAGTAAACCATCCTTCTCTCCTAATTCTTTCTGCATTTCTATAGTTTCTTCATCAGTAACAGAAATAGCAAACCCATTTGAAGATTTTATCGAATCTAATATTAAAAAATCACCTAATGCTGAAGGGACTCTAATTCCAGATGATATAGTTTCAGCATTTTCCCAATAATCTGCAAAATTCTTACCTTCATTCCAGGCCTTTACAATAGGCGCACACCCAGTAGACTGAACAGCAACCATCCTCGGAAGCTTACAATCTATCCAACCTAACTCTTTCATTTCCAAAAATCCTTTCCACATCCCAATGATTCCCGTTCCTCCTCCAGTAGGATAAAAAATCACATCAGGTAAATTCCATCCCATTTGCTCCGCTAATTCTAAACCCATAGTTTTCTTGCCCTCTATCCTATAGGGTTCTTTTAGGGTTGAAACAGCAAACCAATCTAGGAGTTCTTTTCCATTGGCAATTATTTCTCCACATTCATCAATTAGTCCATTCACTAGAAATGTATCTGCTCCTTGAATTTGTGTCTCTCTAACATTAATTTCTGGAGTGTTATCAGGACATAAAACTGTAGTTTTAATTCCCGCTCTTGAAGCGTATGCGGCCAGAGCTGAACCTGCGTTACCATTGGTAGGTATAGCTAGATGTCTTATTCCTAGCTCCTTGGCCATTGATACCGCCAAACTTAATCCTCTAGCCTTGAACGATCCAGTAGGTAATCTAGATTCATCCTTCACAAAAGCCGTTTCTCCATTCGAGCCTAAACATGACGCTAATCTAGGAAAATTTACAAGAGGCGTAATTGTTTCACCTAAAGAAACCCTATTTTCTTCTTGTTCAACGGGCAATAAAGGAGAATATCGCCACATGCCCGGATTTTTAGAATTTTCAATAGAATCTCTTGAGATTTCACTAGATAATCTTTCCAAATCATATTTCACTAGTATTGGCTTACCCAAATCAGAAACAGTATGTATTTTTCCTTTTTCATATTTCTTTCCCGATTCAGCACATTCCAAATGACTGACATAGCTCACCATGATTAATGATACCGAATAGAATCAATGAACATATCCATCAAAAACACTAATTTTTCAATTTAATTATCAACCGTTATATTTTCCCACACTCGCCTCAATAAATAATCATGACATGTTTTACAATAATTATATTTTCTATATGCATCAATGAATGAATTTGTTTTATTTCTATTTCTAATTAGCAATCCTTTGGGCGATATTCTACTAATCGTATTACTATCATTTTTACAATCTTTATTTTCACACAATGACACTAATCTTCACCCTCTTTGGAAATTTCAATTAGTGAAACATGAGCTTCCACCCTTTCTCCAGACTTACATGAAATTTTTGTAACAGTTCCAGAGACACTAGACTTAATTTCATTTTGCATTTTCATCGCTTCCACAACTATCAATAATTGACCCTCAGTAACCTTTTCTCCTTCTGTAGTATGAATTGAAATAATCTTTCCTGGGATGGGTGAAGAAATATTTCCTGAATGAATTTTTCTATTTTTCTTTTTCTTTGGCTTTCGCAAAGTATCCAATTCTTGATCTGGAATTTTTATCGAAAATGTTTTATCATCAATTTTTATATCCCACTTTTCACCATCAAAAACAAGTTCAACTTCAAAAGTTTCATCACCAACTTCGACCTTCCTAATTTTTCGCAAAATAATCTACCCTTCCCTTCTTTGAGTCCCTACTTTTCTATTATTTTTGATTATTGAAATCCTATGTTCCACTGACCATGATTTGCCTGATTCTCCATATCTAGAACTGGATATTGATTTACCAGCACTCAATTCTGACATTATAGCAGAAATCCCAATAGCTATGAATTTTAAATCTAAATCTCTGTTTGTCATATTTATTCCTCACAATGGCATATTTCCATGTTTCCTATTTGGACGCACCTCTTCTTTATCAAGCAAATGCCCCAAGGTTTTAATCAAGACTTCACGTGTTTTTGAAGGCTTAATTACATCATCTAAATAACCTAATGCCGCAGCTTTATATGGATTTGCAAACTTTTCAGAATAATCATCCACCAATCTTTCGCGCTCTTGATCAGGATTTCTAGAATTTTCAATCCTTTTTCTATGAATAATTTGAACTGCACCTTGAGCACCCATTACTGCTAGTTCTGCAGTGGGCCAAGCAATATTATAATCCCCTCTAATATGCTTTGATGACATCACATCGTAAGCCCCACCATATGCCTTTCTAGTAATTACTGTAAGTTTTGGTACTGTGGCCTCAGCATAGGCAAATAACAATTTAGCTCCATGTCTTATTATTCCACCCCACTCTTGGTCCGCTCCAGGAAGGAAACCCGGAACATCAACAAAGGTCAACAATGGAATATTAAATGCATCACAAAATCTGACAAATCTAGCAGCTTTATTTGATGCATCGATATCCAAACATCCAGCTAAAAAAGTAGGCTGATTTGCTACAACTCCAATTGATTTCCCACCAAGTCTACCAAATCCAATTAGTATATTTCTCGCAAAATCTGTTTGTATCTCAAGAAAGTATTTTTCATCTAATATTTCTTCTACTGCAATTAACATATCATAAGGTTGACTAGAATCATTAGGAATCAAAGAATCTAAAATTTCGCATTGTCTATCTAACGGATCAACAGTTTTGGTAATTGGAGCACTTTCTAGATTGTTAGATGGAATATGATCCAATAATTCTCTCACCAATTCTAAGGCCTCTTCATCATTTTCAGAAATAAAATGCGTTACACCAGACTTTGTTCCATGAGTGTTAGCGCCACCCAGTTCTTCAAAACTTACTTCTTCATTTGTTACAGTTTTAATCACTTCTGGACCTGTAATGAACATATGCGATGTTTTTTCTACCATTATTACGAAATCAGTAATTGCAGGAGAATATACCGCTCCACCAGCACAAGGCCCCATGATAACAGATATTTGTGGTATAACTCCGCTTGCCCTTACATTTCTAAAAAATATCTCTGCATAAGATCCTAAGCTAGCGACTCCTTCTTGAATTCTGGCACCACCACTATCGTTCAGCGGGTGCGCCCGTTTTGACTGCTAAATCTAAAATTTTACAGATCTTCAGTCCATGCATCTCACCTAATGACCCGCCATATACCGTAAAATCCTGAGCAAAGCAATATACCAACCTTCCATTAATTGTTCCGTGTCCACATACTACTCCATCTCCCGGAATTATGTCTCTATCCATATTAAAATCCCTACTTCTATGTTCAACTAATGCATCTATCTCAACAAATGAATCTTCATCTAGCAGAACCTCAATTCTCTCTCTAGCTGTCATTTTTCCTTTAGCATGCTGGGCAGATATTCTTCTTTCACCACCACCCATTCTGGCTACATCTTTCCGCCTTTTCAAATCATCAATTTTACTCGTGCGCTTCGTCATGATGGACAGCTATCGGAGAAGGACGCACATGAGCATTACTCCTGAAAGTAATAAATTTAAATCGGTTGTTTGAATAAATAACACCCATCCCAAGTCCCTGAAAGTAATGAGAATAGTAGTAGCTAAGGTTGGCCTAGATGGGCATGATAGGGGGGCTAAGGTAATTTCTAGGGCTTTAAGGAATGCAGGTCATGAGGTAATTTATACTGGAATACGAAAAACTCCTCATGAAATCGTTAGAATCATTATTGATGAAGATGCAGAGGCTTTGGGAATTTCTACACTTTCAGGAGCACATGATACTTTAATTCCTAAAATTTGTGAAATCTTAAGAAATGAAGATTTGAATGATTTAATTGTTTTTGCAGGTGGAATTATCCCTGAAAGGGATAGAGAAGCAATTTACAACTGTGGAGTAAGAGCTATTTTTGGTCCAGGGACTAATACAAATTCAATTTTTGATTTTCTAAATGAATCAATTAAAAGAAAAGAAAGTGGTGATTTTGTAGGCGTGGGGGAAAATTTGGGGTGGCATTGGATAGATGAATGATAATGAGCTACTAATGGGTGCAAAATCGGGAGACCGTCGGAACCTATCCAAACTACTCTCTAGGATAGAAAGTGGAAAATTCACCTTTCAAAAGGACTCCAATGTTTGGGCTTTAGGAGTTACCGGACCACCTGGGGTGGGTAAATCTACTCTAATAGGAAAATTAATTGAGCAATGGACAAATGCTGGAGAAAAAGTTGCGGTTTTAGCTGTAGATCCTTCCTCTCCAGTATCAGGAGGGGCAATACTTGGAGATCGCCTCAGGATGTCAAATTCGGATATAGGAGAATCAGTATTCGTTAGGTCATTAGCCACTAGAAATTATCCAGGTGGAATTATACCGAAAATTTCAGACATGATTAATCTTTTTTCTTACTGTGGATGGAGCAGAATAATTATCGAAACTGTGGGATCAGGACAATCAGAGATCGGAATTATAGCATTTGCAGATAGAATCTTACTGGTTGATGGGCCGGACAGAGGAGATATAATTCAAGCAGAAAAAGCTGGAATTATGGAGATGGCAGATATTATTGTTGTAAATAAATCTGATTTACCAAGGGCAAAAGTCACAGCAGATTTAATCATTGAATCACTATCACTAGATTCTAGGGACTTAGTTCCAGTTTTATTGACTTCAGCTTTAGAAAACAAAGGAATTAACGATTTAGTATCATGTTTGGATTCACTAATACCCGATAAATCTCGAAAAAATCTACGAATAAGGCAAATTTTACTATCTCATTGGAATTCTCTGGCGATATCTAATCCAAGATTCGAAAAAATTATTCTTGATGCTTCTGATGGTATAATGTCGATTTCTGAGTCTATCTCATCATTGATGGAATTATTACACGAAGAGGCAAAATCATGAATAAAAAACATAATCATTTATTCAACCATGCAGAACACTCTGTAGGTGGATTAAAGGGCCATATATTAAGAAGAATGACACATATATCAATAATTGTTATACCTATTTTATATTACACAAAAGGTTTTGAAATCGCATCATTATTTTCTTTGGAGCCTAAAGAGTTTGTAGCATCAATACTTTTACTTTTCATAATTTTTGAGTTGATTAGACTTAGATTAGGTTTTATTGTTTTAGGTCAGAGAGAATATGAATCCAAACAAATTTCTGCATTAGCTTGGGGTGCATTCTCAGTTTCATTAGCACTAATTTTTTCACCAGAGGGAGATGGAGATGGATTAAAATCTGGTAGCTATGGAATACCCTTGATTTTTGGTCTATCGATTGTCGATCCTGTAATGGGAGAAATTAAAAGAACTAAGAAAGATATGAAACTAGCAATTTCATTGGGATTAATTACATCTTATATAATTTGGATTAGTTGTTATTTTTGGTTAGGAACAAATTTGTTAGCTGCAATAATTTTAGCTCCTTTGACTGTACTCGGAGAAATTCCTTCTTCAAAATTTATCGATGATAATGCTACTATGATTCTTTTGCCACTTTCTGTTCTATTATTGATGTCTTCACTACTCTGAATATTACCTCCGTCATATTTACATCCTACATAATGTCCCTAGAGGCATGAATCAAGATGATGAAGGTGTAGGTGACGAATTCAATAATACCGATTCATTAGAAAATGTCACTAAAGCTAATTCTGTTAACCTTACAGATTGGGGAGAGAAGCCACTTACTCAGAGTACATACTTGTTTATCTGGGCATTGGCTTCAATCGCTTCTTTCGCGATATTTGTAATATTCTTCTGAAGATTATTCCTCTTCCAAACTTTCCTTTTCTGATAGATTTTCAATATCTTCCATACCGACAATTTCATAATTTGATGGAAATAATGCGATAATTACCGATATAACAATTGCACTCAATCCGATATAGAATCTTTGCTCTACAATCATCATTTCAAGTCCTATAGCGAATAGTGTGAGTCCACCAATGTTTGAAATCCAAACTAGAGATTTAAATGTCGACAATGACACTCCAGTAGACTTCTTTGCTCTTTTAGGCCCAAATTCTGCTCCAAATCTTACTGGATCATCTTTTCCCATATTATATCACCTATCTATCATTATGATTGCGTCAGTGGGGCAACCTAAAACACATAGTTTACAGCCCGTACAAGCATCTCTCAATATTCTAGCCTTTTTATTCACATCTACATTCATTATCGGGCTAGCTAATGGAGTATCATACAATTCAATTGCATCATCATCACATACTATGGTACATTGATCGCAACCTATGCATAATTCTTCTTTTACCCATGCAACTGCATCCTCTCCGCCTTTTATTTTCGCTTCTTCTTCGGCTTTCAATGAATTCAATAGAAAACGTATTCTATTCTGCTCGGAAATTCTTCTCGCCTGAAGGTCGCTAATGTCTGTCACGTTCTCCCCAGGTAATGCTGGGTTTGAACACTCTTAAGATAGTGAGTTTAATCTCATGGTCATTAATGGATATAATTATGCAAGACAATGATAAAAAATGGTGGAAAGATTGGCTAATCTTACTGGGATTTTTTCATGGTTCTATTATTTGGCTTTTCATGGCAATTAATTTGAATATTCAAGTCGCTTGGATATCATTTGCATGTGGTGGATTGATAGGATTCTTCCTAATATTAATTGCTATTGGGTATGAAAATCCCCGATTCGCCAAGGCAACTATCATTGGAATACTTATCAATCTATTATTATCAATATTTTCGTTTATTACTTCTGCTTAGAGGCCTCTACTTGCCTAGCTAGAAAACTGACAACATCCAGAATCTCAAAGTCATGAGCTACACACTTGGGGCAAGTTGTTAACATCACTTCAGCACCAGTTTCCCTTACCTCATCAAATCTCTGTAATCTTAATGCTCTACTATTCTCATTACATGACATCATACTAGAAACACCACAACATAAAGCATCTTCACCCGTATGTTCCATTTCAACAAGATTCACTCCTTCTACAGCATTTACTAAATCTCTGGGCTCTTCATAAATATTCATTTGCCTTCCTAACCTACAAGGATCATGGTAAGTAACTACAACATCTTCTTCAGTTTTAAGATTCATATCAAATCCATTCTCAACTAGATATTCGGTAGTATGCATTACTTTCAAATCATCTAACTCATAATCCATAGCAAATGTTCTGAAACATTCAGCACAAGAAGTTACTAATGTTTCAATTCCGCTCTCTCCTAATTTCTTCTGATTATATGCCTTAAGCTTCTCGAATACTTCAGTCATACCTTGCCATTTTTGATCATGACCGCAGCACTTGAGATAATCTCTTCCAAGGTAAGTCACTTCTTCACCCATCTCCTCAAATAGAGTAAATGCTGAAGTTGTAGCATCTCCAAGATTCATCTCACCTTCATTTACGTGACTGAAAATCATTTCCTGGTCAATATAGTCCACACATCCAGGATAATATCCAACTGTAGAGTCAATAGGGTATTCATCTGTAGAAATAAATGCTTCATCCGCATCTTCTTCAGCTTCTGCAGCTAAAACCGCTTGTAGTATTGTATGGGGAATTTCTGTAGCAGGTGGGCCACCCACAATCAAATTTCTTCTTATGTCAATATATGAATCATAATCTACTAATTGAGGGCACGCATTGGTGCAAGCTGTACAAGTTAAACAAGAATACAATGGCACACCATCATCCTCATTATTCCATGTATTGTAAATAATATTCAACTTGTCTCCCGCATTGAATAATCTAATCGGACAAGCATCATCACAAAGATCACAACCATAGCATTTATTCATTTCCCATTCATACCCTCTAGCCATACTTCTCATGGCTAGGAATACTAATGCACCAACTCCTAAACATGGAATAAATAACGAATAAATTAACTTAGCATCCAGACTTTTTGGATTCTTTAAGTAAGTTGGATTATCTACGACTAATTCGACTAACTCCTCATTTGCCAGAGAAACTTCAGACCTGACTAAAGCAGTTCCATCCGAATCAAACAATAGCGGCTGGAATGATACTGCAGAAAAGTCAGAAATCATATTTACACTGTCATTAACTCCTTCAGAAATGGTCGTGTAGGATAGAGTGTAGGACTCACCTGAATTCACATAAAGTGTAACCGAATCACAAGAAAAACCATCATTTTGCCATAATATTTGTCCCTCTGTCTGCACCTAAATCTTCTACAAAGAATGTTCGCTCTTCTGTAATCTGAGTACTTCCAAAGTAATTAACATCTGTCCCTGCAGCGTTTCTGGAAGACTCTAAATTAGCATGCTCATTAACACCTGTAAAATCTATCAATTGAGGCCTAGTAGGCTGATAAATCCCCCAATCTATCCAATGTACTGCTGGAAGTAGGCACCAATCTTCAGGAACTCCTTCATGAATATGGTTCCAAACTTCTGATTCAGAAGATTCTTCGTAAGAAAGACAACTTTCTTCCCATTCATCCCAAACATTGCCCTTTTCTCTTAAGATTAGAGTGTCAAGAGGTTGACCTCGCATTGCATCTAATTCTTCCAATTTCGCTTCTTCTTGATATTCCCAGAATCCCATAGTCCCTAGTCCTCGCTGATTCCAGAAACCGTTATCATAAACGGGCCAAGTAACTGTACAAATCAAAATAGTTGCAATAATAGATCCTATAGCTACTTGCCTGTTTAAGAAAGGAGTAAGTCTAGCACCTAGTGGTCCAATCATGAATTTTTTTGTCCAAAAATATAATATTGTAAACAATAGGACGCCAGTCAAAATCCAAGGAATTGCATTGAAAACTTCAGCCGTCCAAGGTGGCTGAGTGCCACATAAGAAAGCTCCATGTGCCCCGGTCAAACAATGATCAGTTCTATTTTTTGCATAGAGATCAAGATAGATATTAATTGAGAACATAGAAATGAACCATACATGTGCTAAATATACCATTCCAGCTGTAGCAAACCAAGGATCCTCTACACCCCTCTTCTCCCTTTTACCAATAATAAATGGTGGTAATGCCAATAGAGATACTGGGATTCCAGTAATTAGAGCACCCCACCATCCAGCATTCCAAGATATTACCGATGTTCCAAAAAACTCTCCTATTGGTCCGGCAGGAATGGTAAATTGGGGTAGATATTCTCCCCATCTCAGATATCCATAGGAAAACAGAACATACCAATCAGGGAATACGAAACCTGCCTGTGCGTAAGGATCGGCTGCATTATGCAATGGTGGTGGAATTAACCAAGAATAGAAGGCAATTACCATTATCATAGATGCAAAAATGATTGTATCTCTCAATATCTCAGTTGGCCAGAATGGATGCCCTACAAACACCCTTCTTCTCTCTTCTTCAGCTTCAGCGAGATTCTCTTTTTCACTGATGTATGTATCCGCAATTCTACCAAATCTATCTATCAATCCCATAAATATCCCTCAATGCGGCTCCGCAATTCCTTGGACCCAGACTATGAATAAGTGAGCCAAAATAAGAGCAGTTACTATTACTGGTAACAAAAATACATGGTAGAAATACATTCTGACTACCGTTTGTCCCGATAACTCAGTATCAGCAAATAAAATTATTGACATCCAATCACCAATGAGGGGTGTAGAATTTGCCATACTAATTCCAATCGTCGCAGCTCCGAAGGCTAAACTATCCCACGGGAGGACGTAACCCGAAAAGCCCATAAAAATAGTGAAAAACATGAGAGCTACACCGATTAACCAGTTCAACTCTCTTGGATTTCTGTATGCACCTGTAAAATAGACTCTGCACATGTGAAGAAATACAGCTGCTACCATGAAATGCGTAGTCCAATGGTGAATAGAACGGATAATGTAACCAAATGGCAACTCTAGCATTATGAATTCCATCGATGCATATGCAGGGGTGGGATCTGCATCTAAATCTCCACCGGGAACATAATAGAAACCTAGAATCGTCCCCGAGATTACAAGGATGATAAACGCCAAGAATGAAATTCCACCCAAGCAATACAGAGGGTACCAGTACCAAATAATCCTCAATTTATATTTCTCTGCATGAGTAAGAGGCATTTGTCTGTGCATACTGTGATATGCATCTCTGCTCATCCCCCAGTAGTCTTGAATTCTGAAACGAGTATCTAACCAAGAAAATGCCCAAAGAAATAATTTCTCCGCTAAACCCATACTTCCAGCATTACTCTCAACAGCCCTCAAAATATCCTTTCTAGGAACTCCATCGGTTCTTTCTTGTCTCAATGTAAAAGCTACAATAACAATGACAATGGCGATGAAAATCCATAAGAACCAGAACTGTATCATTATATCACCTAAGCACAAAAAGTATACCAATCTTTGTATTCATCAGTAGCCTCAATCATATCTCCATTTACAATGAATGGAATTAATGGCATTCCATAAGGTGCCGGACCACCCGTTTTTCTAATTCCAATATATTCAAAAGATGTACCAGTGGTTCTATTATTACCTCTATTCTTCTCAATAACAGTCGGATCATATCTACTAGAGTGACAAATACAGAACAATTTATTTCCACCTTCATCCGTTCAACCCGGTTGCCAGTTATCGGCAGTGAAATTGTTACTAATCAGTTGCCAACCAGGTATGCAACACAGGTGGGGGCATCTAGAAAAAATTATTACCATATTGTCATGAATAGAAAGAGGTGCATACTCATCAAGCTCATCGACTTCATATCCCGAACCTACATATGCTCCACTTTCAGTAAATCCATCTTGATATTGAAACCTCGGAACATTAGCTGCCACAGGTTTATTCTTATTCTCTTCATGAGGGACATAAACTGCTATTACCGGCAATCCCGACCATAGTCCTGCTGCAGCAGACATGCCAGTGGTAGAGTTTTTAGCTTCATCTACGAATGCTTGATAGGACATTGGCTGCTTATCCATACTACTATACCACACACTACTACCTTTAGGGGCGTAAAATTTGATTGCAGTATCTGAACTACTCCTACTTTTCTGCCCCATCAAGAAAGATGCAAAACCAACACTTCCTAAACTAGCCAAAGTAATTAGTCCTGCAGCCGTATTAAATGATAGTCGCATAAATTCTCTTCTGTTAATGCCGCCAGACTTACTTGTCTCACTTGCACTTCCTTCTGAGAGGGGCCTGAGTCTAAATCTTCTAACCATAATCACACCTTGTAATCTTTCCATCCTTGCGGATCATTCGCAGTGATGTACTTATTTCTCCTATGCTTCACAATTACCACGTCTGGAAGTATGAATTTTAGGTATACTATCCCCAAAATAATTACTGTTAACAGAGTCATGGCTAGATTAAACGCAAGTAGTTGCTGATCCCATTTATTATACAACCCATAAGCAAGAGATCCAGCCCAATAAAGAGTCCAAAGAATTCCCCATAATCCAACTAAAATTACTAGCCACGAATCTCCCGAAGGGGATATACTAGCTCGAACAATAGTCCCAGGTTTAACTTCATTAAATACGCCATGTTCTACTGCAGCTGCATATGATTCTTCAGTAATTGAAGCCTCTTCTAAAGCCTCTCTAGCTTCCTCTACAGTAACTTCTCCTGACTTCACTTGCTTTAGTAAATTTAAAACAATATCATCTTTCAAAATTGATCACCTCTCTTCAGATGCTTTATCCTTAATTTTAGCAGGTTACTCCGACCCTTATAGTGTCTTGAGAATCCATACCTCAAAAATACACCACAGAAAATTATGACTAAAGTAACCATTAGGAAGCCAAATATTCCTAGCCAATGTGCCAATAATTCAGCCCCCATTTCGTGAATATCGGTATGCTCTTCAATAGGAGCAGGCGGCTCTATGTCTCCGTTACCGGAAAAGACAGTCTTCGTTCTTCCATTATCTGTTCCTTCATCTACGGTAGATGAAAGTCTATTCCACCTATCTAGTTCAGAAGGAATTCCATCACCATTGACTGAATTACCTGCCAACCACATTGTTACAGCTCCAGTTCCTTCTACAGGACTTGTCCACGAAATTAACCAAACTCTGTCTACAGTCTTGGAACCCGGATCAGTATGAGTCAACGCAGAAAGATCACCTTCCCAATTTTGAACTAAATTTTCATAACCTTCACTACTACTCAATTCTCCAGAACTAACTTTCATAGCAAATCCACCAGTATGTGATGAATCATCAATAGATGGACCGCCAATAAGTTGAATCCTCAATGGATAAGTAACCCTAGCTTCGTAATGATATGGGATGCCTTCTAGGATTACTGTGACAGAATTATCTGGTTCTGCTGCATGACATGTACAACCAGCAATCGCTACTTCCCCTTCATTGTTAGCATCTCCACCTACTCCAGTATGAATTCCTTGCCCAGAAGAGGATACAAATACAATTATCATCAACATTACAGCACACTTACGTGCCGTAATTTTCTTGATCGCTGCTCCCCTTGAGGTGTTCACAAACCAATCCAAAAAAAAGGGGGATATTAACGTTCCACTTCGGCCCCTTCGGGGCCGACGAAATTTAACAAATAAGTAAAGAATAAATGTCCTCATATTTTAGACATATTATGGCAGGACCAGCATGGCGAAATATCTACGAATTATCCGAGTCTCAAATGGAGAGATTAGATGAAGCGGAAGAAGAAATGCAGTTTATGAGAATCAATAAAGCCGAATCATTACTTATCTCAATTTTACTCGAAGATCCAGATTGCATTCCAGCATTGAATAATTTAGCGCATCTTTATGGGAGATATTTGTCTGACTTTGAAAAAGCAATTGAGTATTATGATATAGTTTTGAAATTAGAACCAGAAAATGTTTGGGCTAGGGATGAAAGAAGGCGATATCGACGATATTCGCATTATGATTGATAATCAATATAGTCTAGATGCTATACTCACAATCATGGATGAAGGCTCCATTCTAATTGTCGGTGTCGGAGGTGTGGGTTGTAAAT
>LURV01000039.1 GCA_001629205.1 Marine group II euryarchaeote REDSEA-S30_B12
AACTAAAACTGACCATGATTGCCCTGGTTCTAAGCGAGAATTTGGTACCGTCCATAGATTATTCAAATCCGGAACTAAAAATCCATTTCTGTACCAACTAATATTGTATACCAAATCACCACCATCTAAATCGTATGATTCTACCTCTATTGTAAAATCATTCAAAGAATAATATACATCATTTTCAAAATCATTGGATACTATATTTATCTGAGAAATAGTTGGTACGCTATTCTGGATTGTAATCTCATTGGAAGTTACCAAATCTCCAAAACTTTCTCCATCCCCAGGTCTTACTCCAACTTTCCAATTCTGCCCCCTAATGGTTTCTGAAAAAGGAATTTCATGCAATCCATCCAATCTAGAAATTCTTTCTCCATTTAACCACCAAGTAATCTCACTATTTTTCTCAGAATCGCCATCAAGGTCTTCCTGCTCCCAAACTACACTCAAATTTTGATCAGTTACCACTTCAGATTCTGGAATAATCATGATTTCTAAGATTTTAGGTGGAGAATTTACTATGGTATAATTACCTCCCCTTTCCCAAGTTGACCAAGTTATTCCATCAGATACTCTTACTTCAGCAAACCAAACTTCTCCTTTCTCTGTTCTAGAAGAATGAACAACATCTTGATTATTCAAATCAGATATTATTTCTCCATCCTTTTTCCAAATAATTTCAGTAAATAAGACCTGATCTCCGTCTGGATCAGATGAATTGATGAATAATTCAAGATTATTTGTAGTATTTGCTAATCCATTGCTCATTATTCCAACATTTACAGAAGGTGGATTATTTGAAGAACTAATTGTTATTTCATCTGTCCAGAATATATCTCCATATTCTTCTCCATCGAATGGAGTTATTGAAGCTCTCCACCTATCTCCAGATCTGATAATAATACTGCTGATTTCTGTCAAATTATCTAGCTCAAATTGCCTCATCTCATCCAAGTACCAATAAATTACTGAATCTTCTTCTAAATCACCATCTACATCCAGAAAGTTATAATCTAACGATAAATTATCTGTATCAAGAGGACTTTCAGGCAATATAATTAGATTATCTACACTAGGAATAGAATTTGATACAACTATGGGCCCAATAGAAACTACATCTCCAAATTCAATTCCATCCTTTGGTTTTATCTCAACTAATATTTCGTCTCCTTTGTTCAGATTTTCCGAATCAATTATTGTTAGATTGTTTAATCCTATCACTACATCTCCGTTTAAAATCCAACTAACTTCTGTTCCAGATTCAGCATCTCCATCCAAATCAAAATACTCATATTGTAACTCTATTCCAGTTTCTTTCGTAGGTACAGAAGGCACTAATGTTACGTTACTAACTTCTGGTGGATTATTGTTTGAACTTATTTGACTAGATGTATGTGTTGTAGTGGACCATGAATCTCCACTATTTTGACTATTACCATTTGCAGCCAGAATTGCAAGATTGAAGGTTACTGAGGTCGTTGAGGATGATGGAGCTTCCCATTGAACTGCCCAAGACCTATCATTAGACATAGAGACTTTAACATTCATTAATCCAATTCCAGTTGACAGAGTTCCATCAGAAACTTCAAGATTAAATCCACCTTTTGTTCCAGAAACTCCTCCAGTCATTCCTATTGACAAAGAGTAAGTTTGTCCAGGATTAAATGTAGCTGGAAAATTATGATTGGGAGTAGGGGCGGAACTAACTTGTTGGGAATGACAAGAACAACCTGATGTAGAGTTATACTTTCCATTTGAGTTGGCCTGTGTAGAAATTACTGGTACACCTAACAGTAAAAAAATCACAAGAAATGAGGTTATCTTGGCGGAGTCCACATATGTTGGAAGACGAATTAAACAAAAACTATGTGTTTTTTTGTACGCACGCTTCCGCTGGATATATGATTGCATTGCGTCTCGACAAGTCATGCCTAACATAGAACGAGTAGCAATTATTGGAGCAGGAAAAATGGGTTCAGGTATTGCCCAGAAAAGCTCTCAAGAGAATTTCGAAGTTGAAATGATTGATATTGAAAAAAAATGGGTCGAAAATGGGCTTAAGACAATTGATAACTTTCTTGAGGAAGCGGAAGAAAGGAGAATATTCTCATCGGACCAAGTAAAATCAATAAAAAATAGAATAACCGGAAAAGTAGGTACTGAGAATATCTCTACAGATGTTGACTTGGTAATTGAGGCAGTATTTGAAGACTTATCTGTAAAATCTAATGTATTTACTACTCTCGACAAGGTTTGCAAAAGTGATACAATATTAGCTAGTAATACTTCTTCGTTGTCAATCAATGATTTAGCAAGTCATGTTGGTCGCCCTGATAGATTTGTAGGACTACACTTTTTCTATCATCCGGCTAAAAATAGATTAATTGAGATTATCCCAGCTAAAGAAACATCTAATGAAACTCTGAGTGCAGTTGAACAATACTGCAAAATAATGGGCAAGGTAATCATTATTTGCAAAGATCGTCCAGGATTTGTAGTTAACAGATTTTTTGTACCTTGGCTGACTGAATCTTGCAGACTCCTTGAAGAAGGAATTGGAACTCCTTCCCAGATTGACTTAGTTGCCAGAGAGACATTTCAAATAGGTTTGGGTCCATTTGCTCTGATGAATCTTACAGGATCACCTATTGCTCTTCATTCTACTGAGTATTTAGCAAAACAGCTAGGTGTAGAACGATTCAAAGCTCCTAATAATCTCAAAGAAATAGTAAATGATGGAAAGGATTGGCAAGTAGAATTAGAATCAGATTGTAATGAAAAATCTGCTAATATTATCCGAGAAAGACTTCTAGGCCAGATTTTCACAGTTTCAGCACAGATTGTTGAAGAAGAAATTTGCTCGTTAGAAGATGTAGATAGAGGTGCGAAGATAGGATTGAGGTGGTCAAAGGGCCCATTCGAGCTAGTTAATGAAATTGGAATATCAGAATCAATTAGGATGGCAAATAATTATTGTAAGCTTTCTGGGCTTACTTTACCCACATGGTTTTCAAATCTCGATTCAAAAATTCCCATTTCTTATGTTGACGTATCTATCAATAATGAAATAGCATTCGTGAAGATAAACCGTCCTGAAGCAATGAATGCCCTTAACTTAGAACTCGTGAATCAATTGGAAAAGACCATATTTTCATTAAATAACAAAAGTGAAATTGATACTATTGTTATTGAGGGCGCTGGAAAATCATTTATTTCAGGCGCAGACGTAAAATTCTTTGTCGATAAAATCAAACAAAACTCGTTGGAAGAAATAATTAATTTTACCAAGAAAGGACATAGTTTACTAAATTCTATAGAGAATAGTACAAAAACAACAATTGCTATAACTACAGGAATTACGTTAGGAGGGGGATTAGAATTAGCATTAGCTTGTGATTACCGAATTGGAAATCCAACCAGTAAATTCCGATTTCCGGAAACTACTATTGGCATATATCCTGGGTTAGGAGGAACTCAAAGAAGCGTTAGAATCTCAGGAATCGAATGTGCAAGATATGCAGCTCTAGCAGGAAACTTTCTGGATTCAGAAACTGCCAAGTCATTCGGTTTCTTGACACACGTAACTAATCCATCAGGAATTAATGAGATAATCGATAAAATATCAAATTCTGGAAAAAATAAGAACAAGTATCCAGGAAAACCGGCAGATATGACAGACAATTTAGTACAATTCGCCATGGAATTTTATTCCGAGGAAAATATTGAAAAAATTCTCAAAGGCGAATCTAATGATATAGTAATTCATGATGAAAAATTAAAGTCTCTACAAATAAAAAATCTATCCAGATGTGCCCCAATTGCATTGAAGATATGCGACAAACTGTTACAAACTGCTGTTAAAACTGGGGATAATCTTACTCTGGGATTAGAAGCAGAACTAGATGAATTAGGAGTAATTTTTAGCACTAACGATGCATTAGAAGGCCTTTCATCTTTAATCGAAAGAAGAAGGCCAATATATTCTTCAAACTAGTACATTTCAATTGCCACGACGCCACATGTCAAGCATGCTACGCTAAGTAAATCTCCTGTAATAAATTCTTGAAATAAAATTGGAGATCCGCATGATTGACAGCAGTAAACAGCTCTTAACTCCATAAAATCACTAACTTCCCTCTTCTACACTTTCATTCCAAGATGGCATATTTCCTCTTGGACTCTGGTCCCATGCTGGAGCTCTTACTTCTGCCATAGATCTAACTATAATTTCTAACCAACTCATATGTTATTCACCCCAAACAAATCCTCATTCATTTCATATTTTTCATTCATTTTTTTTATGGTATTTTCCATTATCATTCCTCCTTTTGGTTTATTACTAAAACTTAGTGTTTTTTTCACACTTACGATTGGGTATGCCTATATTAATTGTAAAGTTTAAACGCCTACACTATAGTGCTCTTTATACACTAGATTCCTCTCTCACAACTTAATGTCGTTCGTCAGACAACCAATGTCAGTATCACCAGAAGATTTCAAAAAACTAGAGCTATCAATAAATGATGTCAAAGAAAATGGCTCCGAAATTCGTAGTATTTTTGAGAATTATTATGATGAAGAGATAGATATTGACTGGGAGGTAGATGCTGCAGTTGAAGCTTTCAGTATATTATCCAGTCGTTGGACAATCGAAATTCTTGCGACACTATACATCATTGGAGAATCTAGATTTAATCAATTACGGACTCTTTTAAGAGGAATTAGTAGTAGAACTTTATCTGATAAATTAACTAAATGTACCGAAAACGGACTTGTAGAAAGATTAGTAGAAGATGGACCACCGATCAGAGTAAAATATAGACTCACCGATCATGGTAGAAATGCAGGAAAACTTCTTTCTCCACTAGTAGCCTACATGAAGATAAAACATGGTAGGGTAATGAGAAATAATGCATGATGCATAAGTGAGCATTAATTTTTTATTGACACACATCCTTAAATCCTAGTTAATGTAGGTGAGTTTGTGCCGTTGATTGAACAATGGAGGCAAAAGTTTCCTTGGATTACTGAAACTTTAGCAGTACTAGCAGGTAGCTCTTTAGGACTCGGAGTAATTACTAATTCACTGACTCCATTCTCTTCTGCAACGATTTCATCACCAATTGAGAATCAATGGGAGCATCCACTTAGGGGGCAAATTCTCAGAACTCTACAGAAATCTCCAGGAATTCACTTCCGTGAACTTCAGAGACAATTATCAGCAGCAAATGGCACTCTAAGACATCATCTTAGAGTTTTAATTAATGAAAAATCAGTCACTACGATTCCAGTTAATGGTAGGACATGTTACTATGCTGGGGCACCTGCTCAGGTAGAAATTCTTGAGGGAAGAGGTTTAACAGATCAATCCAAAGCCGCAGCTATGCTTCCAGTCGGACTTTCTTCAGTACAAAGGAATATTATAAATCACCTTTCTACCCTACCAAAACCTACCTCTCAGGCACAACTAGCTAGAGACATTGGAAAACCTCGAACTACAGTACATTCAGCAGTTTCAGTATTAAGAAATAGGGGACTAATATCATTCGAAAAGCTATCCTTAGCCCCCCATCTTGAGAATCTTCGTTGGTCAGAAATTATCTATCCGTGGATAGACATAAGTGAAGAAATAGCATAATTATAGAAAAAAAAGACCTAAGACTCTTGTGCCTTGAAATTTCGCGCCGTCCATGCTCTCCATCAGGATTAGAGAAAATCCTATGCCATCTGGGAGTAGAGACCGAGATGTTCTACTTAATTGGATACTAGACTCTATGGGACTAATTAGGAGGAGGACTAATCAATGGGGGGATGATTACCAACATGATGCATTACATAAATTACTCTCTAATACTTTCCTAAAAGATCCACTTAAAGGATGGAATAATACAGATTTAGGTAATGAGTGTGGCCTTTCTCACACTGGAATTCATCATCAAATAACTAAGCTAAGAACAGCTGGACTTATCTCAACCGAAATAGATGGAAAATGGCATATTCATGTCTTAAGAGGTGGCTCAATAACCTCAGCAATAAGATTAGTCACTTCACAAGCTAGAATTATTCTTCAAATTAGACTATCCGAACTTTCTGATTTAATTACTGAATCTCCAACTAGAATGAAAACTATTCCAGAAGATGATAATATAAATTTTACAATTAACATTGCTGAACATACTCCTAGAAGGAAAAATTTCGATAAAATAGATTCACTAGTATCTTCTCTTGGATTAGATGGAGAAAGAAAGAAAGGAGATGATAAATTAGCTAAAAAAATCCTCTGTAGCTTATGTGAGAATGAAACTCCTGTTACTATCCTTAATTTAGTTGATAAATATGGAGATACTAGATCTAGAGTTCAGAGAGTAATAGATAGAATGAGAAATTCTGGAATAATTGAGAGGGTTCCAATGATTGATAGAATCGCACAAGATATTTTTTCATCAATAATTCGGCAATACGAAGGAAGAGGGAAAGAATGGTTGATTTCGACTGGTGGGCTTGGAAGACTAGAAAGGTCAAAAATGAATTTATTAATGAAAAATACAATCAAAGGAACGTTAACGATTTCCAAAGTCCAAGATATTCTTTCAGATATCCCAATTACTGATCAGAAAATTCTAATCAACACTCTAGGAGGTAGGATGCCTTATGGAATTAGAATATCCGGAATTGATGGTCATGAGGTTGGTGAGAACGTGTTAAGAAAAGCAGATAGAACATTTAGGAGAATACTTACTGTTTCAGAATTACTGGATGAAGCTTTAATTTCATAGATACTAACTTACAGAAATTACAACGTTTTCTGTTAATTGTTTCAAAAATTCTGTCACAGTATTTCCTAAATCCTTCATTTCCTTAATTGAATGTAACTTCACTCTCATTGAAGACGCACCTGAGAGGCCCTTAGTAAAAGAAATTGCATGTCTCTTCAAATTCTTATTATGACGAGTTCCATATATTTCATTACTTAATTCTAGGTATCTTTTCCAACACCATAATCTCGCTTCTAATTCACCTACTTCTCCCCAAGGTGCTAAATTAGTTGACCAACCCAAGTCCCTTTTTATTCTGTAAAAGATAGTCGGATTTCCTATTGCTCCTCTACCAATCATTAATCCATCGGCTCCAGTCACCGTAAGACAGTTTTCAGCAGTTTTACTATCTATCACATCTCCATTGGCAATGACTGGAATAGTTACTGAATTTACAATTTCTTTGATTTGATTCCAATCAGAGAAACCAGAATACCTTTGCCTCAAAGTCCTGCCATGGATACAAATTCTTCTAACCCCAATTTTTTCTAGACGTTTAGCAATTTCTAATGCAGTATTAGGTCCTGCACCAGTTCCCAGCCTCATTTTTACAGTTATTGGGACATCAGCAACAGCTATACAAGATTTCACCATTTCTTCTATTCTATCTGGATATCGTAGCAAAGCTGCTCCTGCATCATTTCTACAGACTTTAGGGGCCGGACAGCCAAAATTAATATCAATTTCATCAGCTCTATCTTGAAGAAGCTTAATCGTTGTAACCATTTCTTCTATAATTCCTCCAAATATCTGGGGTATGAATGGCATTTCACGCTCATCATTCTCAACCTTTAGCCATGATTTTGCATCATTTCTAGAAAGGCCAGATGCAGCTGTAAATTCTGTAATTGTATAATCAGCACCACATTCCTTTGCTAAAATCCTATATGCTAAATCAGTTACACCGGCCATTGGTGCTAAAAATAATGGTACTTGCTTAATTTTCATGTAAATCTTATATTAACTATGATTTTTGTCAGAAAGTAGACTCCCAGTCAGCTACATCTTCAGCTAATTCCCATTCTGTATCATTTGATACAGTCCCTCTACCTTTCAATGTTTCTCGGGCAAGAAGCCAGTAAACTAATGCTAGCGATCTTCTACCCTTATTATTAGCTGGAAGAGCTATGTCAACGTTTCTTAATCTATTATTTGCATCACAAATAGCTACAACTGGCAGTCCAGATTTTACTGCTTCAGATAGAGCTTGAGAATCTGCTGCTGGATCAGTTACTAGAATCACTTCAGGCTCCATATATGTTCTTAAACTAGGATTTGTCAATGTCCCTGGAATAAATCTACCCACAATATACTTTGCACCTATGGATTGGGCAAATTTTCTTGCTGGTCGTTGACCATATTGTCTAGCGCTTACAACTAAAATTCTATCGGATTCAAAATTTTCTAAAAATTGAGTAACTATTCTGATTCTAGAATCAGTTTGATGAACATCAATTAGATGAAGACCGCTATCATCTTGTCTTAAGGTATCCAAGAACTTCTTCATATCCGCTGATTTCTGATTGGTACCAATATGGACAGCATGTCTTTCATACACATCAAGCGATACAAGAGGCGATTGTTGTTCCACCATTTCTATTCCTCAGCAGCGCCGCCACCCACAATTGATTGATAAGCGCTACGCACAAATGAAAATTAAAATATTTCTTAATTTAAGTCAGAAAGGAAGGCACACTCACCAATTTCATGAGACGCAGCAAACCTAACACAAGGCTTAGTAATAGTTGCATATAGGTCAAAATGGTCATAAAAAGAAAATTGCTCTATTGGTGCAGTTAATCCATATCCACGAGCTTCCACTTCCAGAATCCAAACTCCATTTATCAATTCCGAACTTCTCCACTCTATTCTCTCTAACGGATAGTCTTGTGTAGCTCTAACTTCCCAAAATGGATTTCCACCAGCTGCCTTAGCTCCAGGCTCCCATAATCTAGCTTCAATATATCTTACTTCATTGGTATCATTACCAAAAGTTTCTTCGATCAAACTAGAATATGGTAGTTGAGCTCTAAATTGAACTTCTAATGTTGAAACCGTATCATCCAATGATAACTCTGTTTCATTTTGATAAATTACTGATCCAGTAATATTTTCAAAATCTACACTAGTCTCAAAAGTTTCAGACCACCCTACAGTTACTTCCTTGTAAATTACATTCGGATCTTCTCTCCAACTTTCCATAATTTCCCTCTGTGCTACTAACCCTAAACAACCACTACAAAGAATCGTTGAAATCAATATTGTAGACACTAAGTAGACCCTCATGCCATATCCGAAACACTTCTCTTTCTTCAATCAAGTGTTTATTTGTGCCTCTCGGTACTCATAGGGAACGTCAAAGCATATTGCTCAGTCACCCTTCGTCGTCACAGAGGCATCCATCGCACCTAGATTGTATCTTTATTTCTTCCTTAAGCTCATTTAGGTAAACCTTCTCGTAACAGTATGGAACCTCGGGAATCTTTGAAAGGTATAAAAAGAGACGAGGAAAGCTGTGTCTTAGAATTCGGTGACAATTCCCGATTTAGAGTAGAATATCTAGCAATTAGATCACGGTGTCAATGCGCAAAGTGTAAACCTCGCCAAGTTAATGAACAGCGAAGACTGGAACTTGAGCAAGAAGTTGCCAGATTAAGAATGGAGAAGCCACGTGTTACACAAGTTGGAAGATATGGTTTACAATTTGAATGGCCATCTGGTTGCTCTAGCGGCATTTATTCCTTCAGTCACCTAAGAAAGGTCGCCGATGAATCAGGTTTAGAACTTTCAACTTAGGCCGAAGAAGTCAAAAATACTTTTATTCTCGACATTAATGAGCATAGGATTCCCTCCTGTGTTTGGTTGTGAAAAACTTGCCAATAGACGATACCGAGGATGATAGTTTACCTATTGATGAAGAAGATCAATGGCAGTTATATGCATCGTCAGGATTTGGAAACTCTATTTTCCTTTCAGAAGAAGACTCAACTGAAAATAATGAAATTGAAGAAGAATGGTTCGATGGAGATGATTTTGATACAGATAATCAAGCTCTAAACTGGGACGCCCC
>LURV01000004.1:0-3666 GCA_001629205.1 Marine group II euryarchaeote REDSEA-S30_B12
CCCAAAAACCGAATTCAGATATTGTTCTAAATCTCAATAATAGACCGAAGAGAAGAATTATCACAAATAGGGTGGTAACTTCCCATTGTTCAGTAACTAACCACAAAAATGCACTATCGATATGCTGTGCTGTATTATACAAAGGCAAATCTGGAGTACTTGCCGCCACTAATACATTGAAAACAAATTCCATTAAAACAATTATTGACGCCCCAATTATCATTCCCTTATTATTTGCTGCTCCACCTATAAAAAAAGCAGCCCAAACGAGGAAAGTTGATTTCGCAGGAGCCATAAATGATGGTCCAAATCCGGTCAATTTCCAAGCCCATAGAACACCCGCTAATGCAGCAATTGCAGCTCCAAGAGCAAGACTGGATGCTTTTTGAGTTAATACATCATGTCCATGATGCTGTGAAACATCTTCATCTTCTCTAATTGACTTTAATATACGCCCCCATGGTGAAGAAATTAGGGCCTCTAGTAATATCCAAACTGTAAGAACCAGTATAATCCCTAAGAAAGCCAAAAACAGAGAATAAGGCGCTGGATCTCCTAAATTCATTATCTCACTGATTGTTGAAGAAGGAGAAGATAATTCAGGAACTGCATATCTACAACTTTCGGGATTTACGAATTCTGTATCTGCACCAGTCCTTACACCTGGACCACAAAACCACCAATCCTTGAGAGGTAGAGGATAGTTGCCAAGTCCTATAGAAGATAGAATAGGGCCGGTACGCAAAAGAGGTTCGCCGGACAATAATACCCGTAGTATCTCTCCTAATGAAATTGTAACTATTGCAAAATAATCTGTTCTAAGTCTGGCTGTTGGGTAGGCCAATGCCCAACCAAAAATAGCTGAAATCAAAATAGCAACTATTGCTGCAGGCAATATGTCCCAACCATATCCATGCATTTCTTTAGGGGCTGTTAGTAAAGCGACTGTTATTGCGCCGATTCCAACAAAAAAGATTACGCCGAAATTTACCATTCCTGTATATCCAGTATGTAAATTGAGTGAGAATGCCATCAGAATAAATATTGATAAACTTATTACCACATTTGAAACTTGAAAAGTTTTAGACCAATTAAATGTATCAGAATTTGATATTGGTAGCCACCAAATTAAGATTATTAGTATGGTCATCAAAAACAGGAATGAAGCCCAAGACCCTTGTCTTCCCTCCCTACCATATTGTCCAATTTTAAGAAATTTATTTTCAGAATTAAAAATATTAGAAAGCTTAATTTGTTTGAAAGGTGCATCTAGTTGAATTTTATTGATAGTTTCTTTAATTGAAGTTACTATTTTCAAATGGAAATTATTTAGCTTAGATAAAAAAGAATTTATCGATGAGAGAAATCTATTAAATTTAGAATTGAATCTATTTTTCATTTCATTCAAATAATCATATAATGGAGTTAGTCTGGTTATAGAATTTTTTCTGAAAGTATTAATCTTACCATCGCTCAAAATATTTACTCCTTCAGTGATTGCTAAAATCCAAAGGATTAAAGGAATTAGGGGCCAAATCAAATCTCCGAAATCTGAAATTAAATTTACAAAGCTAATCTCTGTTTGCATTAAATCTAACCATTTTTGGTTGATTTCTGTTAGGCTATTCTGCGTCCATTCACTAACAGGTATCGTTAGTTCTTCGGGAGGAGATCCTACATCTGCAGCTGAAAAGGGAGAGTCGTCAATAGTTAGAGTGCCGTCATTTCTATCTGTGATCAATGCTAAGTTAGTCGATGTTCCTAATTGATCGCCATATTCTTCACATACTTCATTACATGATCCTTCTGAGAGGGAGTTTTTACCTATAAATCCAAAAAATTTGTGGATGAAGTACGCTCCTACTAATGCCATAGAAAAGTTCTGAGCTTTATCGGATCTACCATTTCTCCAATGATGTAATCCAAAGATTCCGGTCGGAAGGAAAGCTAAAGCTGCAACTGATTTTTTTGATGGTTTCGATTTATTTTCATCTTTATTCCTTATTCTATCAATTTTCCACTTCTCCCAATAGTCTCCTAAACCAGATGGAATAATGAGTAAAATTGCGACTAAGAAGATGTATGGCATCACTCCCTCAAGGGTAGCATAATTTGATCTCGAAAGTCTAAATCCTACTCCAATTAATATCGGGGATGAAAGAGACCTAACAAATGCAATAAGAACGCATGCTACAATGGCCCCTGATAGAGATCCGATTGAGCCTAGTACGATTACTGCAAACGAAGGTAAAAGTAGAGTGAAAGCTGTAGTCGGATTGAATAGTAATGTAACTGCAAAAATTGCTCCACCCAATCCAGTAATGCCAGCAGAAAGGAATGCGCTAGTGATTTGAATTCTCTCAACATTAATCCCGCTACTAGCTGCTAAGTCTGGATTGTCGGCTACAGCCCTCATTTTTCTTCCTAATCTAGTTTTGTTGATTAGAAGAAGTAGAAGAGCAATTGAAATAAAAACTACAGCGGGAACTATACCTTTGTAATAGGGATAATTTGTTGTTACCTCGGAAACGCAGTCAGTTGCTATATTATAAACTTCATATGAGGGCTTTGTTCCTTCAGATACTATACGAGATAGTATGGGTTCTCCAGTAGTTTCGTCAATACCTGTTTGTTCACAATTAAAATGTCTGTATATTTGTGCAGTGTCCATCAATATCAGTGAAAGATTCTGTATCCTGCCAAACTCCATCTCCATTGGTATCTACAAACGGTTCAGCCATCCTTAGACTATTATCTCCAAGATTTAACCGCAATTTAGTAGTTGGAATTTCCCATCTATTCCCAGACGCTCTTAAATCTGCATCAGCAGAAAAAACTATTTTTGAAGCTCCAAATCTCATATAATATATGGATCTGAGAATCAATGCTACCCCTAATGAAGCTATCATCATGACTTGTGGATTAGCTCTGCGAATCCTGAATCCCTTGTATACTAGCCTATCAATTAAAACTCCAACTAATCCGGTTACCACTAGTCCAGCTAAAATTGCTCTAAAAAGTAGAGACCAAACTATGACGCCATCAGATGGTGCTTCGAATAATGGGAAATAATGCTCACTCCATGCAAAAATCATCCCCATAAACATTCCAATCATGAAAAATTCAGATTGAGCAAAATTACCATAACGTTGTACTTTGTAAGTCAGAGTTAATCCGATTGCAATCGATAGGTATGTTGATGACCATATAAGAGTGTTAGTTCCCAAGGCAACAGGATCTAATGTTACTGAAGCACCCTTTTCTAATCCAGATAGTAGAAAATCAATAGTAATAAAGGTTAAAATTATTAGAAATAAGGGAGATAAAATTATTGCTATTGTGCGATACTTGCCAGGATCTAAGTCGTCAAAGAGGATTTTTACATAGAAAAAACCTGCACTTAGTGACTGAACAATCTGTAGTAACCAAACTAAATCCTCAGGAAGAGAATCAGAAAATAATTTATTTATTTGATTTAATACTCCTTGATGGTTCAATAATCCCAAAACTGTTGCATCAATGATTAATAGAGTAGCGATTATAGTCCTCTTGATACCTCTAGGGAGTTCAGCGAAACTTCTGGATACATCTTGTAGCATCGGACGAAACACAGTCCCGCGTGATATACGCATTAATGTTGGCGTTGGGCTGCTCGGTGGAATTCCA
>LURV01000004.1:3710-16889 GCA_001629205.1 Marine group II euryarchaeote REDSEA-S30_B12
GGAATTCCACCGAGCAGCTTTACGTAGATCAGAATTAATTAACATTAACTCAAAGATCGGTAATTCCGTCTGCTCCCCAGTGTTGTGTACAAGTGTACGATACTGCATCTGCTGAATCAACAGCATAAGTTCCTATACAGTATCCTGAACCAGGTGTGTCTCCATTAGAGAGGAATGTTATGGATCCTGATGCTCCCGTCCAACCATCACCGGTAATAGCTATAGCTTGACCTGCAGTAAGTCCATCTGTTGTCAAGAAAGTGAATGCAGAGAAAGCCATGATAGTTACAGCATCGAAAGCTTCTGCAACAAATATTCCACCAGCACAAGCACTAGTAGCACACAAGTAATCAAAGGTTTGAGAAACTTCATTTGGCTCAGCCGTAGCAGGTTTTGTAGCAATTACACCGTCCAATAGAGAATTGGTAGCCAAACTTTCTGCTATTGCAACCTCTGCAATACCATCTGTTCCATATATCTGTCCTGTCCAGCTTGCATCATCAAGTGCGGTAATTATTGCTGCCCCGTCTGCATTATATGAAACCAATACAACTGATGTACAGCTATTATCTACTAAGCTCTGTGCTTGAGCTGAGAAGTCTGTCTGGGTTTCATGATCATAATTTGCTCTGGTACATACTGAGTTACCTTTTGCTTCCCATTCTGTTTGGAACCCATCAGCTAGTCCTGCAGAGTATGAATTAGAAGCAGATATTATGGCCACTCCATCAGCATCTTCATTTCTGGACTCCAATAGATCGGCTAAAGCTGCTGATTGACCAGCATCACTAGGTACAACTCTGAAGAAGTGAGAATATGTAGTTTCGTCACTGAGAGCAGCAGAAGTACTAGCATAAGAAATCATAGGAATTCCGTTAGCTGAAAGAACTGAGTTAGCTCCCTTGGATGCGTCTGAACATGCAGCTCCGACTACTCCCCAAACCCCAGAATCAACTAAAGTTTGGGCTGATGTTGCAGCTGTTTGCTCGTTACACGCAGTATCTCCCCATACAATTTCAAACTTGACGCCTTGATTGAAAGCAATAGTATTTGCAAGTCCAAGCCCTATCATTGCAGCCGCTTGGAATTCGTCCCAATAATCTCCAATTGCAGGACTTGAGGCATCTCCTAAGAATCCTATCTTAACAAGAGTTCTAGAGTCTGGTGCACTAGCTAATCCGTCGGTTGCGGTCCAAATATGCTCACAGTTGTAATACTCTCCATAGGTAGGAACACTGTGGAATCCACAGACATCATAACCTGAACCTGCAACGTCTCCATTTGCGAGGAATACGTGTGTTCCACTAGCTCCAGCATATCCATCTCCTGATCCAACCATGGGTAGATGAGTTGCAATATCATTCCCTGAATCATGTCCTGCTGCAGCTCCTATTACCATTACAGCATCGTATGCTTCAGATGTAAATATTCCACCACTACAGACTTCGTCCGCAGAACATCTATCAGGGAAGTCTCCAGTTGAAGATCCGGCTCTAGGGCTAGTGGTAACTAGGCCATTAGATGCAGCTGGGTTATTGAATGGAACCAATGCTGCTTCGCCTGCCATTCCATCGCCTGCAAATGTAGGTAGAGAAATTCCTTGATATGCCATAGCTTCGATAATCATTGCACCATCAGCACTGTAAGAAGCTAAAACTACTCCATCACAATCACCTGCATCAGTGATAGCCTGAATGATGGACGATGCATCTGAAAACGATTCTTCATCATATCCTTGTTTTCCACAAAGTGTATTATCCCCGTCTGCTAAGAATGCAGCTTCAAACCCATCAGCTAGTCCTGATCCATATGAGTTTTGCATATGAGCTACATATGGGTTCATGACGTTAGCGTTGGAAACTACTGCAGCTAATGCTTGTCCTTGAATATCGTCACTGGGCACAATTCTAAAAAAGTGAGGATAAGAAGTTGAATCACTCAATGAAGGAGAAGTACTTGCGAAGGAAACCATAGGAATATTTGCCTGCGAAAGAACTGCGTTAGCTCCCTTGGAAGCATCTGAACATGCTGCTCCAGCTACACCAATTACTCCTGAGTCAACCATTGCCTGTGCGGCAGTAGCTGCGGTTTGCTCATTACATCCTGTATCTCCATAAACCATATTGAATCCAACATCAGTCGATTGTGCATTAAGATCGTTAAACGCTTGAGCGACTGCAAAATTGAATGCAGGGGCGAAGTTTGCAATTCCACCTGTTGAATCATAAAGTAATCCAATCTTATGGCATGTTGCAGCTGTACATTCTGGAATAGCTGCAGTAAGTACCTCAACATTATTGAAGTAACAAACTCCTTCAGAGTTTGCTATTGCATCATAGTTAATTGCGTCTGAATTCATACATCCCTCAATTGTAATGTAATGGTTTGTGATACGAGTTGCAATTCCATGAGCAATGTCTACATCAAAACCTACTGCATTACCATCAGCATCTAAACTTTCATATGGTGGGTAAGTAGTATCAGAACAGAATTTTAATTCTCCAGATTCCAAAACTCTAGCTAAGTCTGAGCCTTCGTTAACAGTAGGGTATGCGGTTGCAGTATCAGCAGTTGTATCATCAGTTAGCGGAACTACCAAATCCCAAGCTGCAGAAATAGTATCCCATTCTCCATCTTCAACCATAGCAGTGATTGCTACATTAATTGCATCAAGAAGTTGAGGAGATGACTCTCTTACACCGACACCGAATGTCTCATCGGAGAAGGTTACCATCAAGTCTCCTTCAGCGGCAAGAACTTTGTAGTCACCTATAATGTATTGAACATCTCCATTTGACAGAGCAGTAAATACGCTAGAGAAATCTTCGTAGGCATTAATTATGGCTGATCCCAAGTTTTCGTTAGCATAAAGATCTGAAGTTGTTCCAGATTGTAAACCAATTGTTATACCAGTAGCATTGAGTTCTGAAACCGAAGTTATTGTAGGCGCATTAGCTCCACCTAGAACTCCTTGTTTACTAGTAGTGTAACCTCTGCTAAATGTTAAACCTTCCATAGCTTCTCTTTCATCTGTTTTTGTCATAGCTGAAATTATAGCGTCGCACATTGTTCCATCCAATAAATTTGGAATAATTGGATCCCATGCAGAAGTCACTATTACAGACGATACGCCTCTAGCTGCGGGTGTTCCCGTCCAAGCGACCGGTTCTGGATCAGTCGTGGTATCATCAGTCGTGTTATCATCAGTCGTGGTATCATGGTATCATCAGTCGTGGTATCATCAGTCGTGGTATCATCAGTCGTGGTATCATCAGTCGTGGTGTCATCTGTGGTAGTATCATCAGTCGTGGTATCATCAGTCGTGGTATCATCAGTCGTGGTATCATCAGATGTGTCGTCATCACCGCCTAAGCAACCAGCGAATCCTGCCGCTAGCATACTCAGGGTAAGCATCATTGCAATCATTTTTTTGTTCATCATAGTTCTCACTATCCGTAAACTCTCGGGAAGTAACTATCTTTTATAGAGATTATCTATATGTCTTTTATATACTATGCTCTAAAATTAGTGTTTTTTCAACAAGTACAAATCATTTTTTGACAAAACTTGTTTGGGAGAGTATGAAATCTAAGTTTTGTTTGGAGTAACTGTATTATGGGTGAGCCGATGGACTATGCATCTAGTGGTGTAGATATAGATGAAGAAAGTAAAGCTATCTCTGAATTAATTGATTCTTTAGATCCATCTACTAGAAAGAGTGGTGATTTTGGAGCCCCTGTAGAGTTGCCTGGAGGGTTTGGTGGAATTTTGGAGTTCGGTAATTATCGTCTAGTTTTGGCTACTGATGGGGTAGGATCAAAATTGCAAATTGCAAATCATTTAGGGCAATTGGGTGGAGTTGGTATTGATTGCGTGGCTATGAATGTCAATGATTTGATTTGTGTTGGTGCAGAACCAATTGCGTTCGTGGATTACATTGCCGTTCCCAAGACTGACTCTAAAGTTCATGGAATTATTGGGAAATCACTCTCTGAGGCTTGTAAAAGAGCAAATATAACTCTTGCAGGTGGTGAAACTGCGACAATTCCAGGAATTGTAAAAGAGCTAGATTTGTCGGGTACTGCATTGGGATGGTTTCCAAAAGGAAATGAAATTACAGGAAACAATTTGGTGGAAGGAGATAAATTAATTGGTATTCCGAGTAGTGGATTGCACTCAAATGGTTATTCTTTGGTAAGGGCAGTAGTGGAAAAGACTGGATTTGAGTACACAGAAGAAGCCCCTTTCAATACCCATCATGAACACAGAGTGATTGAAAGGTTTCCAAATTTCACAGACCAACTAACCTTGGGAGAGGTTTTGTTAAATCCGACTATGATTTATGTTGATTCCGTTGTTAATCTTCTGATTGAAGTAAGGAAAGGAAATGATATTTGTAAGCATAATGATATCAGGGCTATTGCCCACATCACCGGTGGTGGATTATCTAATCTGCTTCGTCTACACAACTCATTAGGCTGGGAAATTTCTAATCCGTTACCGGTCCATCCAGAATTTTCATGGATTCAAAATCAAGGGGATATAGATGATAGGGAGATGTATAGAACCTTCAACATGGGTATTGGAATGATATTGGCTGTCTCTGATAATGTGGCTGAAAAAATTTCAAACTGGTTAGCTCAACGAGTTCCGGGTACACAAATTATCGGAGAAGTGAAAAATCATGGAAGACTAGTTACTCATCGTTTAGACAATGTGAGATTCGATAACTATTGACATCTTCCGCGGGTTATGAATGACTACGAGCCTGAAGGTTGGCCAGGAGTATTGTTGAGAGAAGGTAAGACTTTACTGAGAGTTCCAAACACGGTTAATCAAGAAAATTTAGGTCCTCACTCGAAAAAAAGGAGTTCAGTATTTTACAATCCTGCAATGTCGGGAAGTAGGACTAGAAGTGTAATTTTACTTAATTATGCAATAAATTCGGGATTTTTTGGAGAAGGAGTGGTTTACGCTCTTGATGGTCTAGCAGCTACGGGACTAAGAGCTCGAAGATGGATGAATGAGTTGCCCTCATCTAGTGCGAGGAGATTACAAATAGAAATAGTTGATAGTAATCCAGAATCACTACTTTGGGCGAAGAAAATCAATGAAGAAATCCCGCCAAAAAATGGTATAGATAATCTAACATATACAGTAGGGGATTTGAGAAAGGTAGTTTTGAACAGTGGAAGACACTGGATTGACATAGATCCTTTCGGTTCTCCTGTTTCTTTTATTGATTCAGCAATTCAATCTATGGCAAGAACTGGCGTATTAGAGATCAGTGCAACTGATTCTGCCGCCCTCACAGGATCGTCAAAAAGTCCTTTGATGAGAAGATACGGTGCTAAGGTAAAAACTGATGGTTTAGCACAGGATTCTGGTTTGAGAGTATTATTGGCCAATGTCGCTAGGATTGCAGCTAAATATGATAGAAAAATTGAGCCATTAATGTCGATATGGGATTCTCATCATCTAAGAATTTCTATCAAAGTTATAAAAAGTATTGAAGCGGCTAATAAAGTAGAAGATAATTTAGGATGGAGGGTTTTTTGTCCGGATAACGTAGAGATTGGTAGCTCTAAATCTCAAGAATTAAATTTACCAAAAAATGGAATTTTACCGATGAATTGTTTTCTTCCATTAGATTTTCCAGTAAATAGTAATGATAAGCGAATATCGGGACCTTTATGGACGGGTCCTATAGGGAATAGAGAAGTAATGTCTTATTTTTCTCCTGAAGAAGCGCTTAGCTTATGCGGACCAGAATTTGATGAGAATGATCCAATGAATAGAAATCAAAAAGATATTCAACATGAGAGAAATATAATAGAAAAAAGTATTAAAAATATAATGAATGAAAGTAGAGCTATTGATTGTAATCACCATATTATTGTAGATGATTTGGCATCTTGGCTGAAAATAGGTTCTCCACCAAGTCCTAAAAAAATGGTTGAAATGTTAGAAAATTTGGGATATAGGGCTGCAGTAACTCATTATGGGAGGCCTTCATTTAGGACTAATGCAACTTGGGAATTAATTGTAGAATGTGCAATGCATTTTCAACCACCGATATAAGACATCTCAATTCTAGGTAATGATGATGTTTCGTAAGACCGGAGTTCACTATATCGATCATCTCTCCTTTCCCAAACTGCCTTAATTGCTTCAGTAAGTTCGCTAATTTCCGAATCACTATGAATAATTGCTCTTAAATCGTGACCACCTGATGCAAACAAACATGTGAATAAATGGCCATCAGCAGAAAGTCTTGCCCTTACACAATCTCCACAAAAAGGATTTGAAACTGATGAAATAAACCCAATTTCTCCAGAGTTATCTGAATGTTTCCAATTTCTTGAAACGTCACTTTTTGATTGAGGTTTTACTGGTATTAAATCGAATTCTTTCTGTAGGTTTTCTAAAATTTTTTGGGAAGGGATTACAGTACTTCTATCCCAGCCATTCGTTCTACCGACATCCATAAATTCGATGAATCTGACTGAAATCCCTGTATATCTAAAATGCTTTACTAATGATTGGACTTCTATGTCATTTACACCTTTGCTATTTCTAATTGCAAAGTCTTTAGCATTTTTATCAATTCACTAAGTTGTGGTCTGAGAAGGGGTTCTCCACCCGTAATTCTTACCTTTCTTAATCCAAGTGGTTTACATGCTTTTACAAAATTAAAAATTTCGTTAAAAGATAGAAATGCTCTCTTCGGAAGAAATGTGTGATCTCTTCCAAATCTCTCCCTAGGCATACAATATCTGCATCTAAAATTACATCTATCTGTTACAGAAATTCGTAAATCTCGTAAAGGCCGCCCCAACTTATCGTGTACCACAAGACGTCGACTAGTATTCTAGTCAAGAGGTTGCCTGAAAGTGAACAGGTTGAATAAAGGTGACCTCTGGCGGTAGTAATATGATTGAGATTACTAGTAAAGCTAAGCAGATGTTAAGTCAATTTGCAGAAAACTGCACTACCCCCTCCCGGCTTTGAAGAAGATGATGATATTAAATTAGATGTAGAAAATTTTTCAATACTAATAGGTTCGAGAAGTGCTCCTTATCTTGAAGGAACGACTTTAGATTACAAAGAAACTTTGATGGGAGGTGGGTTTAGTTTTGAAAATCCTAATCCTCTTTGGTTGGATGATTTATCAATCGCTGTTGCTGAAGTGATTGAAGATCAAGTGAATCCAGTAGTAGCCACTCATGGGGGACATGTAGACTTAGTTGGTATTGACGATGGTAAAGCATTGATAGCTTTTGGTGGTGGATGTCAAGGTTGTGGAATGGTGGATGTAACACTAAAGCAGGGAGTTGAAGTAATGATTACAGACAGTGTGCCTGGAGTCACAGAGGTAGTAGATGTTACTAATCATGAAGAAGGAACCAATCCATTCTATTGATTAATATACCATTCTAACATCGTCATCATCTTCTTCAAAGCCGGGAGGGGGTAGTGCAGTTGATTTCGCTCTTTCAAACGCTTCCCTTACTCTTTCTTCGATATTCTTCGCATCTTCTAGAAGGCCTTTAACTGGAATTTCGATACCTGTCAATTCACTTAGTCCTTCGATGGCAATCAAAGCTGCTCTGGCATCTGGATACATGGGATTACATTCTGCTAATAAAGCGGTAATATCTAGTCCTCTCCGTTCTCCTTCGGCGATTAAATATCCAGCAATTCCAGCAACTACGCCCTGTTGTATTCGTTGAATTTTTGAATTATCAAGCTTTTCTCTACCTTCTAATGTAGATGAAACCCCCCATAATTCACTTTCTTCTTTTATTCCTAAATCATTACTGACTACTCCATCGATTACTATTAATCTTTCAAACTCTCCTTTCGTAAACCAATCAAGTACGGTATTTGCAAATGAAATGTCGTGCTCTACTGGGAATTGAATTTCTGCTGTAAAAACTCCCAAAGATTGTCCCTGATATACACGAACAGGATGTTTTGGAACTGAATCATGAATTAGAGCAATTGCTGGAAAATTTGGATGTAGTACTGTTCCCATTGGATTTAAATCTAGAGATTTAATTAGATGAGATGTTGCTATTACCCCTACTGAACCAGTAGTTGAAAACCCACAAATAGCAATTCCTCCTAGTCCAGAGGGGTCCGCTTTATTGTGAAGAACTAGGGGATATCCGGTGGTGGAATCTGAATTCATATTAATTCCTCTAGGGATGGTGTTTTCAATCTCACGGAGTTTTAATTTGAAAAATGGCCTAAAGAGAAAAATATGCTGATAAATAAATACATTTTCGCACAGTCATGGTTCCCTTGGCTCCAAAAAATATTGGTAAGCTATACTTGATACTAGGGACCAATGAAATTAAGCTATCTGACTTCACCAGAGAAGCTAATGAAAGATGGTTAAGAATTACTAATCAGGATACATGGTCTTCTACTCTATCCAGAGTTAGAATTGCTAGGCAAGAAGCCATTGAATATACATTAGAAGCTGTTAGAAGTAGTGGATTTCCCGATAGAGGTTCAGTTTTTGCAAAAATGCTAGAGGCAAATAAAATAACAAATAGATCTGATGTAATTCTGGCAGCTATTCAGTACTTGAGATCTGTAGAAAAGGAAATAAATACACCAACTAAAGAGATTAGGAATCTAATTCTTGAAACTAGGATTTGGAAAAAGAAGGAAGTACAAAAATGGAATTTTCCACTTTGTATTTCTAGAATGTTAGTAATTAATTCGAAGGGAAGTAATAGATATCCATTGTTAGAATATCCAAGAAGAAGGAAAAATGATTATGGATATGTGGTTCTAACTGAAGCAGGTAGAGACTATCTAGACAAATTATCATTGGAGAAGTGATTAATTGGAACGAAAAGATTGGTCATATACGTCCCATATAGGAGAAGACTTGCGAGGAGTTGATTTGTCGGGAGCTGATTTAAGAAGGGCTATTTTTGATAGAGCTGATTTGGAAGGAGCAGACCTTTCTGGTGCTGATTTAAGAAATGCTTCATTCAGGGAAGCGAATCTAATGAAAGCAGCATTGGATGGTGCTGATCTTAGAAGTGCGAGGTTCATTAAAGCTAGGTTAGGACTTTCTAATCTTCAGGGAGCAAAAATGAATAATGCTGATTTAAGGGGTATAAGAGGGAAATATGCGGTCTGGAGAGATGCAAATTGGTGGGATGCAATTATTGATGATTCGTTAAAGAGGGCTCTCGAGAAGAAGTGGCCGAGAAAGGAGTGAGTTTACATCATTTTTGAGAGTGAATTGCGCATCCAATCAGGAACTGAAATTTTTGAAGTTGGGTTTGACATCTTTGTACAGACTGTGACTTGTTCGGCAGTCCAGCAGACTATATCCTCTTGATTCCTAAATTCATATTTCCATGTTATTGATGTATTGCCAATTTTTATTATTGATATTTGACAAGTTACTATATCTCCATAAGATAATGGATGATGAAATTTAGCTTGACTATGAACTAGCGGGAATGCAATATTCTTCTCATTTAGAATCGAATTATAATGCATTCCACAAGAATATTCCCATGATTCTTCATAAAACCTATGCGCTAAATCCCAAAATTGGGGATAATATACAATCTTTGCTTGATCGACCAATGCAAAATCTATTCGTCTTGTTGAAGTAAATACCATAAGTCTGCGAGATAGTTATTATGCTTCAATATACCTAATTTTATAGAAATTCTTGGCGGACCCACCGCGATTCGAACACGGGTTACAAGCTCCGCAAGCTCGTGTGATATCCAACTACACTATGGGTCCAGTAACATTCCACCTGAGTTCTAGGCTTAATCTCAACGGTGACTATTCCATATTAAGAGGTAAGATTGTTTTCCATCTTGGTTCTGCCAACTTCTTAGAGTTAGGTCCATCTCTAATATTCTTGGTCCTATGGGTTAATACCCCGTGCATTCCATCTACTGAAAATTTAACTCTTAATTCCAACATTCTATCTCTTTCAGCGACTAGGAATTGATCATCATTTAAATCGATAATAGATGGATGATTATGCTCACCATCGTTGTGAATTGAAACGGTTTTGTTAGAGAGTGTTGCTCTAGGAGAGAAATCAAAATCCTGAGGATCTTTCATCCAAACATTTACATCAATCACAAGCTTATCTTTGACAGATACTTTTGATATCTCGATTGACTTGACCATAACCCTCCCAACATCTTTTGCTTGAAAGTTCTTCTCCCCATGGAATCAGAATTAGATACCTACTTCACTGATTCGTAAAGTCAATCTTGTGATTACAAGATTTAATTGCCAATCATTTCCTTGATCGGGATCAATGTCGTCAATTGGAATATCCGGATCGCAATCTACCGCAGTTACTATCCATTTCCAATTTCCTTGTCCAAATCTTTCTCCGGGCTGATTTAGTAAAGAAGTTTCTAATTCTATCGCAGAAGAAGCAGAAACTGTATATCCTGACTCAGGAATATTATTCATTTCATTTTTCTCTATTTGCGCACTAGCATTTTGAGTAATATTTTCATGTATTGTGGTTACAATACTACTCCAACCAGATTCCGGGATATTTATACTCAGAGAAAAATTATCTTCTGGTAGAAATAAATCTCTTGCTAAAGTTATAGTGGCAGTAAACTCAACGATTCTGGAGTTGCTTCCTGGAATGTGCTCTATTTCTCTACTTTCGCCCTCCTCAAGATATCCATTCCAATCAAATTCAATTATTTCTTCTTCCCACACAACTCTAAAATTTCTGGGGATTACTCTAATTGTCCAAATAAGAATTGATGATGCATCATTATCATCTACTACTGTTACTGCTCCTGAATGATTTCCTACTTCAATTAATGTTATTTCCGTAACAGGCCCTTCTGAATTTTTATCGTTTGTTGGATCTCCATCGCTATCATCATCAACATTTAAATCAAAATCCCAGAAATACTCCATTGGTGCCCCTTCAGGATCGAATGAGTCAGTTGCATCCAATAATGCTGATTCTCCAGTTTTGATAAAATCTGGGAAATCAATTTCTATTTGGGGTGCAGAATTAACAAATATACTTAGTGTTGTTGAGTCTGTTGCTCCTTCATCGTTAACTACAATGACTTCTACTTCAAATGTTCCAGCCTGATTGTAAATATGATTTACAATGCCCTGTTTCGTTATCTTTGTATTGCCATCACCAAAATTCCAGCGAAATTCATCAATTATAGTTGGTTCCGGAGTACTAGATGTTCTGGCATCAAAGTTTACTGATTCTCCTACATTGATTATCTCACGATCGGCGACCATGCTTGAATTGGGATTTCCTGGACCCATGCCGCTACATCCAGAAAGTAAGGTAGAAATTAATAGAATTCCTACACAAAAAAAGGTTCTAAGCTCTGCCTTCACGGCCTTAAGTAAAGTAGTTACACTCATATGCATGTTGGAAGAAAACTAAAAAAAACTGCATATTTGATGATAAATATTATTATTCGGATTTATATTTTTGAATTTTGCAAAGGATTCCATTCAATAATCTCAGACCAATCTCCTAAGTATGCTGTTTTTCCATCAAATCTAATACTTCCCAAGTAAAGTTCTGTGTCTGGCTTATTTTTTGAAATTTCAACTAGTTTCTCTAATGATTTATCTTTCAAGAATGCTCCAAATCTGTGATCTGAGTTTTGTAATTTACCTTTGTCCCCATCGGGGGTCAGTCTCTCAAATAATGCGACCGCAGATTCTTTATCGAAGCGAATCAGTTTGACTACTTCATCCCTGAACATTTTCCCTGGCTTAAATATTCCATCATTTATCGCTATCCACCAAGATGGGCACCAAGCTTTCCATTCACAAAAACTACATGATTTTTCATTAGGGGTAGCTTGGAAGGGTGAATCTGATGGAGACATTTTTTGCCACGCTTCAAATGCTTGATTAATTACAGAAGGACCAGTTTCTACATACACCTTTTGATTATTGGAGTACCAGCCTTCGACTTTTATTGGAGGATGATTTGGATTATTGAGTTCCACTAAATCTCGATATAGCCTTAATTGTCGGCTAACTTTTTTATCTAAATCTAGTGTAGGTGGTTTTCCTGTTTTCAAATCGGCAACTATCCATCCTATTGTTTTGCCCTCTTTAATTTCAGAAATTAACAAGTCAAGTCTTCCTGTTATTCTACCGCATTCTGAAACTAGAGTTCCTTCATTTGCAATAATAATTTTTTGTACGGTTTTCCAGGAATTGTAAGAAACTTGAGAAGTTGAAAAAATCTGTAAACCTGCCTTCGATAACAATATGTTAACTGCTCCCATAAATCCTTGAAATGATTTATCATATAATTCATCCTTCCATTTTGAATGTCTGGGGGTGTCTAGAAAAGTTTTCTTTTCTTTAGACCATTGTTTTTGAAAGATATCCTTAGAAATTTCGTTAAACCATCCTTCCTTGTTTGTATTAATTAATTCTAGATTAATATTACATAAATCCTCGACAGAGTTGTGTATTATTGTTCCTATTGAAGCAGGCATACTAGCTTTCTTTGGTAATTTCTGTTTTGAAAGCCAATATTTCCTAGGGCATTCTTCAAATCTATTCCAAGAAGAAGGAGATAGTTGATGGGTGCTATAACCGATTTTTTCATTCATATCTAATCCCTCTCTGTGGGATGCGGGGGTGGGAATGGTTAACAGCATTGCAGTCGCATTAAGCTTCATGGTAGATGAGCCAGTGGTTGATGTAGAAGAAAATTTAGATGCTTCGGGAGCATTGTTAGTTACATGTTTTCCTTCAGTAGGGTTTGTTAGTAGTATTGTAGCTCATTATTTAGTGGATAAATTGGGATTAGAATTAGTTGGTGGTATAAGACATCCAGATTTAGCTGCAGTGTGCTTAGTACAAGATGGTAAGCCCCTACCACCAATTAGATTTTATTCTGGAGAGCCTATTTGTAATATGGAAAAGTGTGACAAAGTGGTTTTGATTGCATCAGAAATTCAGATTCCTGAAAAATTGAGTTTGCATCTAGCTACTGAAATAATTAATTGGGTTAGAGGGAGTGGAGTTAGCTCAACAATAATGATTGATTCATTTTCTGAAGGTATTGATAAAGGTCATAGCATATTTGATGATCAAGAAGGAGTAGATTCTATTCTAGGGATAGGATCAACAGATGGAGCACATCTAGTT
>LURV01000040.1 GCA_001629205.1 Marine group II euryarchaeote REDSEA-S30_B12
CCCCTAGACAACGCGAGAAGATCCCGTGAAGGAGCAAGGAGGCTAGGTATGCCTCCCGTTCCCGAGAAAATGTTTCTGGACGCCATTAAGAAAACAGTAAGTGAAAATTCTAGATGGGTCCCTCCGATGGGCAAGGGGGCTCTTTACGTTAGACCACTACTATTTGGAAGTGGAGCTATCCTTGGAGTAGCGCCGGCTCCAGAGTACACATTTCTCGTATACGTATCTCCAGTTGGACCGTATTTCAAAGGAGGAATAACCCCCACTTCCCTGAGGGTGTCTGATGAGTTTCACAGAGCCGCTCCGGGTGGTTCCGGAGGTGTTAAGGCGATAGGAAATTATGCCCCTGGAATGGTTCCTTCAAAGATGGCTAAAAAAGAAGGTTTCTCGGAGATAATTTACCTAGATGCAGTAAATCACAAGTATGTAGAGGAAGTTGGTGCAGCAAACTTTTTTTGTGTGAAGGATGGTGTAATCTCAACCCCAGAATTAACTGGAACAATACTAGCAGGAGTTACAAGATCATCTGTGATTGAGTTAGCGAAATCTAATGGTTATGAGGTACGAGAAGAAAAAATAGATATTAGATACGCAATGGATGCAGATGAGTGTTTTTGTGTAGGAACTGCAGCGGTAGTTTCTGCAATTGGAAGAATTGAACACGGAGATAAAATAGTAGAATTCTCCAAGGGAAGAGTGGGACCTGTAACAATGGAAATGTATGAATTATTAACTTCAATTCAACAGCGACGAATTCCAGATGAATTCGGATGGACTGTTGAAGTTTAGAAATGGCAAAAAGGCGATATTATGACTTGGCGAAATGCCATTAAATTAAGTAAAATTAAATCCAAAAGTATGAGAATGTTAAATCTTGGAACAAAAATAATTATGATTTATAGAGAAGAGGAAGATTTTCTTGCTACAGAAGGATTGTGCAGACATATGAGATGGCCACTTTCATGGGGTGGTAAAATAGAAGATGGATGCTTAACATGTCCGCTTCATCAAACTAGACATAGATTAGAAGATGGTGAGTTGATGGAATGGGCACCATTTCCATTATTTCCGCCATACGGTAAATTTGTCGGTAAGTTTTCTAGAAAAAAAAATCTAAAAATTTACAAAACAAGAAAGACGGGGGATTATTTACAAGTTTTTTTGGATTAAATTACTTTCTTTTTCCAAATCTACTCTTTCTTTTATTTGATGATTTATTTTTGAATGATTTTCTCTGAGATCTTTGTCTTACATTTCCCCTGGATGCGCGAGGTGAAACTGGATTTCCTCGAGTTTGTGATTCTTTCATTTTAGCTCTGAGTGTCCTTCCTATCTCCTGCATTACGCCTTCTTTACTATTTGAATCGGTAACCTCTAAAGCATGCTTAGGAGGCATCACAAGCCTTCCCTCATTAGAGTAAGGACGAGAAGGATGGCTGATATCAGGTTCCTGCCTCATCTTTCTAATTCCAGATGTTCTTGCTGCCCAAACTATAGTTTCCAATGTTGGATTTGGGATACTAGCAATTTTGGGAACTCTACGGCCTTGAGAACGTGTCAATTTAGAGTCGAAATATCTTGTCCATAGAATCATCTCTTCCCCTTTCGACGCCATACTATCTATGGATTCTAACTAGCGATGTTTCTTGAGTCTTCGGATATTACTCTTCTATTAGTATCCCACTAATCACACCATGCATTCCGGGTCTACTAGTAACCCTGACTTTCCCCATCTCTGTTTCTAAAATAGCACCTTTAGTAACAATATTTCTACGAACAAAGTTTGAGTCTGCATCATTTCCTACAACATTTACTACATTAGTAGTAATTGTTTTACCATCTTTAGGGATATTCACATTCACTGACTTGACGCTTAGAGATCGAACTGTTTGGGATTTAGCTCTCTTTCTGTAATTTTTTCTAATATCCTTATCACCCACAAAAGCAAATTGTTTTTCACTTGCTACTTCAGTTCTTCTCTTTCCTCTATATCTATTTGGACGTTTAAGGCGTCCACCTGTGGGCTTTCTACGCGATATGCCATGCCACTTCGCCATGTTTTCGGCCGAATGACCATCCTTATTTCAATGGATTGGAATTAATCAGATAAATAATAATCAAGTTTTGGCTAAAATTTCAGACAGTATATCATCATATTCCGTAAATATTGGAAATTGGGGGAATTCATCAATTACGTTATTTGGAGGTCTAAAAAGAATCCCAAAATTTGCAGCTTCAAGCATGGAAATATCATTATAGGAATCACCTGAAGCAACTACTTTGAAGTTTAGAGATTTTAGATGTTCAACAGTTTTCCTTTTATGATCATGTAGTCTAATCTTCCAACCGGTAATGATTCCTGAGTCTGAAGTTAACAAAGTATGACAAAATAACGTTGGATTGTGGAGCTTATCAATAATTGGCTCAGAGAATTGAGAAAATGTATCTGATAGTATAATAACAGGAAATTTTTGCTGAAGTTTTATCAGAAATTCTACTGCGCCGTCTAATGGATCCATAACCCGAATTATTTCTTGGATATCATCTATAGTAATTTCCGAATTTTCTAAAATTTCTAGTCTATATTTCATCAATTTTTCGTAATCGGGTTCATCTCTTGTTGTCTTCATCAGTTCTTCGATTCCTGTTTTCTTCGCTACATTAATCCAAATCTCTGGGATAAGGACTCCTTCTAAATCCAAGCATACTACATGCATTGATTGTCGTAAGGAATGTTTTTATTCAATATTTTTAAACGGGAAAGGAATAATTTATTGTTTGGTTGTATTTTGGACGATTTGTGACAGGTAAGAAAATCAGAAGAAGAACTCCTGTAAGACTCAAACAGATTAAGAATGTAGCCAATGAACTAAGCTACTGGACAAATAGTTCTGTAAATTTGGATGGATTTTTAGAACAAGCTCATTTTCAGGGAGTTGACTTGATCTTGATTGATAGAGCTCCAATGGTCATGAAAATAGAAATAAGAGGAAAATGGTCCTGGTACCCAACAATAAGAGGAATAAAAAAATGGGAAGTTGAAAGATTTTGGGTAGCAGTTGATGATGGAGCGATTCCTTTCTTGAAGAATGGAGCTGATTGTATGGGAGCGGGAATCCATATAGCTGATCCAGAAATTGATTTGGGAGATTTTGTATGGATAAGAGATCAAGAAACTGGAGATCCAATAGCAACTGGAATTGCATTATCGGATGGTGAAGAAATGATGAAAATGACGAACGGTAAAGCTATTCAAACAATACACTGGATAGGAGATGATTTATGGAGTATAGAATTATAGTCTAAATGACCCAGAGTTGATGTATGATGATTTGGTGGTAAAATTATGAGACCTGTACTAATCCTTGCTGTTATACTACTTCTTTGTGCAGAAACTGTGGGAGAAGTAGGGCAAAACGAAGAACCTGAATTAGTGAATAGTCCAATAATGTCGATTGAGAATAGTGATAATATCATGGCAAATAATGAATTTGAAATTATAGTTTTACTAAATCAGTCATCTAACGAAAATGCTACTGAAGTTGAATGGATTACCCAGATTTGTATAAACTCTGGAGTATGTTATCCTCCTCAATCTAATATTCTAGTTCAATCAGAAAAAGATGAACAAATTGTTTGGAAAGGAACAATTCTAATTGATAATGATGCAAGTTATGTCAACTGGAAATTAGAATTTACATGGGAAAATAGTACTGAAACTTCTTTTCCTGAACAGGGTTTTGGATGGAAGGTTTGGTCAACTTGTTGGTATGATGCTGGAACAGATACTTGGGGTGGATTAGATTATCCTTGTGAAGATGAAAATATAATACCGGGATTTGCAATATACGCTACAGTTTTTTCTGCGATTATTGGAGCAATATTTCATTCAAAAAAAATAGATAGATGAGTTGTTTTCTATTCTTTTAACAAACACCACTTTATAATCTTCATTGGGATACCAATAATGTGACTTTGCTAGAATGTAACATTGGTGCGAGAGGTAAATTCGTGAGACTAGTTCTAGGTCTTTTCGGACTGATTGGTTCCATACCGTTCATATTCATGACATCTTATGGAGTAATAGACTACAATCTTGGTATGGTTTTAATTGCCGGATTAGTAGGAGGCGGTGCATTAGGAATTTTTGAGGGATGGTCAGGATGGTGCGTAGCTAGAGCAATTGGATTAAAGACATCAATCTGAAGTAAGAGATATTTCACCCTTAAGATGTCTATGGAATGCATAGAATGTAAATGCAGTAAATAAATGCCAGCCTGCATGAAGTTGTAGTAAGGATTCAGGATTACATCCTGATTGTTCTGCTTGACCAATATTCCATACTAATAGTCCCAGAATAAAACTAGTTACTCCCAACGGTAACCAAGGCGTTAATGGTCTACTAATGGGATGACTTTTGGTACCGGTGAGTATCATCGAGCATACTAGAAAAAGGATGATTTGTAATACCAAATATCTCAATTTTGGGGCATCTAATACGATTAAAGCTATGACTGGAAGTAGGAAAACTACCAACATTCTGAACTCATGTCGAATTTCTTTTCTCGAAAGATATAGATCGGCTTCAATCATCATCCATATGCCAATTAGTGAATTCCAAACAAAATGTCTGAGGAATCCAAGTCCTTCCATTTCTCCCCAATCTGGGGCTATTTCTTCTCTCCTGAAGAAATCAAAAATTAGATATGTAAGTGTAAATATTATGATGTTTTTTACCGTAGTTGGTTCGTCCCACCTGAGTACTCTTCCGACAGAATAACCCACAAATACCGTCATCCATAACATCATTCCTCCCCAATCTAAAAATCCTCCTATCTGAGTTTGGGTACCGTGCATTGCGAGACTTCCCAATCCTAGAAAAACTGCAGAAACCCCATAAAGAGGGGAAATTAGACTTTTTCTAGAAAATGGATTTGGGCCATTTTCGGGTTGTCGATCAGCTTCCCATAGTAATAGCAAGCCAACGCCGATATATGCAAAGTTAGAAATTGAATTCATTGGCTCTCTGAAAAGCCCATCACTTCCCAATTCACAGTATTGTGCAGGAATACCGATTAATGACTCAGAATATTCTCCCCATCCTATCATATAACTTACTAAATACATCATAAGTCCGAAAACTGTGAGATAGCAACCTTTGCCAAACCAAGTACGATGGAATGTAGTCAAATTGTATTCCATATACTTGGGGAATGATTGTGGAAAATAATATCTTTCATGAAAAGATATTTTTTTTTCCAAACAATAAACCGTCTGGTTGAAAAATCAAGGTTACTTCAGGCTGTTGTGAAACGACTTTTCGCGATATTAATTTTGGGCGTCCTAACCCTACCGATTGTAGTTTCAGGAATATCAAATTCTCATGACGAATCTATTATCAATAGTCAAGAAGTACAATGGTGGGATTCTACATCTATGGATTTAGATGGAGATGATGTCCATGATGCAATATGGAAAGCGATAGGTAGTGAATTATATGATTGGGTAGATGATGATAATACAATCAGTGTAATTGTGGATTTTGATCATAAACCTAATTTCGAAGATCAACTAATGCTAGAAACTGAAGTTGACTTTCGTACACAGTTTAGATACAACCTTATTGATAGCATAGCAGGTAGAGTTGAAATTACCAAAATAGTTGACTTGGCTGAATTACCTGGAGTAGTTCTAGTTGAGTTAGATGGAATTCTAACAGTACAAATGAGTGATGTTAACGACATTCATGGAATTCCACTTATTTGGGAAGATACCGGTTATACTGGTGCAGGTAGTGTTGTATCAATAATTGACACAGGAATAGATTCTAGTCATGTTGGATTGGACGATTTAGATGATGATAATACGACTGATGATCCTAAAGTGATAGCATTCTATGATGCAGTGAATTCCCCTGAGTTAAGAAATGGAACTGAGGTTGTAGCATACGATGATGAAGGACATGGGACTCATTGTGCTGGAATTACAGCAGGTACTGGTGCTCCTAGTAACGAATACGTGGGAGTAGCCCCTCAAGCTCAGTTGGTTGGAGTAAAGGTACTTGACGAAGGTGGTTCGGGATCTTTCGCCACTGTTATGGCTGGTATGGAATGGACTGTTGAAAAGAGACATGAGTTTAACATTAGAGCAGCCAGCATGAGTCTAGGTGGATTTGGGCTGATTGAGTGGACTTCGTCAGAAGAAGAATCCGTTAATAGGATGGCTAATGAGATGGTTAGATCGGGTGTTGCATTGTTTATAGCTGCAGGAAATAATGGTGTTACTGCGCAAATAGGAACTCCAGGTTCTTCAGAGGATGCAATTACTGTCGGAGCATTAGATAAGGATACAACAATTGCTATTTATTCCAGTCAAGGACCAACAGAAGAAGGGAGAGTGAAGCCAAATATTGCTTTTGTTGGTTCTAATGTTTTTGCACCTGAAGCAAATTCAGGAGATGGTTACATTGATTATTCAGGCACTAGTATGGCTACTCCGGGTGCAGCTGGTCTAGCTGCTTTAATGTATCAGGCTAACCCAGATTTGTCTCCATTTGATATTAGAAATATAATGCAAGAGACGGCTACATACAGAGAATGTCATTACATGCTTGACAATGAGCCTTGTCCTGAAGATCTAATTCCAAAGAATAGGCAAAATAATGTTTACGGGCATGGGCATGTTGAAGGTCATCTTGCACTATTAGAAGCTGCTAGTTACGTATACGATCTTTCCTCTGAATTAAATCTGACAACAGAAACTGAAAATTCTGAAGATAATAGGATTTCATTATCAAATCAAGATTCTGTTAAAATTTCTATTGAGGGAGATCCGGTTAAGTTAGAATGGAGGACATGGGATATGAGGGATAATTGGATGACTCATCAAGAATTCTCTCCTGGTGATGAATTTGTGGAAATTAGTCATTCTATGTTGATAGACAGGCTTAGGTACCTTCCAGGAAATCAGATTGAAGGAAATCAAACTTTGATGGTTAGGTCAATACTTAACGATGAAGCCTCTACCAACTTGGTAGTTCAACTATCAGTTGTCGGCACGGAATCTATCGAAACTGTATCGGATGAAGCTTCTTTGATGCCTATGCTAATTCTTTTAATGTCAGTAGTGATTGTAATATTGATGATAATTGTGGGAGTGGTTGTATCCAAAATGCGTAGAGAAGATTACAATACCCATTTGGAACATGAATGGCCGGATATTAAAGATTAGTTAATGTAATTAATTCGCATTATCATATTTGTTAACCTTATTATTAGGATTGATTACGATAAGAAAGATTCCTGTTACTACTATCAGAAAAGCTCCTAAATAGTCATCGACTTTCAAAACTTCATCAAAATAAAACCACCCATAGAATGATGCAACCAGCACTGTTGTGTAAGAGAAAGCAGAAATCCAAGCTGCATTAGCTTGTTGATAAGCTAGAGTAATGCCGATCTGTCCTATTCCTGCACCTAAGCCAACAGAAATGAGTAATAATAGTTCATTGAAACTCAGAAAAATTGTTTCACTAATAGCGAATGGGGCACTAACTAATGTAGAAAATATAGCAAACCAAAATACTACTCCTGCCGGCGAGTCTGTAGATCTTAAATCTCTTACAAAAATATAAGCAAGTCCTGCACCGAGTCCAGAAGCCAACGCAAAAAGGGCATCAGACTCTACTTTTCCGAATTCTGGTGAAACAATTAGTGTGACACCAAAAAAGGCAATTAAGACACAAAGCATAACTGAAGGATGGACTCTTTCCTTGAGGATTTTTCCGGAAAAAATTGCTACAAATAAGGGTGCAGTGTATTGTAGTGAAACTGCCTGTGTGATTGGTATTCTTTGTAATGAATAGAAATAGCAAAACATTGCTGTTAATCCAGTAAAGCATCTTAAAAACATCTTTTTCCTATCAACTATTTTCAATGGACGAGAATAATAAAGTGCCCAGAAATATACAATTCCTGCAATTACTGAGCTTCTTACTAGAATAATTGTTGAAACACTAATATCAAAATCTTCAGTTTTCTTGATTATAGCATTCATCGTTCCGAAAGCAATACTTCCCAATATCATCCAGAAAACTGCTGCTTTAGCAGAACCCGAATCTCCATAGACATAGGATTTGTTGGTAGAAATAAATGCTGAAAGATTAGGTGGATTAGTTGTTTCAGACAGGGAATTTAGCCCCCTGCCCAAACCTTTCTTAACCATATTAAATCAAGCCCCATCTTTTTTCTAAAATTGTGGTGATTTCTTGATAATCTTTTCCGCCTGCACTAGAAGGATCATGAAGGTGTATAGGAATTCCATGACTAGGAGCCTCAGCTATTCTCACATTTCTTCTAATCGCTGGCTTGATTAATAAATCTGAATAATTGTCAATTAATTCTCCCGCAACTTGTTGATTTAATAGAGAATTTGTATGCATGGTCATTATTATTCCATCAACTCCCAATTTATTATTTAGTAGACTACGGACTTCACGAATTGTTCCAGTAAGTAATGCCAGACCTTCAAGAGCAAAATACTCTGTTTGTACTGGAATTAAAATTCCATCAGATGCCACTAATGCATTAATTGTAACCAATCCCAATGATGGCGGAGTATCAATTATCACTAAATCATAGTAGGGAAGTAGATTTTGTAGGGCTTCCTTAAGTCTTCTTTCTCTGCCAAGTTGTCTCATCATCTCTTGTTCAAGACCAATTAGAGTTTTATCTCCTACAATAATATGAAGATTATCAACTGCAGTTGCATGACGAGAATTTATTGATGATTCGGGATTTAGAATTAAATCTCTAGTAGTGATTGAAACCTTACTCTTATCTACTCCTAATCCTGTAGCACAGTTTCCTTGAGAGTCACAGTCAACTACCAAAATAGAATATCCTCTTAATGCCAATTGAGCAGCTATATTGATTACACTAGTTGTTTTTCCTACTCCACCTTTTTGGTTCGTGACAGTGACTATTCTAGCCCTATTTTTTGGGGAAGGTAAGGAACTAGGTAACTCCATAGGACTGTGGACCGATGATGATTGGATAGAGTCGGAAGTATTATTTTTCTCAATCTCATCATCCTCAATTTCTGTAAATTCTACATCAACTATCAATGGTGCTGAAGATACCTTTGGGAGTGGATTCTCCTCTTCAGGGTTCGGCATTATTACTTCGGTAGTCTTAGGATGTGTTGAATATGACGCAAGAAAAATAAAAATCAGAGCTATTTTTGTTCATTCCGAGGGTTTATCAAAATGGTACCAAGTTATCATTTCTGCTGATTGGGCATCCATCGCAATTCCAACTACATTATTTCGATTGGATTCTACCC
>LURV01000041.1 GCA_001629205.1 Marine group II euryarchaeote REDSEA-S30_B12
ATTCAATATCAATTCACAAAATTTAGAAACTAATTTAAGTGACAGTTTACCTCAAAAACCAGTTTCTAAAAAATTAAATAAAATTAACCAAGAAATTGGGGATTCAATAAGTGTGATACTCAAGTCAAAAGAGGATTTAATTCTAAATGACAGTTTAAAGCAATTAATTAAGAAAAAAAGAGAAATTCGTTACAGAAATATATTTATGGATTCCGTTTTAATCCGAAATTACAGGATATACAATGACGATGAATCTTTTACATATGTCGACACGACTCTAACAATAGAAAAAGATTATAGGTTCAATTACTTGAGAAAAGATTATTTTGAATTACTTCCTATGCCAAGTTGCCCATATCCATTTCCACCCCAGCACGTAACATCCCCAGTATCTAGAATTACACAAGCGTGTTGGTAACCCACAGCAATATCAGTAGCAGTTCTATTAGCACCTAGGGCAACAAAGGGTAAGTTTAATCCCATTTCATTTTCTTCATCTCCCATTGCTGTGGTATTTCCAATTCCTAATTGCCCTACATTATTGAATCCCCAACACTTGACATGTCCTAATCGAGACATTCCACAACCAAATGAAGCACCTTCTCGAGATCCTAAATCAATCTGAATAATATCGGTGACACTTTCAGCTAGAGTATCCGAACCATCTACTGGAGCAAATGCTGGATTCGCGCTGTTGTCCATAAATATCTGCTGAGGGGTGGAAACACCGCTGGAGTCTACATCCCATTCTCCCCAACAGTAAATTGTATTACTCGAATCTGAATTATTAGTAAATAATCCACAAGATGTACCCAAATCACCTTCGGAAGTTGGAGAAACAACAACTTCAGTGGGAATGTGTCCAGAAATAGTCACAACTTGTAGTGGATTAGCTGAACTTTCAGTATCGCCACTGCCTAATTTACCACCACTCCCTTCTCCCCAACATTTAATCGAATTCTCGAAAACTCCGCATCCGTGATTTTTTCCTATACTCAATGATCTAATTCCAATTTCTCCCGAACCCAATGAGGTTCCAGATTTGTCTGAATCTGAATTTCCAATTAATAATGATTTTAGGTGTTTTGGAGTAATAAAAAGTAAATCATTGGTAGAACTTTCATTAACAGATATTTTTGTAATTCCTCTACTATCTACTATTAATCCTAATTCCGACGTAGATGAAATATTGTTTGTGCCACTAGCAATCGAATTCCATGACATACCATTCCAATCATGAGTGTAGAATTCACCATTACTTCTCAAATCTACAATTCTCGGATAATTTAAATTATCAATCACTATTTCAGTATTAAGAATCAATCCACCATTATTTGAAACAGTACTTATTACCCAATCTGTTCCATTGTAGAATGCATATTTCAAATCTCCATTAGTACTATCTAGATATGAAATGTGAATGTTTCCCAACCCATCAACATCCAAAGATGAATAAAGACCAGTCTTAGTTGATGATGAATCAATAGTAATGGTATTCCAATTATTATTAATCTTCGAAGAATATGTCAAGCTTCCCGCTCCTTCACTCCCATTGTAATAGCTAATGTGAGTTTCATTACGAGTAAATTCCACATCCATGCCATAATGCGAGTTGCCTGTATTAGTTATCACTTCATTGACTGAGTTACCATTTCTATAGGCCAAGAAATGCATTCTACTGTATGAATAGTTCATATATATAAAAAATAAATCATCATTATTATCTATCGCTATTGTTGGATAATAGCCAGTAGTCTGATATGTATCCAATCTTTCAAGAGTCCAAGATGAACTTGAGGTCTCGCAACTAGAAGTACAATATGCGTATTTTACTGCAGTGTCATATCCATCATAATATGCAATATGGGGATTATCATTCGAATCCAGTGCTAAAGAATTCATCATTCCAATATATCCGGCAGTATCAATACTAGTAGTAGTGAATGATGAGTCACTAACTCCCCTATATGCGTAGTAAAGATCCGCCGTACTTCGGTAATAGTAAGATAAATGTAGATTATCAGCGCTATCAAATTTCATAGATATTGAGTTCGAATTAGTATCGTAAAATCCCGAATAATAACTAACCAGCTCGCCATCTGTCCATGAACCATTAACTAAACTCATTATTTTCAAGGAATCTGTATCTAAATCATCATAATACGCAATATATGGAATTCCAGAATTATTTAATTCTAAATCTAATGAAGCTCCAATAAGATAGCCGCCATTCACTACTAATTCATCCACAGTCCAATTAGTTCCATTGAAACTAGAAAAATACATTATATTTTGGCTACCTCTAGAAGGACTGTTATTTAGTCCAGAAAATACAATCATTGGATTGCCTTCTGTGTCCAACTCAATAGAAGTTGTAATTGCACCAAAACTTCCAGCATTGTCTGTACGTTCGAAAACATTGGTTAACTCCCATCCACTGCCATTGTGATAGATATATTGGATACAATGACAACCATCAGACGAGTAAGAGATATGAGGTAAATTATTACTATCTACTGTAATTGAGGGATTTCTGGGATTTCCGCCAGATGAATCAATTATTCTTTCCGTAGTCAATATCGTTCCACTATTTTTAACATAATATAGCCCATTGTCAGTTCTAAAGACCATATGAATTTGTCCACTACTATCAGTAACCCCTGAACTTGCTCCATAACCAGTAGTAGTTAATTCGTCAATATATATGCCAGCATCTATTACACTTACACTCTCTAATCTATCTTCTGTTGAATCATTAAGATAAATGACTTGCATTAGTTCATCTAATTTTGATATATAGGGGCCCATTCCAATGATGGAATCATCATTGTTCGAGAAAACTGAGAGATTTTCAGATACCCACGAATTGGTATCATTCACATACGTATGCATCACATTTCCATTAGTCGTATCATAAGTAGCAAAATGTAAATTGTCCGAAGAATCTTCAGTCACTCCTAAGCCATAATCGGTATTACATTCATTAGATGAATTGCAGACATCAAAATTAGTCCAATTTATTCCATTATTAATGGAATATGAAATTCCCGAATCATTACTATATGCTAATATTATATCTCCATTATTAGAAATTAACAATTCTGATTTTTCTCCATCATTTCCCGTGGATGATATAGTTGAATAAGTTGCATCTTTAATGTAACTAGGTTCCGAATTACCCCAACATACAGAATCAGTACTCTCTAGAATTGCACATGAAATATCTCCACCGGTAGAAATACCTGTAACTTCATAATTTTGCCATTGTGTAGCTACTAAGCTACTATCTGATGATAAATCTACTTTTACAGGATTCGAATAATTTTCTGAAGTATGGCTAGTATTGCCGAGAACTAAATTTTTATCGCCGCCATTATATCCCCAACAATATACCTCTCCATTAGATTGTAGTGAACATGAATGCCTATCTCCCATGCTTAATTCTGAGATATATTTTCCTTGTGACCAATAAATCTCAGATGGAGTATCAACATCAGATATATTAAGCTCATTTGGTAAAAATAATAAATCGTCAATAATCATGTAGAAGTAAGCTCCATAGACTTCAAACTTTAGTGAAGCAGGACTATCTCCCTCATAATCTTCAGGAATTTGGACGTTATAATCTATCCAATCAGACCAAGAACTACCACTTGTCAAAGAACTACTAAAAATTTCACTTAACAAGACATCTCCATAATAGATCTTCAATGTCTCACTGGTGTATCCATTATCTCCGAAATATCGAGCCATCATCTTAAACGAAACCGAATCTCCAGCAGATAATGCGAAATTATCGGAGTAATAACTAGATGTAGCCCAACTCGTCCATCTGTGCCAATATAGATTACTATATCCATCAGTCGGGCCGTATACATAATAAGAATTTGAGGCAACCCAGTTAGCAGAATTATCAGAAAAATCTTCACTTTGGAGCTCATTTAATGGAATGCCAAGCCTAGAGTAACTAGCTTCTCCCCAACAATATAGTTTTAGAGATACTGTTTTCGCGCAGTTATGATTAGATCCACTATCAAAATCATCAATTAATTCTCCTTCTGGGAATATAACATATCCCGGTAACTCATTAGCAGTTTTTGTTCCCCTACCAAGCTGTCCCTCAGTATTTCTACCCCAACAAACTAACTCCTGATTACTACTCTTTGCACATACGTGGGCCTGTCCTGCGTCTATTTCCACGGCGTTAAATCCTATCGGCAACTCAACGAATATTGCTTTTCCATCAGTTACTGCAGAATTTGAAGAACCTAACTGTCCCTCAGAATTATCTCCCCAACAAATTACACTATAATTTGTATTTGGAATTTCTGAAGGATTATCTCTGAACGCCCCAATCGAGCAGGCAAATCCATCCCCTACAGCCAATGCATCCGAATTAGAAAAAGATCCTTGATTGTTAGAAAGATCATTAAAATCGCACTCTCCATCTCCATCAGAATCAATTGGTAAACTCTCTGAATTAGTAAAATCTGTTTCACATCTTATTTCGTCTATCCGAGACCAACCATCCCCATCTATGTCGCTAAGTAAACCTGGACTTGTCACACCTTCTTGAATAAATGTTACAATCGACGAAGAGCTTCCAGGATAATATACAAAACCCCACATCTTTCCTTGTTCACTAATTTCAACTGATACCCAATCGGAACCACCACTACTGGAAATCTCTGTTAAATCCCAGGAATTACCTGATTTAAGTAGGTAATATGTTGCATCAGAAGTTCCTGCATAAATTAGGGTCGATAAATCTGGACCAACAGCTATGTCGATTACTCCAGTTTCACTAATGCCCGCTAAATCGGATATATTTTCTATTGACCATGAGGTAGAAATTTGACAAGATGATGAACAAAAAGTGTAGTTAAGACTATTTTCATTACTTAGATAAGAAATATGCATTGAATCATCAAGTCCGAAATCAATTGCTAAAGACTGATTTCCTGATATCGCATTTCCACCTGCAATATATTCTCCCGAAACATGAGCTAGTTGTGTGGTATTGATTGGTGTATGAAATCCATCAGAATCAATTTCTACAATATTTACATAACCTGGGTTACCAGTGCAATCTGAATTTCCTGAACACCTTGAATCAAGATAAGTAACATACAAACTACCACTTTTAGAAATATCGGAATCTAGAGAATTTGATAGAGAGGCACTTTGGATGATCCATTCAGAAGAATAAGCTGATCCATCAGGCATCAATACCCAGTCATTAGTATCAGTACATTTTGTGGCAGCCAATTGAGATGAAGAACAAATTCTAGCTACTAATTCTAGATATTCAATAGTTTCGGAGGTATAATGTTGTTGGTAGATCATTAAAATATCGCCATTATTTAACACCTCAATCAATGTAGCTGATATTGATACTGAATTGTGATTCCAGGATTTTTCAACCCATTCTCCATCATTCTTTGTTAAGTAATGTATATTGAATCCCGAACCATCAAGATGTGCAGATAAAACAATATATTGCTCAGGATAAATAGATCCTTTAATTATCGAAATCACATTTTCACTCTTTATTTCTCCATCCTCATCTAGTTTTAGGCGTTTATAAGAACCATTCTGTCTAACAATTGATGCGCTAAAGGGTTGAAAATAATTTTCTGAATTTTTACCAGGAGATATCC
>LURV01000042.1 GCA_001629205.1 Marine group II euryarchaeote REDSEA-S30_B12
GGCTTTGATACTGGAGTCAGCGAAACTCCCATAATTCCTGTAATGTGTGGAGAAAGTAAAATAGCTCAAGAATTTTCTAATCTTCTGAAAAATGAAGGAATTTTGGTTGGAGCTATTGTTTTTCCAATGGTATCTAGAGATAAGGCAAGAGTTAGGACCCAAATGTCATCTGGCCTATCTATAGATGACTTGGACATAGTTCTGGAATCTTTCGAGTCTTGTGGGAAAGAATTGGGATTGATTTGAGGTGAATCCTTGAGTTCAGAGAGCAGTCTACGGAACTGGCCAATTTCATGCGAAATAGAGGTTCAATGGGGAGACTTAGATTCCATGAATCATGTAAATCATACAGTATTCCTAAGATGGATGGAAAATGCAAGGATGCATTATTTTAATTCCTGTGGAATGATGGACTATTTAGAATCAGAAAAAAAAGGGCCTATTTTGGCGAGGATTGAAGCCAATTACTTATTCCCTGTAAATTTTCCCGAAAAGGTATCAGTTTCTTCTACTGTTTCTCGAATAGGAAATACATCATTTGATATGGAATATGAGATTATTACCCTATCGAACATGCAAAAAGTTGCTGTAGGTAAAGTCATAGGAGTTTTTGTGAACTACAAAAATGGAAAAAGCGAAAAAATTCCTCAGGAAATAATTAGTAAAATCATAAACCTAGAGACTAGAGATTGAAATTAATCAGAATCATCAAACGGATATATTATCAAACAGTGGTCATCAGCCTTACATAGGCGATAGTATGGGTGATGATGAAGGTATTTTTTCAATATCAGAAAATAACTTAGATTCCGGAATGCGCGGTATCCCAGTTGGAACATGCAAAACATCCTATGTAGATGCCATAGAAGGAGTACATTATGTTGGCTATCCTGTTGCAGATTTAGCTAACTTAGAAGAAGAAGATGTAATTTATTTATTATTTCATAAGAATTTACCTACAAAAAAACAGTCAGAAGATTTCAGGAAGGAACTTGCCCATAGAGGAGAAGAAATACCTACTGGGGCTTTACGAGTTTTAGAGAATCTTACTCCCGGAAGCGGCCATCCAATGGATTGGCTATCTATCGGGATTATGGCAATGGGGGCCGCTGAAACTACTGGAGATGTAAGGGTAGATAGTATGAATTTAATTGCTAGGATGCCTGAGTTAATGGCTAGAATATTCCTCCTTAGAGGAGGTCATGCAAACCGATCGACTTATCCACCAACACTCAGATCTAGAAAGACAGAACTAGGATTAGTAGAGAATTTTGTACATATGCTTGGTCTAGAGGGTGAAAGCGCTCAGATTATGAATCGAGTACTGAGATTCTTTTTTATTCTACATATGGACCACGGTGGCGGAAATCTTTCAACCTTTACCGGGAAAGCTGTTTCTTCAGGTAGGGCAACAGTATACTCAGCTATTAGTAGTGCAATGAATGCATTATCAGGACCTTTACACGGTAGAGCAAATCAAGCTTGCTTAGAATTTGTTAAAAGAATTGGTACCGCAGATCCCGAAGAAATTGAAAAATTTGTTAGGTCAGAAATGGAAGCTAAAAGGCCAATATATGGTTTTGGTCATGGAGTATTACGCGCAGAAGATCCTCGTGCTAGCTTACTAATTGAGTTGGGTTCTGAAATCTGTCCTGATGACGAATATTTCCAGATAGTCAAAACACTTAGAGAAGTTGTACCACCAATTCTAAAAGAATACCCAAAAATAAAAAATCCATATCCTAATGTAGATTTAGCCAGTGGAAGCCTACTTCATGCAGTGGGCTTCAGAAAGCCACATTATTATACGACATTCTTTGGATGGGCAAGAGTTGCAGGAATTTGTGCACAGATTATCGATGAAAGAAATGCAAGAGATGGGAGAGGAGTACCTATCTACAGGCCTAAATATATACCTAAAGAACAGGAATTTAGAAGATTAGGATAGAATCTACCAACCATGAGTTTTACCTGATCCTCTATGTCCGACAATTCTAACACTTTCCCAAGGTAAGCTATTCTCAGATACTTCTTCCAGAATATCTTCTTCTTTCCTCTTCCACCCCCATCTTTTTATCCAGTCTTTTGTAAATGCAATTCTTTCAACATCAGAAAATTCACTCCATGGAGTAATTTCCTTTTTCATTTCATCGATTTTTTCTGCATGATGTTCTTTTGGAGTAGAATCTAATTTCTCCAAATCATCATTAGTTAAAGGTTGAGTTGCAGGTCTAGACCACCTAGCATGACCCGAAGGAAGTGTAACTAATTCAGGTGAAAAGTCATCCGACATACCGGTCAATCCAGCTTCCCATAATTTTCTTTCCAATTCGGGTTTTCCCCGATAGACATATACTGGATATCCACCCCTTAATCTATTCAACTTTTGTAAATACTTCCCATCAATTCCTACACTAGTACCTATATTTAGAAATCTTGTATAACCATCTAAATATTCTAAAGCACAAGGCAACATTGGCGATCCATTTTTCTTATTTTTTTCCATCAATCTAGGTAAGGAATTCATAACATATGATGGAATTGCTAGTGTTCTCTGAGAAAACTCATTTCCCCACTGCCTTACGTAAGGCATCAATCTTGAAATTTTTAAATCACTTGACTTTCTTTTAGTCTGGAGAATTTTTTTTTCAAATGAATAAATTACCGCGCTCGTAGAACCAATCTCAATACCATCTAATGATTCATTTACCAAATCTACCATTTTTTGCATGTGCTCTAATCTTTTCATTCCTCGAATCCAACCTCCAGCCTTTCCACTATTTGGATGTGGAGCTTTCAACTCAATACATGCAAATTTCCCCTCTTCCGTAAACTCTCTCGTGAATTCTTTTTTAGATAATAACTCATCAAAAGTTTGGATATAATCGGGTAAATCCTCAGCTAATTCACACTCAGGAAATCGATTATCTTCTGTAATTGAATTGTGGTAAAGTACTAATTGCTCATCATCACTTAGTCTCAAATCAAATTCTACTCCATCTGAGAATTTAATCCCATGAACTAGACTTTCAATAGTATTTTCTCTAGGTTTTTTCCAACTCGACAAGCTATCAACACCCCAGATAATTTACCCGATCATTTCCAACTATTTAATTCACAACTTTAATCCTGAAAACAATTTCAAAAACATCTAGTAATTGTCTAAAGTAATATTTTCAATACCTAGTATCCGTAACAACACTGATACAATAATGCCCCTTCGTATAATTGATTTGAATGGCGACTGAAACAGTAAAAATTACAAAAAGAAAAGAAGTAAGAGGTTTTGCTCTTTATGATTGGGCGAAGTCAGGATTCGAAACTAGCATTACTGCAGGAGTATTCCCATCATGGTTTGCAATTTTATTCCTTTCAGCCAACGGCTTGAATATCGAAATCGCTAATCTTGAGTGGGATGCAGACACTGTTATGACTCTTGCAATTACATTTGGAGCATTGATAATTGCAATTCTAAGCCCATCCCTAGGCATAATTGCAGATAGAAAACCAATCAAGAAGAAGATGCTAAGATTTCTAACTAATCTCGGACTAATTTCTGTGTCACTAATTGCTCTAGCACCATATTTACCAGTTTCAACAAAATGGTCATGGGCATTAGTATTCTTTGTAGTTGCGACTTGTGCTAATAATCTAGCAAGTGTTTTCTATAATTCTTTAATTCCTCATATTGGTTCAGAAGATGAAATGAATGAAATTTCAAATTTCGGATTTGCAGTAGGTTATTTGGGCGGTTGTGTTTTACTAATTATTCATTTAATTATACTCATGGGATCAAATTACGCTGATTGGGCATTTAGCCTAGTTATGGCAACCACAGGAATTTGGTGGTATGGTTTCGCGATTTTCTTGTTTTGGTGGATTCCTGAGCCAGAATTAGAAAATGAAATGGAAGATGTTGGAATTATTGAAAGTAGTAAGATAGCATTCTCCGAAGTATGGAATACACTGAAAGAATATAATAATTTTAGAACTTTATTTCTGTATATTTTTGCTTATTTTCTATTCATCGACGGTATAAACAGTGTGCAAACCGTAGGGGCTATTTATGCTGTAGTTGTTTTAGGACTTGGTACAGTAGATCTAATTATTGTAGTTCTTGCATTAAATTTGTTCGCTGCACCTATGGCAATGCTATTTTCTAGAATGGCTGACAGAGGCACTACTAAGGGAGTACTTCAGCTAGTTTTAGTTATTGGTACACTAGTTATATTCCTTGGCCTAACTTTCGCACCCCTAGAGCCCGAAACTAGAGATGACTATGATATACAATTTATCTCAAATGATGATGGTTCATATGATGTGAATGTTAGAAGGATAGTAGATTCAGTATTTACGTTACAGGTGGAGCAGTTGGTGATACCACTATGGTAGGGACGGGCAATCCCTCGAGTCTTGGAGATGAACCTCTAGATCAAATCGCAATGACCATGAGGGATTTAGTATGGGCACCGTTGGGAATTGCAGTTGGAATGCAATTTCTACTATTGGGATTAATGTTTGGATCTATTCAAGGAGCATCACAAGGACTAGCCCGAAGCCTTTTTGGAAAAATGATTCCAGAATCTCGTTCAGCTGAATTTTTCGGATTTTTCGGATTTTTCGGTAGAGTAGCAGCAATAATTGGACCAGCAATGTATACATTCTTTTCATTAACAGTAAGTAGTAGAGCTGGCATACTATCTATAGGATTTTTAATTCTTGGTGGACTATTTCTTTTGTATAGGGTAGATGTTGATGATGCAGTTAGAGTAGCTGAGGAATATGAGGCCGGGTTAAAAAATAATAAATCAGAATCAGAATAGGATATAATTGATGCAATAAATAAATCATTCTTTCCTTAATTCATCTAGGGCCTCTATTACTGCAGCCTGAGTAATTCTTCCACCTCTCTCCCTGAGCTTATTGGCAACAATATCTACTTCTTTTCCTTCCGCTCCCGCAGTAACAGCCATATTTCTGACATGTAATTTCATATGTCCAGCTTGAATTCCTACTGTAGCCAAAGCCCTCAAAGCTCCTAAGTTCTGAGCTAATCCAGATGCAGCCATAACTTTGGCTAATTCATCCGCAGTCTCTATTCCCAGAATTTCTACATTCGCCTGAGCTGCAGTGTGCACTCTTACTGCCCCACCAACCAACCCTACAGCCATTGGCAATTCAATAGACCCAACAAGATTACCATCACCATCTTTGTACCATTTTGTTAAGGATCCATATTCTCTACCATGCGCAGCAAAACTATGTGCCCCAGACTCGATTGCCCTCCAATCTTGGCCACATGCTATGGCTACTGCTGAAATTGCATTCATGATTCCTTTATTGTGTGTAGTAGCTCTAAAAGGATCTGCTTTGGCAAAATGATAAGCTTGAATAACTCCTTCTATAATCTCTCTCCCATCTTCAGGATCACTTCCAGAATCTGACATCTCTTCAGGAGTAAATATTGCACTAACTCTAGCCAATCTATGAATCGCTAAATTACTGATTATCCTAAGTATTACAGTTCCACCAGTAATTTCTTCAATCTTAGGGGCTATAGATTCTGCCATAGTATTAACAGCATTGGCACCCATTGCATCTCTACAGTCAACAAGAATGTGTATTATAACCATATTTCCAGAATCGGTCTCAATTATCTTAACTTCGATATCCTTACATCCGCCGCCAAATTTAACTAAAATTGGGTCGACTTCATTACACATCCGAATTAAATTTTCCCTTTCCATAATTATAGAATCCTTAGCGACTTTCGAGTCAGGACAATTCACAATTTGTATTTGACCAATCATTACAGGATCATCATTATTCGATTTAAATCCACCATTTGTTAAGCATCGCTTGGCCATATTACTAGCAGCCGCAACAACACTCGGCTCTTCTAAAACAAAAGGGATGACATAGTGTTCACCATCTATGACAAAATTAGTCGCTACCCCTATTGGAAGGGAATATGTACCAATCACATTCTCTATCATCCTATCTGCGGCATCTTCGGATAATTCACCCGAATCAGCCAACGCTTTGACGTGACTCTCAGACAAACCTCCAATTTCGGCTATTTTTTTCCTTCTTTCAGCTACTGACAGTTTATAGAATCCTTCAATTCGACTATTTTCGATAGACATGCTTCTCAACCATATCAGGTGACATCAGGCTTCTAACCTTTTTCAAAGCATTAAAAATTTAGAAATTAAGCGTTAATATAACCATTAACGCTTTATTAACGTGTTAAAAAAACGTTAACATAGCGTTAATCTAAAATTTTTTCAAACGCACCACTCAATTCTATTTTAGCAAAATTAACGAACGGTTTTTCTAAAAAACTCTGAAATTAACGCTTCTAAACACGTAAATAAGCGTGAATATTAAGAGTTTAACCACTCACTCATGTATGTGGTTGTGGCGGGGAAGACTATCTTAGAAACTCCAGCACTTAGGGGCAATCCATTCGATATGAGACCAATCGAAAGATCTAGAAGTCATGAGATAGTTGCTAGAGATGATATATTGATGGAATATAGAGAACACATCCATTCTAGTTCACCAAGAATGAAATTAATAATAGGAGAACAAGGTTCAGGAAAATCATCCCTAATCAACGTAATTTCTTCTTTTACGGATAGATTCTACGTCGGCCAATATTGGCATGAAGAAGAAGTCTTAAAGAAAGTCTTAACAGAAATTCTAGTTACATTTGGAGGTTATGAAGTCCCTAGAACTATGAATTTAACAATCAATAAATTAGTTGAGATACTAGAATCTGAAAATGGCCCATTACCACTAATTGCCCTGGACTATCCTTCCTCAGTCCCAATTTCTAACTTTCTTTCCCTTATTTGTCCAATTCTACAAAGACTTAGGGCCTTCATTATTATTTCTCTGAATCATTCACAATTAAATGAATTAGATGAATCCGTAATTAAAATATTTGATACTCCCTTTGAATTAAAGCCACTAAACAATAATGAAATCCAAGAACTATGTGATAAGAGAATTAGGAGGGTGGCAAATGAAAGATGGAAGTTGAGTCCAATACTATTAGATTCAATCCACAGCATCTCTGGTGGTAATGTGGGCTCAGTTATTAGGACACTAAGGGACCTAATCGACGAAAAAAGAGGACTAGGTTGCGTGGGCACGTATCAAAGAACAATTTCATGGAGTAATGGTAAAATAAGTCCCACCCAAGAAGAAAAAAATATAGATTCTTCATCATACAAAGAAAAAATCTCTTCTCAGGAAAAAAGTGAGCTAATTGAACCAGAATCAGATCAGGAAATATATACAAACAAATTTAATGATGGCGATTTTACTAAATTTGAAAAATATATTTCCCATGACAAAGAAAAGGAAAACCATCTGAATCTAGACGCAAACAACATTTCTAAAACTCAACCAGAAGAAGATGAAGAAGAAAGAATTTTACGTTTGAATAGTGAAAATGAAGATAATCTAAAGATAACAGAATGGACAAAAAATCAAACATTTTTCCAACCTAATAATGAAAAAACTATTTATCAAAAATCTCCAAAAAAAGGATTTTCAGGTCTGATGAATAGGTCAAGAAATGTTTCGAGAGATATGCCGTCAGGCGATCCAGAAAATATACCAGTAACAGATTCAGAGTTTTTCGCCAGAACAGAACAAATAATAGAGAAAATGCCGACTCAGAATCCTATAATTCCTGAAAAAAATTCTAATTTCAATCTCACCAAAAGCCATCCAACAGGGAAAGAAATAGACGATAGGAATGTATTTTCGTCAGAGGGAGAACAGTGGACAGTAGATTCAGAATTTGAGGAAACACTGCCAAATATTCCAGAAGAAATAAATATATTCGAAGATGAAATTATTGAATCAAAAAATACAGAAATATTAGATGAACCCGAAAGTACAAACGTCCCTATTATGATTAATCCAAATAACGATAAACAGATAGATTACAACCATCTTGGAAATTTGACCGAAGCAGAGGAACTAATTTTAGAAATTGCAGAGTCTAGAGAAATTTCCCCTTCCGATCCAGAAATTCAAGCCCGATTAGAAGTCGGAAGGCCACGCCTATCTCAATTGTACAATTCACTATATAAATCCGGAATTCTTTCAGTAAGAAAAAAGGGCAGAACTAGATTTTTTAAATTGACTGAAAATGCCGTAGAGTATCTATCCAAGGAGTAATAAGATGATAGAAGTGACATTTGAAAAATTAGAAAAATATTTTCAATTAACCGAAAGGGCTAGGAAAAAGGTTACTCCAATAGCAAATAATGAAGAAGATAATAGTCGTTTAGAAATTATGCTAAAGATGTGCGATGACTATATTTTCGACTCAAAATATTTTCGAGACTCTGGAGATCTAGTCAGTGCTTTCGGAGCGATAAATTACGCTCATGCTTGGCTAGATGCAGCAGTTAAAATTGGTTTACTAGATGGACATGGAGATGATAACTTATTTACTATACCAGATTAATTATCTAAGATTCTATCATTCTCAATGACTTACTAGAAGTAACTTCTATGTAGGAACATCCCCTTTTTACTAACTTAGCTTTCAAATTCTTATCAATAGTCAATACTGGCCAAGAGAATCGTCTTGATAGGTTTATCAATTCAGTATCAGTGTGTTCTGTAGTTTGTTCGCCAACCACTTCCGCCTTGAGGAATAGAATTTGTAACATCAAATTCTTATTATCCAAATCTCTTAATTCCCTCTTTACATTTCTAGTAATTTTTAGTTCAGCCTTTCCAACTATCTTTTCCAGTTCAATATCAATATTCATACCAGATTTAGAAATTGCCACCCATCCACATGAATCTACTAAAATTCCCACCATAAAATCAACCTGAGATAGTTCCGTGACCTATTAATCTCCATCTCGAACCGACTCTTCTTGAAAGTGTAATTCTACTCCCCTTTCTCGCACAAATAGGAAGTCTAAGTTTTATTGTAACCTTTTTCGATTTAATGGTTTTTATGGTACCGACACTAGTAGCAGTTGCAGAGTTTATCATCAACATTTCATTCGGTTGTAATGGCCTAATAGACTCAATTTCTCCAGTATTGCTTGAAATCGTTTTATCTAAAAGCTGTAGATCTAATTTCATCTCTTCCCAAATAGGTGGTAATTCTCCTTCTCTAGCCATAACTTGACCCGATAAATCATCAGCCTTAGTGATGAGGGGATCTAGTGGGGTTGCAATACCACACAAGCCACCAGCAAATGCCTTCTCAAGGCTCACACCTCCTCCCTTAATTCCATCTATTTTAGTTTTCAATGTCTCCCAATGAGTCTTATTTCCCTGATTAACCCGCCTTCCTGGAGCAATCACAATACTATCGCCGATACTGAATGAACCATGCACAATACTGCCACCAATTATTCCACCCTTTAGTTCATTAGGTTTTGATCCCGGTCTGTTGACATCAAAAGATCTAGCTACATACATTAGACCCCCTTCTTCATCAGCCCTATCTGGAGTAGGTATAGTTTCCTCAATTGCTGAAATCAACATATCAAGATTTACATCATGGTGAGCAGAAACAGGAATAATTGGGGCATCTTCAGCTATTGTCCCATTAACAAATTCCTTAATCTCATTGAAGGATTCCAAAGCTCTATCTCTTGATACTATATCTATTTTATTTTGAACTATTACTATATTTTCGATGCCTGCAATTTCTAAAGCTGCTAGATGCTCCCTAGTTTGAGGCTGGGGACATTTTTCTGTAGCAGCAACAAGTAGTAGCGCACCATCCATTATGGATGCTCCAGAAATCATTACAGCCATCAAAGTCTCATGACCCGGAGCATCAACAAAAGATACAACTCGTTGTAAATCATCAATGGAGTCTTCCTCGCCCTCTGGGTGTTTTCCCTTAGAGTAATGTACTCCATCATTAGTTCTAAAAAATGCTGTATCTGCATATCCTAATTTAATACTGATGCCCCTCTTTCTTTCTTCAGAGTGAGTATCAGTCCAAGTTCCCGAAAGAGCTTGGGTCAGGGTTGTCTTTCCATGGTCGACGTGACCCACCATTCCGATGTTTACTTCGGGCTGTTTGCTGGTATTTTTGGTCAGTTACAATCACCCCAGTCGTCACTCCTCTTCACCAGAGGACTGTTCGACTGCGGCTTCCTCTCCACCAATGATGGCGGCTAGAGAGCCCTTTCCAGATTC
>LURV01000043.1:0-1405 GCA_001629205.1 Marine group II euryarchaeote REDSEA-S30_B12
TTAGAGAATGATTGGACCATTACTACTTTGTCATATCCCGCCTCAAAAAAGGATACATGAGGGCTATCGTAAACAATTCTATCGTAGACTTCATCACTGATTATCCATATATCATGTTCTTTTGCGAATGAAACTAATTCATCCCTTTGTTGATGGTTAACGTTCCCGCCCGTAGGGTTGCTGGGGAAATTATACAGAATTGCTACTGTGTCTTCATTTATTCTATTTTCTAAATCAGAGATTTTAGGTACGAATCCATTATCGAAATGGCATGGATAGAAGTTTGCCTCTCCGCCACAGATTGTTAGGTCGGGAGGATATAGGGGAAAATATGGCTCAGGTATGAGAACATTATTTCCGGGATCTACAATAGCAAGAAATATATCCAATAGTGCGTTTGTACCACTCATTGTAATGCAAACATTTGATTCATCTAGACTTGAATTTCTATGGTGCCACAACTTGGCAATTTCTCTACGTAATTCAGGTAGACCGGCAGTTGAAGTGTATTTATTTTTTCCACTTTTCATTGCCCTGTAAAATGCTTCAATTGCCTGATTAGGTGGCTGAAAATCTGGCTCACCCAATCCGAATTGAACAGCATCATCTCCTGCCATATCGAACATCCTTCTGACCCCAGTAGGGCGAATCTGTTTGGAGCGTTCGGAGAAGCGTGCCATGGCTACGGACTAATGTCTTTAGTTTTGAATAAGGTGGATATAATTAAAAAAGAAACGATTTAATTATGAAAATTAAATCAACTCCGCATCAATGATACTAATTTCCTCAAAACTATTACTTCTAAATTTTCTAAATACTAAAAATGCAACACCGATTAATACTAAGATTGAGAAAAGAGAAATTAAAATATCTGTCACTATAGAATTCTCGATGGAAAGTCCAAATCCTTCAACCTGAACAATAACTGGTAGTGATTGAGAGTTTCCTGAAATAGCCTTTACTTCAATCTGATGATTTCCTTCAGTTAGTTGATTTGGATCTAGAATAATATGCCAATCAATGGGCTCTAGAGATCCTACAGTAGACATATCTGAAGAATATGAAGTTTCCATCCAATCGCCTGAGTCAATTCTGAATTCGACTTTTTCAATTCCGCCCATCTGTCCCCATGAATGTCCTGAAATATTTATTGAATTATTGGAGTTAATGGCCTCTATCAGATGATTTTGTATACTAACGTCAAAGTATGTGTAATCTGGATTTTTGGCTAAGAATTGAGCCAATTTTACAGCTTCATACGCATCAACCGAGCCATATCCAAAGTCTCTATTCCAATATGGATCTATTTCAGGAAATGTAGGCCCTCCAAGCCGCTCAGAAGTTTGCTTCAATATTTCTTTGATTTGAATTGGAGTTAGATTTGCATTTGCTTCAATAATTAGAG
>LURV01000043.1:1410-2350 GCA_001629205.1 Marine group II euryarchaeote REDSEA-S30_B12
AATTAGAGCGATTATTCCTGTCACTGCAGGCGTTGCATACGAAGTTCCACTTCCTCTGCCCGTGTAAGAATTTTCTGATGCATCCCCTCCTAGAAAATTATTACAGCCGCCATCAGTTACGCAGCCCTCTGCTTGAATAATATTTGAACCCGGTGCACTCAGTTCAGGAATGAGCTCATTCAGGGGATTATTATCTCCATTGTCTCTTCGTGGACCTCTGGATGAATAGGAAGCGATAGTGTCATCAGAACGATTAATGGTATTTTGATCATCTGTCGAGGCAACGGTAATTGAAAGAGAAGAAGCACTCATTCCTGACAAGCCTTCATTATCTGGGCCATCATTTCCCGCGGCATTGGAAACTGTTATTCCTTCTTCCATTGCATTATCGAGGATTCTGCTATGCATATCAGTTCCATCTGAACCTGAAGTCTCATGACTAGTAATCCCCCATGACAGAGAAATGATATCAATTCCAAAATCTTCTTCATTAGCTCCTTGCCATTCATCATCTTTATGATCAATTATCCATTGAATTCCATTCAATGCTGACTCATAGAAATCTTGCTCTAGTAAATAATTTTCAAACGGTCCAGCTCCAATATCAGTCCCTATTCTTACATCCACAAGTTTTGCATCTGGAGCCGGGCCAGTGAAATTGGAAAGAGTACCATCTGATTCATAGCCTGTAGAACTAGCCATCCCCATACAAGCTGTCCCGTGTTGATTTCCATCATCGGGATCAAAAGTTCCATCTGTTGGTCGGATACCGAAACCTGCCAATACACAGTTGGGATCAGATGGATTATAGCATACTGCATCATATCCAGCCACAAATTTGCCGACCAACCCTGGGTGCTCATTATCCACTCCTGTATCTGTTAAAGCAATATTAACTCCCACTCCAGAAACTCCGAGGTCCCATGCTCCGGGGTAATAT
>LURV01000043.1:2390-3759 GCA_001629205.1 Marine group II euryarchaeote REDSEA-S30_B12
GGTAATATGATGAATTACGGGCTTTGACTGCTGGAGTTTGTATATCACCAAAAAATTCTACAACTCCATATCTCTCCACCATTACAACTCCCTCTAGTTGTGAAAGATTTACTGCATCTGAAGCACTAGTCTCTCCTATTAATAAGGCATTTATTGATGGTAATTCCATTCTAATTGGGAATCCTAGTGATTTTAAATCGTCCTTATTTTTCTGAGAAATTTCTTCTGAATATGATAATCCTAGCCAAACTTTTCCACTTTCTTGTTGAATTGAGTCATGTATTTTATTTCTATCTAAATCCATAGAGGTCCAAGTCCACCACGGACCATCACTAGACCAATCTGGAGTTTCCTGATCTGGAATATCTAATCTATGACTATCCAGAAAAATCTGAGGGTTAGAATTGTATGATGGAAATGGTGAAATGCTAACTAAGGCGAATAAATGTATTAGTATCAATGATACTAAAAATGGACCTAGCATTCTTTGGTTCACATACCCGGGGAAAGGTGCTCATCTATTCAATACAACTAGTAATAGATTACTAAAAGCTCGAAAAAGATATGGTGGGGGCACTGGGATTTGAACCCAGATCAGCGGGTGTCTTCCGCATAGCGTGCACCTGAAATAGCGCACGCTCTCGGGTTGCGACGGGTCGGTGCTCCAGTTGGTCATCAACTTTCAGAAACCCACTCGTCGTCATTCCCGTGCAACTGGAGCCCGCGGTACTACCAGGTTATACTATACCCCCAAGGGTAACACTCACAAACTGCGTTTACTTAAGATGGTCTCGGTCCATCTTGATGTGTAATTATATATTCAAGTAGAAGATAATATAGGTCCAATAAGTATACTTGAAAGAATCCAAGTTCCAAGAATAATTGAGCAGAGTGCCCATACCCTGGGTCTTAGGCCAATACTCAATTGACCTAATAATCTCCAAAAATTCCCTGGAATGAGAGAAAGTGAGCGAATAATTCCTATTGATAGTCCTGCAGAAATCGCATAAAGAGAAATAATAATTGGGGAAATTAATATTCCTATATTCCCAGATTTGATTATTGATCCAATTCCTTGTGGAATTAAGTCGGGAGAGTAAATCCACAAAATCCATCCTAGCCATAGCCCCAAGTATACATCTGAAACGAATCTTGAATCACCTCGCCATTCTCTGTATATTTGTGGGAAATATGAATAAATCTTTGAAGTAAGATATTCTAACTCGATAATCTTGCCCCTCAAAAAAACAGAAAACCCGTGGTATATCAAAATTATAGAAAGTGCTAACTCAATGTAAATCCAGAATTGTCCGGCACCTATTGCAGATAAGAATACTAATGGCAATAATATCAATGAGAAGCCTAGTGA
>LURV01000044.1 GCA_001629205.1 Marine group II euryarchaeote REDSEA-S30_B12
ACCTAGACCTCCTGACTCTATTGGCATAGCTGTGTACAGAATAAAGGTTCCATGCATCATACTGAAAGCCATGTAGAATAGAAAATTCACCAGAACTAAAGAAGAAATTACTGGAATACTAAGAACGCCAATTATGTCAGAGGTAATTTTAGCTATTGAATTAGTGGAAGAATCTTTAATTTTACCGGTTGTTGAATCTAATTGAATACTCTCCTTTAACCAGAAATATGCCATTATTAGAGAGATTATCGATAAAATACTCGAGAAAATACACGGAAGTAAGTATTGATAATTTTCCCAGAATGGTGTATTGAAAACTCCACCTATTCCATCTGCGGGATCTGATAGAACCCCTCCTAAGAAAGGCCCTATCATGAATCCTAGTCCAAAAGCTGCCCCTATCATACCCATCCTTCTAGCTACTTGTTCTGGCTCACTAATATCTCCAATATATGCTCTGGCAACAGCAATATTTCCATTTCCCGCTCCTGATAAGAAACGAGCAATAATAGCCATTTCAAGACTATTTGAAAGCCCAAAAACAATAAAGAAAATAGAATTTGAAATCAAACCAAACATTAGTATTGGCCTTCTTCCGAATCTATCACTCAAAGTACCTAAAATTGGGGTGAATATGAACTGAGCTAGGGCATAAATTGCGATTACAAATCCGACCCAGAAATCCCGACTTCCAATATCTGAAATTCCTTGACTAGATGCCAAGTCTTGAATAAAATATGTCAGAAATGGGATTACAATGGTGAATCCTAACATATCTACTAAAACAACTAGAAATAATATTGTCATGGGAGAACGTTGGTTCTGATACATATTCCTTATTCGGTTAGAGAATATGGTTTTGAATATTGGCTGGACTACACTGAAGATATTACCTCAGATCCTGTAGAAATTGTATCGATTACTTTTGCTAATCTCTCTACAAGACTGATTTTCTCTTCTTTGCCTACCAGAGCATATTTCAACACTTCATCGAGAGAGTCTACAGGTAAAATTTCTACAATTGATTCATACTTTTCATCGATGAGAACATCCTGTAAATTTGATCTTGGAATCACGATTTTGGTAATTCCGGATTTTGCAGCGGCCTCAATTTTTGCAGTCACTCCACCAATAGGTAATACCTCTCCTCTCACAGAAAGTGATCCAGTCATAGCTAAATTTTGCTCAATTGGAATCCCTTCAAAGGCACTAATTATGGCAGTAGCCATAGTTATAGAGGCGCTATCCCCATCAACATTATGAGTTCCGGGGAATTGTACATGTAAATCGAAATCCTTGATATCTTTTCCAGTTAGTTTCTTGACAACTGCACTAATATTAGTAACGCTTTCTTTGGCTAAATCGGATAATCCCCCTGTTGCTATTACTTGACCCGATCTTCCCTGTGATGGAGTGACCATAGCCTCTACTGGTAAAACAACGCCTGAATAGTCAGACATTCCAGTATCTGCTCCCAAAACAGCTAGACCATTGACTCTACCTACACGTGCTCCTTTGTTGACTAGCATCGAATACTCGGATTGTCGCTCTAAGTATCTGTCTGCTACCTGTTGCTCCAGAGGTTTAGCAATCATTCTAGCTCTCTCAACATGTTTTGGACCAACTAAAGAAAGTTTTTCCTCGGCAGCTAAATCTCCTGCTATCCTCACTAAACCACCTAGTTCTCTTAATCTGAGAGATAGTTTTCCTCTCCTTCCACTTCTTCTTTGTGCTTCTTTAAGTATTAATGAAATTGCATTCTTGTCGAAATGAGGGATGGATTTACCACTCTCTTTCTTCACATACACTTCATATCCGTATCCTCTGATTCTACTTCTCAAAGCTGGATGCATTTGCTGAATACTATCCAAATTTCCCGCAGCGACAAGAATGAAATCTGTAGGAACTGGCTCTGATCTAGTCAATGCTCCAGATGATCTTTCGGATCTTCCGCTAATTGCTAGTTCTCTTTCCTGCATAGCCACTAGTAATGCCTGTTGTTCTTCCATCCTTAACATCCTTATTTCATCGATGTAAAGTACTCCTTTGTGTGCTCTATGGACTGCACCAGGCTCAACTCTCTCGTGAGCAGGTGTAGCCAAATCAGCGCCTGATTGGAAAGGATCGTGTCTGACATCCCCTAGTAATGCCCCAGCTAGATTTCCAGTAGCATCAACAAATGGTGGTTCCTCACTTCTTTCGTGCTTTATGAGTAATTTTGGAATATTAGCTTCATCCCCTGCTGTTAATCTAGATCTTAAGAAAAAATAACCAAAAATAAGTATGAATGAACCAAAAATAAAAGTTAAAATTTCGCCGCTAGAAATTGTTGCTAGTAGTAGTGCAGCGCCTATTATTAGTGCGATAAACAAAAGGGTTCGATTAGTTCGTTCTCTTTGTTGGCGTACATAATTTCTTCTCTCTGCAATTAATCTAGAACCGCGCCCGGCAGGTACTGTCCTAACTTTTGGTTCATTTTCATCCTCATGATTCCTGTAAACCAACACATCCTCTAGCTGCTCCTTGGGTAGAAATTCTGTCATAGATCTTGCTAGCATAGACTTCCCAGTTCCAGGCTCCCCTACCATTATCATGTGTCTACGTTGTTCTGAAGCTTTACGTACGACAATAGAAGCTGCTTCCTGTCCAATAACCTGATCAACTAGTTTTTCCGGTATTGGTACTTGTTCTGTAGATTCTATGTCAATATTCTTAATCCATTCTTCTACAGGGATTTCACATACAGGGTCTTTATCTTCTGAGGCTCCAAATGCAGCACCATCTTCCCAAGATTCTAACGAATCTGGTTCCGTCTCATCGACTAAGTTTTTGACGTCAGCATCTTCGACCATAGTGATTCCTAACATCTCCTACTAATAGGACCTTATTGAAGGTGCGTCTTGCCCTATACAGATGTCATAATTTAAATTAAGGATTTTTGGGTTGATTTAATTTTCTTAGATATTCCGCTCCATAATGATTCCATTGTTCTAAAGTCCAACCTTCCGGAATGCCGCTTTCGGGAATATTTGTAACAATATTCTTGTCTTTCTCAAAGTTTTTCAACTGTTCATCTAGGGATGTAGATATAGAATTTTCAAGTAAATCATCGTTATTTTTTCTTGAGAAGAATAAACCTGCCATTGTTCCAATAAATATAGAAATTATAAGAAATGATATGTATGCCAAAGAAGTTAACTGATTAGTCTTCAATTCATTATTTGAATTATCCTCAGATAGATCATTGTCCTGTTCATTGAAAGGATTCTGTGATGTGGATTCGGGTAAATCAAATGGAGAATTTATAGCGGCCATTTTATATAACTCAGTTGAAGATCTATCCCACCCATCCGAGTCAACAGAATCAACTGATAATGTGATATAATCGCCTATTCCTAAACCGGCACCGCTAGAAGGGATGATTTGAAATGGCCCTAAAGTATTAGAAAAGCCATTTGAATGACAAATACCCAAAATACTGTTGCATACTGTCCATGTTACCTTTATCTCTGAAAGTTGTAAATTCCCCAGGTTGTTAATTCTAACTGTGGGATTCATTCCATAGTAAGCATTTTCCACTATTGGTTGTAAATCTCCCTCAAAATCTTCTTCAAACCAAACTAGTGGTTTTTTATCCAATACTTCAACTAATATGTTGAATGTAGACCATCCACCATGCCTATCAACAACTGTAAGAGTTATTGATTGTGTGCCGGATTCGTCCCATGAAAAAGACAAGTCACCGCTTGAATAATCATACTGTACGGAACCAGAAATAGCTGAAGATACTGAAACCCATATTTCTGAATCCGGGTCGTCTATATCAGTTATTGATGATTTTAGATTTATTGAATTTTGTTCACCGGATTTTACTGTCATCTCAGGTATAGATTCCGATATTATAGTTGGTGGATCATTAATATTATAAACGAATATTGAAATTATTTTATCAGAATATTTTATTCCATCATTTGCTCTAATAGTTAATTCCGAAGAGCCAAATAGATCTTTATCAGTAGTTAAAACAGATAGAATTTGGCCTTCAATGGATGCAGAAATTAGGTCTTCATTATTATTACTAATTATTGAAATTGAAAGTTCTGATGTTGGATTTGTAGTAATTCCATCATCCAGTGTATCGGATAGGTATTCGGTCAAAGATATTGTATTTTCTCCACCCTCTGGGACTGAAACTACTGGTATTGGATTCCATCTTGGAGCTCCATTCTCAATAATATTGAAAAATAGAATTCCAGAATTTATATCCTCTCCATCATTCATCAAAATTTCTATGGCTTGAGGTAATGGGTTGCCGCTACTATCAAAAAATATTTCATCGAATTTAACTGTAATTTCGGAATTTGTAGGATTCCAGGATTTGAATTGAGAGTCGCTACTGCTAATCTCTAACAAAGAAAGTGGAGTTTCTGCATCTCTGATTAGTCCAACCAATGAAACAGTCTCCAAAGTATCTACCTTTACAGTTGGATTGCCGACAAATCCGACATCTAGACTGCTCAATACTTTTGGTAGAGCATTTCTTAATTTGAATGCCTCATTGACCACATACCAATCACTTAGCTGTCCACTTCCATCTTCCCATCTAACTCTGATATCATAGTAACCTGCTTCGGCTGATGTTGGTGTCTGAATTTGGTGTACATAAACTGCATTAGCGCCAAATCCTTCTAGTTCAGAATTTACTATCCAAGAATCATTCCAATCAAGAGATTCTGACTTAGAGTATTGAAATATTGGAGTCGTCGAAGATATATCGTCTACTAAGTCATTGGAAACTACGGAAGATTCGAACACTATTGATCCGCCTCTTTCGAACATAGTTGAACTAGTTGCTACGGGCATTGAGGGAGATGGTGGCATATCGTGATAAGAAATTTCATCTAGAATATTATTTGTAGAATTTCTATCACCTTCTAAATTTGTAATTTTAGCTCTAAAAGTAGTGACTCCTGAGGGTTGAAGAGAGATATCAGAGGTATCGAAATTTAAATTGAATTTTTGGGTATCTCCAATTTGTAAAGATGAAACGGGAGTATTACCAATAATCTGTTCTTGGGAGTCTTCAATGGAGTATAATTCTATATTCCCTCCTTCAACATAATCTTCAACACCTCTGTTAGTGATCTCTACTTCTAGCTCTAGGATGTCTCCAGAAATAAATCCAAGATTTCCATTTTGATTCATCACATTAAATTCAGTAATCCCAATATCTACTAATGGGCCCATATCAAGATCTATTGCTGAATATACTTCGTTATATGACGAATGTGGACCATCCATTAATGCTAGAACTGGCCAAAAATTCTCCCAACTAGTTTTTCCTCCAGTCGCTCTTACTACGCTAAGGGACTCATTCCATGTAGTATCTACTGATGTTCCTTGCGATAAATTTAGATTTACAAATCCATCATTATCTTCGTTCAATAACCATGATCTCCAATTGTGATGTGGTTTCACGTTGTTATCGTAGGAATCAGCACCAATTTTCTCAGTTACAGCTCCATAAACAAAAACTTCTATGAATGACAATGCCCCAATATACGTAGAGGTTAGAGTAATTGTAACTATTTCTGTTGTTACATTTAGGCTCGTAGATAATTCCAAAGAGAAATCGTTAGATTGGGCGCTCATGCAGCCTCCATTCGTAAATCCGGGATCATAGTTATTATTCCCCAACGATCCAGTAATTTTGCATGAAGATGATTGGGCATCTCCAAAAGAGAATGTTGGATAAACATAATTTTGATTTGTAACATGGTCAATTCTATCTATTGGTAAATCATTGGGCCATCCTTGATTTGATTCAAAAAACGATACAAAGGTAAATTCTTCTGGATTAGTCGATTTGAGATTCGATAATGAGGGTGATGCGCTACTCATACATGGGCCACACCAGTGTGCTCCAACATACTCTCCAAAAACAGTATGCCCAGGACTTGTAGCATACATCGGCATCTCAATTTGCGATAGTTCAATTCTCTCTTTATGATCATCAAATTCAGAAAAGTTGGAAAAGGGCATCGAAATTAACATAATTGCTATCCATAATGAAGGGTTGAATGCAAGTCTGCATATAGGATGCATCAATTTTTGAGACTGGGTCTTATGTATAACTATAGTGGGAGATAAATCCACTAGCATAAAATAATGTGATAGAGAAGGGTTTTGAAATCAATTGTTCTCCAGAATCAATATGGAATATATCGGAGAGTGGTTGGCCCTAAGAGAGGATGATGGTAGGGCATACATCCTACAAAGAGTATCTGGAGAGG
>LURV01000045.1 GCA_001629205.1 Marine group II euryarchaeote REDSEA-S30_B12
TCTAAATCCTGCTATATTACCATCCCTATCATAACTTGTGATGTTGTAAGATTGAAGGCAGCCAGTGTAGGTTACCCCAGAGAAACCTCTGCTAACTACTTCCCAGCTAGTTGAGTTTTCGTCGGTTGTATTATCTGGAATTGGTATGGGTATTAAATCTGAAGTATTGCCACTAAATTCTATTGATTGCGAATAATTTGTTATCCAAGATTCCCCTACAGATAATGGGAAATCATACCATTCCATCGGTGGATTAAATGTATTTTTTACAGTGAGTTCTGCTAAATCGATTCTAAATGCTGGAAGACAGATACCAAAAATGAGGGCTGGATCTACAAAAACTTGAATTTCTGCCTCTTGACTATATGTTGAAAGGTCTGATGCTAGAACGATTTCATAAATCTCTATATTTGCATAAAGACAACCAGTTTGACCTTCTACCTCTATTGCTCCATTAGTCTGATATTCCCCTTGAGATATAACCTCATAAACAAGTTTCGAGGAATTATCAATATCTAACAAAAACATATCAGAAACTGTTCGATCCAGCGTACCATAAACTACATCCACACTGGTACTAGCTCCTGAGCTTGCTACAAAACTAGATACATCAAGATATCCTTCATATTCCCAACTATCGCCTATAGACCAACTGGGAGTGTCGATAATTGAATTGGAATGTATAGAATTAGAATTTTTAGTATGTTCTGCGGTTGGTAATTGGTTAAAATCACCTAATTCAACAAAAATTTTTGAAATGGGCGCCAGTAAAATCATCACCACTAGAAAGGTGCATGTTCGGAGAGGTGACATAGTCTCAAGAGGGGATACTGATTCAAGAATATATGTCTTTCACTCATATAGTAAATCGGCTAATTCATCTTTTATCTGTTCTACAGCTTCGAGTATCTCATCAGCAAGGGGCTCTCCTTGTAGTATCCCTCTAATTCTGTCATCATTTGCCTCAACTTCTTCGTCAGTAGCAGCCCTGATTGAGCCATTTTCATCTATTACTTTAGTGTTAATATCATCCATCTTAGCAGTTCCAGTATAATCTTCAGGATAGAATAATGAGTATGTTGCAACCATATTCTGGACTTCTATTTCAACGTCTTTCTGGTCCCACGTCTCTATTCCCGCATCCCTAAGGTCACCAATCATTCTCTCGATACCTACTTCGATGTTTTCTTCATTCTTTCCACCAGTACAAACTGCCCTACCTGAGCGGAACATTAGAATTGCGAGTTTAGGATCTACAACTCTGTATACTACTCCGGGGAATTGTTCTGGTTCATATTCACAATTAAGCTGAATTGCAATATCAGGTAAATCAAGTTCTTCTGCAACGCGAGTAGATGCTACTACATTCACTACTGTTAATCTTTCTTCGTCGGTAAGCATATTTCCCGCCTTTATAATACCCTTATAAAGAATAGTTTAATTTTTTAATAAATCGATTAGGAATTAATTTTTGATTATTCTTACTCCATCACTTCCAAGTGTAGAGATAAGCGGTTTTCCGCCGGCTACTTCTATAGCTTCAGCGACTCTACTAGGATCTTTAGTAAGTGCCACCATACAACCACCACCACCTGCACCCGTCAGCTTCGCGCCGTAAGAATGGGGTCTTGATGCTAAAACTAAATCATCTAATTCGCGAGTGCTAACCTCTAAACTTCTTAGTCTTTCATGGCATGCATTCATGGCTATTCCCAATGCTTCTAGATTACCTGCAGAAAGAGCAGTTAAGCCAGCTTTGGTTATATTAGCGATGGTATCCATTTCAATTATTTTTTCGGGTTTTTCTTTCAATAGATTTGCCACTTTCTCTACCATCTTTCCAGTAGGTGCACCTTCTCCTGTGAATCCTAGAACTAACCAAGATTCTCTTATTGATAGAGGAAGTTCTACTATGTTAATTGACCATTCTCTTTGACCTTCTGGCGTTAGTAGTTTTGTATCAAAAATATGTTTTGTTCCAAGAACATGGCTCCCAGAAACAACTACACATCCACCCAATGAGCTGGTAGCAGTATCCGTTGGACTAGCTCGTCCCTTTTGGGCGTTAGCCTCAGCAGAGTGAGCATATTTAGCGAGTCTAATTCTGTCGATATCTGTTCCCTGTTTCATGTGGTGATATAAGGCTGCGCCGAAGGCATTTGAGAGTGCTGCGGATGATCCTAATCCTGCTGCAGAAAATAAATTACTACTGATGTTAATATTCAGTGGTCTACCTTGATAATTGAATAATTCATTGATTGTATGAGAAATGTGTGGATGTTTCTCGGGTGAGAATTCTTGTCCATCTAATATCCATTTATTTGATTCTGAAATATTTACCGTAACGCCTTGATCTATTGCAACAGCGACTGCTGGATGCCCAAAAACTACTGCATGCTCACCAAATAATATGCACTTACCAGGAGCGAATGCTTCGGCCATATCATAATGGCTATGTCATTAGTCCATGAGTGTTATGATTAGAAGCGGTTGATTAATGGGGTTATTGTACTTCGGTAAAACAAATTATAGGGGCTGAGACTACCAGATTAGTCCTAATTGGTTCACCTGATTCTAGGTTTGATTCGTGGATAATTAGAATTTATGAATTTATCATTGGTTGGTTGGGACAAAAGAAAGTACTTAGGGATAGAATTGCGGGTACGCTTCATGTTCTGATGTTCTGGGGATTTCTGATGTTGGCATCGGATATGCTTGACTTGGCTACAGCAAACGCATTCTCTCATAAAATTTTACCAGATTTCCTAAGAGGTCCATGGAATGGAGTTGTTGAATTGGGATATTCCATGGCATTAGTTGGATGTGTAGGAGCTTTGATAAGAAGATTAATTTTCACCCCTGAGAAGCTGAAAGGTAAGTCTCAACTAGAAGGAAATACTATTCTGCTGCTAATCTTTACAATAACAACAACATCATTTATAGTTGAGTCTAATGATAATCCAGATTCTTTCTGGGAGCCTATTGGATATTGGGTCTTGAGTTTCTCACCTTCTGATCAAATAATAATTGCATCATATTGGACTCACATGATTGCAATATCTATTTTCCTATTTTTAATACCATTATCGAAGCATATGCATCTTGTAATGGCAGTTCCAAATGTTTTCTTCCATGATGCGGGTCCTGCTGGGAAAATGAAGCCTTTAGCCATGGGAGCTGATGGTAGAGCTGTTCCGCTTGAAGAATTAGATATTGATTCGTTCGGAGTTAGTTCTTACACCCAATTCACTTGGAGACAATTGATTGATGGGTGGTCATGTACTTCTTGCGCGAGATGTCAAGATGTCTGTCCTGCTTATGCCTCAGGTAAGAGTTTGAATCCAATGCAGGTTATTCATGATGTTCGAAATTACGCAAATGAGCACGCTCCAATTCTATTGTCGGGTGAGCAACCAGAAGAAACAATGATGCAGAGAATTTCCGATGACGCAGTTTGGGCATGTACCACTTGTAATGCTTGTGTAGATGTTTGTCCATTATACATTGAACATGTACCTAAACTTACTGACCTAAGACGAAATGCAATGATGGAAACTATGGAATATCCTGAAATTCTGAATACTGCAATGGGGAATATAGAGTCGGCATCAAACCCTTATGGTTTTGGGGCCCATGAAAGAGCCGATTGGGCTTCTGATCTAGATGTGAAAATTGGTGAGCCAGCTGAATATATTTACTTTGTTGGCTGCGCTGCTAGTTTTGATGAGCGAAATCAAAAGGTAGCCAGATCAACAATTTCTCTACTCAAGGAAGCTGGTCTGGATGTAGGAATTTTGGGAATGCAAGAAGGTTGTTCAGGAGATCCAGCAAGAAGAGCAGGGAATGAGTACCTTTTTCAAATGCTAGCAGAAACTAACATGATGACATTTCAAGAGCTTGGAGTAAAGAGAATTGTCGCATCATGTCCACACTGTTTTCATACATTGGGGAAAGAGTATGCGGATTATGGTGGAGATAAGTTAGAAGTATTCCACCATTCTGAGATTTTGGCAAAATTACAAGAAGAAGGAAGCCTACCTTATCTTAGCGAGGTTGAGACAGAAAAAGATAGGACCATTACATTCCATGATCCTTGCTATTTAGGTAGAATTGGTGGCATTATCGATGAGCCACGAAGCGTAATTAGTGGAGTTGATAAAGAGCCAGAAAGGCATGGAAGGGATTCATTCTGTTGTGGGGCAGGTGGTGCACAAATGTGGATGGAAGAAGAACCTGACAAGAGAGTAAATGAAATTAGAGCGAAAGAATTAGCTGAAACTGGTTGTGATACTGTAGCTGTAGGCTGTCCATTTTGCTCAATAATGGTAAAAGATGGTTTGGATTCAGTTGGTTCAGAAATGGAAGTTCTTGACGTTGCAGAGATATTGTGGGAACAAATAAAGAAGCGTGATGAGGAGATTCATTCTGGAGTTTCTATTCAGTAGTGTAAAATACAAGTTATGTTCGGATTAAGATATGAGTACGCAATACACATTTTTAGGAATGAGCGTACCTCAAATTGGAATAATTAATGGATTAATACTAATAATTTGGGGATTAGTGGCTTATTTCTTACAAGATTCTGAAAATCCATCAATTACTGCTATGATTCCGTCCTTTTTTGGAATTGTTTTACTTCTTCTCGGATTCCTGAGTATCTGGAACGAAGTAAACAGACACCACTACATGCATGCATCAATGGTATTAGCGCTACTCATGTTTTTAGGTGGAGTCCGAGTTTTTCCTATTGATGATGAAATGTCTAATTTAGCAATTTCTTCTCACTTAATATTGATATTGTCGGGAGTGGTTTTTATCGTAATTGGAATAAAATCTTTCAGATTTGCTAGATTGTCAGCTGAGTCAGTTTTAGATTGATTATAGAGTGTGAAAAAATGAAGACTATTGTAGGAATTTCATGTCCTGTAGTAAATGCTAGTTATGGAAATTGGGAAAGAAGATCTGCACTGTTGCCTTTTGACTACATTGAGATTGTTGAAGCGGCCGGAGGGGTGCCAGTAATTATTCCACCAACCGAAAGTTCGGAAGAAATTGTAGAACGCATAGATGCATTGATAATTTCCGGTGGGCCTGATTTAGATCCTTCCAGCTATGGACATAAAGAGAATGGAAGTATTGATTATTCTCTTGAGCAAGATGATTCAGAATTTAGAATAGTGAAAGAGGCAATCAATAGAGATATGCCTATCTTAGGAATTTGTAGGGGTATGCAACTAATGAGCGTATTACATGGTGGTTTCATGCATCAACACCTAGATTCTACTGATGATTTTAAGGAGCATGGTAAATATTGGGGTGAGTTTTCAGAACACAAGGTGTGTGTGGAAAAAAATTCACTTTTGGAGAATTTGATGGGGAAGATGATTAATGTTAATTCCTATCACCATCAAGGAGTTGCCAATGCAGGTAGTCTGAGTATTACTGGTTACTCTGAACATGATAATTTGATAGAAGCAGTGGAACGCCCGGATTTGAAATTCTTCTTAGGAGTTCAATGGCACCCAGAGAGAATTGAGCATCTCGCTTTATTCACTGCACTGGTAGAAGCGGCGCGAAGTTGAAATTTGGTCCTCTTTAGCGTAAAGGTATGGTACTCAGAGTCTATGACACGAAATCTCGACAAAAGAGAGTTTTCAAGGCTCTAGAAAAGGGAAAGGTTGGGATGTATGTTTGTGGCATAACTCCATACTCAAGAAGTCATTTAGGGCATGCAAGATGTTACTTGTCATTTGACGTTATTCATCGATGGTTGGAATACAGAGGTTATGAAGTAAATTATGTACAGAATTTTACGGATATTGATGATAAAATAATTGCAGTTTCCGAAGCCGAAAATATGGATTATACTGTTATTTCTCAAAGAAATATTGATGAGTTTTTCGAAGTTATGGATAAGATGAATATTCTTAGAGCGGATCATTATCCAAGAGTAACACAAACTATTCCAGAAATAATCGAAATGGTTTCTGAATTGGAAAAAAAGGGGAATGCATATTCATCTGAAGATGGAGTATATTTCGATATAGAATCCGCACCAGAAAAGTATGGGCAATTAACCGGTCAAACTTTAGAGAATGTTAGAGCTGGAGCAGGTGGAAGGGTTTTAGGAACTGGCACTGGTAAGAAAAATCATCGTGATTTTGCTCTTTGGAAATTGGCAAAACCAGATGAGCCATATTGGGAAAGCCCTTGGGGTAAGGGGCGACCGGGATGGCATATTGAGTGTTCTGCGATGTCTTTGAAGCACCTCGGAAAACAATTTGATATTCATGGAGGAGGTCATGATTTAAGATTTCCACATCACGAAGCAGAGATTTTTCAGTCCGAATGTTGCACAGGTGTTGAACCGGTAGTAAATTATTGGATGCATAATGGTTTTGTAAATATTGATGGAGAAAAAATGAGTAAGAGTTTGGGGAATTTTTGGACCGTTAGTGATTCATTTAAATCATACTCTCCATTGGCATTACGCTACGCCCTATTGAGTGTTCCATACCGGAGCCCAATTGATTTGACTTCAGAGTTTTTGGAAGATGCAGCTAATCATCATGAAAAATTAATTTCTGCATATGTAGATTCATTTTCTTCTGATGTTAAAGTGGATATTGATCTAAAAGAGCATGGAAAAAGTTTTGAAAATTCTATGGATGATGATTTTAATTCTAGAGGGGCAATAATAGAAATTCAAAAAGTCATATCTAGTAATTGTGGAATTGGAGTTGAAGACTGGCTAGAAAAATATGCTGGATGTATTCTGGGTTTACTTCCTCCAAAGGAAGAGCTTTTGAATATGGTCAAGAAGGCTAGTCAAGCAAGGGAAGATATTGCTGATAAAGTAGAAAGTCTACTGAGCTATAGAGATAAAGCTCGAGAGAATAAAGATTGGGATCAAGCAGATAAAATTCGTGAAGAGTTGAATGAAATGGGAGTTGTAGTCGAAGACGGGGAAGATGGGCCCAGATGGAAGATTGTGTGATTTGAATCCTTATATGGAATTTGACTCACTGACCTATCTTGGACTTGGGGATTTGGATTCAACATCTGGCGCCGGAAATGATATCAGATTTGACTTTGCTAGTATGGGAATTTTACCAGATGGTGGTTCATTCATTGCATATCATGACTCATCAGATCCTGATCCTCTCTTCGGAGTAGAATTACTAATTCCGGAATCATACAGGGCTATTGCGGATAATTTTTGGAAGTAAACTAGTCATTTATTGCATAAATTAAGTAATTTGATTTATATCTATTTGGAAAAATATTCTTGTTTGATCTACCATAAATGATTCAGAATTTTCATCTGGTTTTCCCGCATTTAATGTACCAATTTCGGTTCTAGTTTCAATTTTTACATGCTCCCAATCCGCATCAAATAGTTCTGATTCTTCTATCCAAACAGATAGTGATATCTTTGCCTCGATATCTAGATCTAAAGTCTTTCTTTTTGCTTGGACTCTTCTGATTATATCTCTAGCAAGTCCTTTTGAAAGAAGTTCATCATCTGTCTCCATATCTAAGACTAGAGAAATATTTCCATCATGTAGTGTAACGGTAGATGCCGCAAAACCATCCTTTTCTACTCTCCTAATTTCTATGTCACCCATTTCGATTTCATAACCTGCGATAGCAGCAATTCCTGCTTCTATTTCTAAAAGAAAGGTTTCTGCGTCTACATCTTCTAGTTCCGATAAAACTCTTGGCAAATCTGCCCTACATTTTGCACCCAGTGACTTCCTGTTAGGGGCAATCACTATTTTTTGGAATGTATCTAAATCTTCCTCTGTCATTAGATTTTCTACATTCAATTCTTCGGCTAATATTTCTTTGAATTGAGAGATATCAGGGCCACCAACAATCCATCCAGATCTACAAGGAAGTCTTTGTCTTCTGTCTTGTTCAACTCTGATTCTTCTACCTGTTTCTGCTAAAGTCCTAACTAGTGACATTTCTTCTTCTAAATAATTATCTCTTGGTGGTAGACTTCTATCAACTATCGAAGAACCTGTGGGCCAGTCTGCCAGATTATCGATACTTTCTGATTCTTCCCAGAGCCTTCTCCTAGATCTCCTAACATACCAATTAGAAAGATCATTAATCACAAATGCCTCAAGTGCCCTTCCAGCTTTATGAAAATCCCAAGATTCGAAATGACTATGATATTCATCCGCGACCTCAGTGACTTTTGAAAGAATCCACTTATCAAGAGGAGCTCGAGAATTGATTTCAATAAATCCAGATTTTTCCTCCGGATCAAAACCATCCAAAGCGGCATAGTCTGCATGAAATTTATACACATTCCAAAGTGTTAGGAACATCTTTGCATAAGATTCGCGAACCCCATTTGGATCGAAGTTTGTTGGAGACCAAGGTGCACTTTGTGTAGTCATGTACCATCTTATCGGATCAGCACCTTCTTTGTTGAAATGATCCCAAGGATTTACAACATTCCCCTTGGACTTGCTCATTTTCTTACCATCCTTATCTAAAATATGGCCTAAAGATAAGCATCGATTAAAGCATTGTTGATTGAAAACAGTTGTGGCTACTGCTAATAGTGAATAGAACCAACCTCTGGTCTGATCTACTGCTTCGCATATGTAATCTACAGGAAATGATCCTGAAAATTTGTCTTCATTCTTGAATGGATAATGCCACTGAGCAAATGATGCACAACCTGAGTCAAACCAGCAATCCATAACATATGGCTCTCTTATCATTTCACCTGAGCATCCTACTTCAGGACAGTGTAATATAACATCATCAACATAGGGCCTGTGTAATTCTGGTGGAGTAGGAGAAGATTGAGTTTTCATTGAGTTCATTTCTTCTATACTTCCAATACAATGTTCATTTCCACATTCAGAACATATCCAAACAGGTAGAGGAGTTCCCCAATATCTCTCTCTGCTAATTGCCCAGTCCTTTATGTTTGACAACCATTCTCCCATTCTCTTAGTTCCCGTCCATTCTGGTGCCCATTCAACATTAGAATTATGTTCCATAATCTGGTCTTTTACTTGAGTCATTCTCACAAACCAACTATCCATTGCATAGTATAAAAGTGGGTGATCAGTTCTCCAACAATGTGGATAATCGTGAGTATAGATGTGTTCCCTGTATAACCTTCCTTGATTAGTTAATAGATTAATGATTTCATCATCACAATCCTTCACATATCTGCCATCTAAATTAGCATGTACTCCAGTAACAAAGGCTCCATCCATTCCGACAGTATGTTGCGCCGGAAAACCTACTTCCATTCCTAGTTTGTAGTCATCTTCACCATACATAACTGCAGTATGCACTACCCCAGTTCCATCACTGGTGGTTACAAAATCAGCAGCAACTACCGTCCACGCACTTTTGGAATCTGTACCATCTACAGCACCTGGGAATAATGGTTTATATGATTCGCCTACTAATTTTGATCCTGGAAATTCTTCTAAAACTTCTACATGATGCCTCAACACATCTGTCATTAAGTCCTTAGCGAGTATGAGATGTTCGCCAATCTCAGCCCCTCCTCTGCCATCCCAAGAATCAGAAGGAGGTTTGGTGATTTTTACCCTGCAATATGTTACCTCGGGCCCGACTGCTAATCCTACATTTCCAGGTAGAGTCCATGGAGTTGTAGTCCAAGCTAAAATTGAAGCGTCATCATTTTCTAATTGAAATTTTACATATACAGCGGGTTCAGCGACTTCTTTGTATCCTAGGGCTACTTCATGACTAGAATAACTTGTTCCAGTTTGCGGGCAATATGGGAGAACTTTGTGACCTCTAAATAATAAATCCTTTTCGAACATTTGTTTAAGTGACCACCAAGCTGATTCAATAAATTCGTCATGCAATGTCACATAGGGATCATCCATATCAACCCAGAAAGCCATTCTTTCTGTCATCTCCCTCCATGCCTCTTCATAAGTCCAAACACTTTCCTTACATTTCTTATTGAATTCTTCCATACCGAATTCTTCTATTGCCTCATTAGACATTAAATTGAGTTGTTTTTGAACTTCGATTTCGACTGGTAAGCCATGAGTATCCCATCCAGCTTTTCTCTCAACAATATGTCCTTCCATAGTTTTCCATCTACATACCATATCCTTGAAAAGACGTGAAATAACATGATGAATACCTGGTTTTCCATTAGCGGTTGGTGGCCCTTCCAGAAATGTAAATGGGGAATTTTTTTCCCTGCGAATATCTATAGATTTTTCGAATATCTTCTCTTTTTCCCAAAGTTCAATTAGATGGTTCTCCAGTTTTACTGGGTCTAGATTTGCGGTAGGCTTTGGAACGGCCATAGGTCGGCCGAGATTAGTAAATGTCTTGAAGGTGACCTTTCAAGAATTAATGATGAAGCAATTACAGACATTAAAAAAACACTACCAACTCGGATATTCATGGGTCAAGTTATTTCAATTAATATTGGAGGATTGACCTGTGATGGTTGTTCGGGTAAAGTGAAAAAAACTATGGAAAATATTTCTGGAGTGATTTCTGCCGAAGTTTCACATGAATCCGGGGTAGCAGTAATTGAACACGAAGGTGTATCAAAAGAAGTATTGATTTCTAGCATTAAGTCAACTGGCTATACTATTGATGGGAAGGGCGAAGATTTTCATTGGAGGGATGGAAGTGTTTGGAAACAATCTGCTCATAACACTAAATGGTGTTTAGTGGGTTGTAGTATAGGTGATTTTGGTACAATTGCTGCATTCCAATCAATCCCTTATCTTGATGCTCTTGGCTGGTCTGCAATGTCTATTATGCTACTTGCAATGTTCAATGGAATCATGACCTCAATCGCACTTGAGACCTTCATCTTAATCAAACAGATGGGAGGAATTAGAGAAGCATTCAGAGTAGCTATTGGAATGTCTCTTATTTCGATGATAGCTATGGAAGCCTCGATGAATGCTACAGATCTTCTAATTATGGGAGAACCTACATTGACATGGTGGATAATTCCGATTATGTTGTTCGTAGGATTCATCACTCCATGGCCATACAACTATTGGCGTTTAAAAAAATATGGGGTTGCATGTCATTAATAGGGGGAAAATTATGAGAGATTGGGATCACTTAGCTGAAGACATCTCAAATTGGATTTTGAAATATGCGGAGCAAAACAATATTTCGACTCTAGTAGTTGGAGTTTCAGGAGGTATTGATTCAGCGGTGACATCTACATTGTGTGCTAAAACTGGAATTGAGACTATAGTACTAAATATGCCTATACACCAAGCAGAATCACAAAAAAATCTCTCAAAGATGCATATTGAGTGGTTAGTCTCTAATTTTCAAAATGTTGTTAGTAGGGAGTTTGATCTTTCCCGAACCTTTGATATGTTAATTGACACGGATCTTAGTGATGAAAAAATTACAAATCTTGCTAGGGCAAATACCAGGGCGAGGATTAGAATGGCAACCCTATATGTCATTTCTGCATCAAATAATGGAATTGTAGTAGGTACTGGGAATAAAATTGAAGATTTTGGAGTGGGATTCTATACAAAATATGGAGACGGTGGAGTTGATATTTCTCCAATTGCAGATCTGTATAAAAGTGAAGTATATTCACTATCAGAATCACTTGGAATAATTGAGGAAATTAGGAATGCACCGCCAACTGATGGCCTATGGGATGATGGTAGAACGGATGAAGATCAAATGGGTGCAAGTTATGAGGAGTTAGAATGGGCCATGGAACAACCGGATGATATTTCAGAGAAATTACTAAACGATAGGCAAAAAGAAGTGATGCAGATTTACTTAAAGCTTAGAAAATCTAATCTACACAAGATGAAAGCAATTCCAGTTTTCTTGAATGATTAAATGGGGTATCTGATTGGAAGATGAAAATAGTGAAATCTCTCGAATATATGTGAGGAAGAATAGAGAATCCTACAGTGGAATGATGTTAGATTCAATTTTTCGAATATTAAGCAAGACAATAGTAATAATTGTTGTATTAGGTATTTCGGGGATGATTTATCAGCTATTTTGACTATTTTTGTCTTCTATCTTCTACCTTTTTCTTATACTCAGCATTTGAGTCTTCTTCTGTCCATCCACCTAGGAATAATCCACCACCTTTGTGCACTCCGCCTCTAATATTTCCCTTTCTAGACTTGGCTGTCATTTGTCTTTTTCGTGTTCTAAGATGTCTACCAAATGATTTAGCTAGTCCATCAGAACCTCTTTCCGATTGTGCTAAAGAGTAAGCTCGCCACTCTGCAGTTGTTGGACCTTTTGATACTTTTGGCCCTTTATTTTTTGTTTCCTCTTCTAAAGATATACCAATTAACAGCCCTAATAGCATTAAAATTGGAGAGATGCATAATGTTACATATCCACTCACTAAATAGTCTATGATTTTCTGAGAAATTGATTTTTCGGGTTCAATTATTTTTTCTTCTTTGACTAAACGAACATAGGAATTGGATTCTAATGAATAATTTCCATCACTACAGGTAGAAGATGAGTAATTGGAAGATGTGAAACAAATATCTCCAGAATAAACAAGTGCGAAATCTGATAAATCTTGACGAGTATTATTTACCTCACACGTTGGATAAAAAATATTCATTGTTTCATCTGATTTTACAGGTTTTTCAGTTCCTTGAATCCAAATAAAAAGCTCTAGATCCTGACAGGAATCCCATTTTGAGTTATTATCACTATCAATATAATTTCCAAGAACATATAACCTCCATCCGAGAATATCTTCATCATTTTCTGAATCGAATGTGATATTACCAATTTGTCCAGAGAATTCAAAGTTTGGATTTTCTTCAACTTTGGATTGTTCTGAATCTTCTAAAGAAATATCGATATCGAATAGGATAATTGCAACACTTACAGATAGCATGATAATTCCTAAAACTATGAATAATCTTCCGGCTGGATGCATGCTATTCTAACAACGCGAAGATGTCTAGATTCAAGTGTATTGCTCTATTTTAATTATAATTGATATAAATGTATAATGATATTAAAATGTAGATAATTAAGCGATTACGAGTTTTCTTTTTTCTTTTCTTTGGAACTTTACCTGAAATAACTATTCTAAAAATACTCAAGATATATACTAGGCCGACAGAAAATAATAAAATAAGCACATTTGAACTAGATTTCCAGTTTAGTCCCCACAAAGAAATGTTTGAAAAATCTGGAGATGTATTATTTAATCCTGAAAAGAAAATAATCAAAAATGAAATTCCAGATAATTGAGAAATCAAGTATAGTTTAGAACCTGCATATTTTTTGGTAGAAGAATAATTGCTGTTATATCCCATCTTTTTAGTATTTGATTTCTTAGTCCTGAATTTATCTGATAGTAATTCAGAGTCATCACTATTATATTTGTAAGATGAGTCATCCCTATTTGACCATCTAGACCTTGGTCCAATTCCGACCATGATTGTGGACATTATTTATACCATATAGAGTGTTTTATCGGGAAACTTAGACAAGCTAGTTCCGACTCGTTCGGATTATGGAGTTGGTTGAGATGCTAGAGAGTATCTCATTGGGAATGTGTGGAATTGCAATGATACTTTGGATGTCAATTGGGACTCTCTCAAAAACAACCCAAAATGAGATATTTACACAGAGAGTTATTGCATCCATCTGTATATCTTCATCGGTTCTTCTTTTTGTAGTACATTATTCTGGTGGTGAGCTTTGGGGATCAAGGAATATTGCTAGGCCATTTGCAGTTATATCGATAATTGTGGCTATAGCTTCTATAATGAACATAAAGGGAACTGAAATCCAAAAGGGATCATATCCAAGATTAAAGAAGTAAAGTTGTACAAATTTACTTATTCTGAATTTAGCTTATCATCAATAAATGCACGCATATATGCAGGCAACTCCCCATTTACGAATACTACATCTTCGACTTCTTGTAACTTCATCAGAGAATAGTAAATTTGCATTGCAGTCATTGGCGTCGCGCTACAACCTGTGCAGCCGCCTTCTAATGAAATCATAATTACCCCATCAGTAGTATCAACAACATTGACTACACCATCGTGTGCATCTAGAACTGCTTGAACAGGTCCAACCGAATCTAAAATTAGCTGCTTGTCTACCATAGTATGATTAATGGTGTGAGGATTAGCTTTCAAAGTCTTGCCCCTTCCGATTACCATGGAGATTCAATCTAGAGTGTTGATTTTCGACTTACTTGTTGAAAGATCAGAATTCGGGCATGGTGGAAATCAAGAGATAATCAAACCTTTCGCGGAATTTGGCGATGTTGAAGTATTACTTGTTACCCCACAAATGCAATCTTGTGAAATTGGAAAGGATGCGCAAAAATTGGGCGAAGTTTATCTCGAAAAAAAAGATGTCCCCCTATGGGATGAAGATTTTCAGTTTTGGATTAGTTGTGAAATAGAGATTAATAAAAATAATGTAAATTTCATGAGGATCGCCATGCCTTACCATTCAAATGATGAATTAATGAGTGAATGGCTGAATAAAATTGATGTTGATGCAGTAATTTGCTCGGGTTCCAGGAGAAATGTGACAATGTGGGAATCTTGGATGGAATATAGTGCGTCCCTATTGAGGGCATCGATAAACTTAGAAATTCCCACACTAGGTATTTGTTTTGGTCATCAGTTACTCTGCCATACTCTTGGTTCTAAAATTTCAAGATTTGCGGAACTATCAAATGGTGTTTGGGATTTATCGTTGACTAAAAGGGGAGAAGTTGATGAATTATTCTCGCTTCGTGGAAAAAGAGAAAATGAATCTCCAGTAGTGTTATTTACACATAGGGAGCATGTAATGTCCATCCCAGAAAATTGTACTTTACTCGGATATACAGATCATAATGAAATTACTGCAATTAGAGTAAATGATCAGCAGGGAGTTCCTTTACCTGTTTGGGGAGTTCAATTCCATCCTGAAGCTGCCAAGGCCAGAGTAGAGAGGGCATTTGAATGGGGCCATATTTCAAAAGAAGAGCTTGATTCATTCCAACGAGATCATGATGGAGCTGGAATTCTAGAATCTTTTGCGGATATTGCATTAGGTAATTGAGATTTGCATCTTCTTCAAAAATCGGGGATTCGAATTAAATAGGCAACTTAGGTCGCCGGTGCAATTTGGTGATAGGATGATAGATGAAATACCCCTTTTGGCAGCTGGAACTGCAGTAATTGGACTTGCAATTGCTGCGTTACTGTACTCTCAAATAGAGAAAATAAAGATAGAAAACAGCACTGTAGCAGATATAACTCAGCAAATTAGAGAAGGTGCAATGGCATTTTTGTTTGCTGAATATAGATATCTTGCGATATTTATAGTGATCGTAGCAGGATTATTGTTTGTTAATCCAGATACCAGTATCGAAACGGTAGGGGCTTTTCTAGCAGGTGCAGCAGCTTCAGTTATTGCTGGATTTATCGGAATGAGAGCTGCCACGTCAGCAAATGGAAGAACGGCAATGGCTGCTTCCGATGGTGGACAAGCGTCGGCTCTTGAGGTGTCATATAACGGTGGAGCTGTTATGGGACTATCTGTGGGTGGTCTTGGACTTCTTGGGATTTCTATAATGTCTATTTGGCTAGGAACAGGAGATAAAGTTCAGAATATAGCAGGATTTGGGATGGGAGCTTCATCAATTGCATTGTTTGCAAGAGTTGGAGGAGGAATTTACACAAAAGCTGCGGATGTTGGAGCGGATTTAGTAGGAAAAGTTGAGGCTGGAATTCCAGAAGATGATCCAAGAAATCCAGGAGTAATTGCCGATAATGTAGGTGATAACGTTGGAGATGTTGCTGGAATGGGTGCAGACATATTCGAATCATTTGTGGGTTCAATTATTGCTGCAATGGTAATTGCGCAAGCTTCCAATGATATGTCATCCCACTATATAGTTCTTCCAATTTTCTTGGGTCTTGTGGGTTATGGCGCTTCAATTATTGGAGTATTTAGTATGAATTTACTAAAATCTGGAGATCCTGCAGCTGCACTTAGAAATACAACATTCATTGCTGCGGGCCTATTTTGGTTAGTAGGTTGGCTGGGAATTTATCTTTTAGGACTAGATACAGGGACTGAGCCGATGATTGCAGTTGTTATAGGGTCATTAGTAGGAATATTGATTGGGCTTGTAACTGAATATTACACCGGAATTGAAGATGTATTTGGAATAAAACCTAAAGCAATACCACATATAGGAAAAATGAGTCAGACTGGTCCTGCCACCAATGCCATAGCTGGACTTTCAGTCGGAATGATGTCTACATTCTTACCAATAATTCTTATTGCGGGCGGAATTTTTGCTGCCAATCATATAATGACTTTGCCAGATGATGCAACTGCTACACACGGTTTGTATGGTATTGCTATGGCTGCAATGGGTATGTTAGCTACTGTAGGTGTTACGATGACTGTAGACGCATATGGTCCTGTGGCAGATAATGCAGGCGGTATTTCGGAGATGAGTGAGTTAGGGCCCGAAGTAAGAGAAATAACTGATGGATTAGATAGTATAGGAAATACAACAGCTGCAATTGGAAAGGGGTTTGCAATTGGGAGTGCTGCCCTAACTGCTTTGGCTCTATTTGCTGCATACGCAACTGCTGCTGGATTACAAGCTAACCAGCTAACTCTTACTGATCCTTTAGTAGTCGTAGGACTGTTGATTGGAGGTGCTCTACCATTTGTGGTTGCAGCTATGAC
>LURV01000046.1 GCA_001629205.1 Marine group II euryarchaeote REDSEA-S30_B12
TGTGTATAAGAGACAGGCAGTATTATCAGGAGTAATTTTGGTTTTAAATGACACTAGAGGGATGTTGGAAAGTATTCTCAAATCGATAAAAGAGCCAAAAAAAACCATTCAAATTTGGAGAGATGGCTCCATTGAGGCATTATTAACTCTAGCAATAATTTTATTCTATATTCTAGTAATGTTGGTCCCCGTGCTTTTACCAGCATTTTCAGCAAATTTTTATTTCTTTCTAGAAAATCCAATTTTAATTTTCTCTCTAATGATTCTATCTGTATCATTGTACTCAGTATGGGACTTATCTAGAGAAAGACACAAACCCACTACCCAAGATCAGATTTTTTCATCTACGGTTTTATTACTTTCCATTCCATTTATTTTATATCTAATTTTAAGAATCATGGTCTTAATTAAAACAGATGAGAATTGGATACTATCTTATGATTTCATGGAAGAAGTTGGTGGCTTTCCTGTAACAAATTGGCCCTGGCAAATTGATGCATCCAATGATAATAGATGGACCTTTTTTCGGGCTGGAGTTATTAATTCAGCAAGAGCAACACTCGTTAGTATCGTATTATGTACATTACTAGGGATTTTTATTGGAGTCACTAGACTTTCAAATAACAGACTCGCATCAGGTTTAGCAACAGCATATGTTGAGTTTTTCCGAAATATACCTCTAGCTATTCTTCTTTTCTTCGTTGCTGTTCAATTTAGGGAAATAATGCCAGATTTTTCCGAAGAAGTATTTATCTTCAACAGCTTTTATCTCAGTAAAGAGGGGCATTGGATACCAGCACCTCAATTGACAAATATATTGATTGCTATTTCAATCCTTATTGGGACTAAATTTCTTACTTCATATTTAGACAGAGATGGAGTAGATGATTCAGATGAGGGAGTAATCAGAAGGCTATCAATATGGACTCTATCATTAGTAGTATCAATTGCAGTATTTTTGTCAGGCGGACTTAGCTTGCCAGAGCTAATCCAACCAGATTTAGAAAATTCTGGTGGCTGGTATATAGTTGATGGTACAGGTTTTAAGATTACCGAGACCTTTGTAGCTTTAGTTACTGCCCTCACTCTATTTACAGCTTCTATTGTTGCTGAAATAGTCCGAGGTAGTATTCAATCACTACCTAGGGGGCAAGTAGAAGCTGCTATTTCCTTAGGTCTAAACCCCTTTCAGAGACTAAGATTAGTTATCTTGCCACAGGCATTAAGAAGTATGGTCCCCCTTTTGAATAGTCAGTATATGAATGTGTGGAAAAACTCTAGTCTAGCTATAATTGTAGGATTTAGTGATATATTTTTAATAATTTTAATTCTAATGAATAATGCCGGAAAACTAATTCCCCTGTTCATGCTATTATTAGTGACATATCAAGCTGGTAGCTTGTTAATTTCAGCCATTATGAACGCATATAATGCCAGAGTGACAAAGGTGAAGATATGAGTTCTCAAAATTCATTTGATCGGGAAAAGCTTCTGGAAAAGCTGAATAAGATTGAGGAAGCAATATCAGGTAAGCCAGCAAAATGGGTTACTGATGATAAAAACTCAGGAACTTCTCTTGGAGCCTTATTTATCTCCATATTTATTTCAATTTGGTATACTTTTTCTGAACTAGAGGAATTATCTGATTCTGTAGATAAAAAAGGAAAATTATATCTTTACTTAGTTATTTTTGCAATTTCTACATTTCTACTATTTTGGGTAGTATTACTTTCAATATTTAAAGGAACAATTACAAATTCCCCAGTGTCTGCAATTCTTGGTTTAGTTGCCGCTGGATCCATTTATTTCATTTGTAATTGGCTATTCGGATTCGTCCTAATTGAAGCAAACTGGGCAATTGTATTATCTAGCAGAGTTCAATTATTTTCTGGCCATGAAATGAATCGTATGATGGTTGTGGATGGATTTGAAAACCAGATGTGGAGGCTTTGGATAAGCTTATTGTTGGTCAATATTGTCGCATGCGCTGCATATGGAACTTCTGATTTGCCCAATTGGAAATTCATAACTTTCTATCTGATAATTTCTATTAGTGTGATTTTATTTACATGGTATCCAGAATATCAAAATTTTGATCCTGAAGGTCCAATAACTAGGTTCATTGGAGTTACAATTATCGGTCTTAGTTCTTTTTCAGCAACTAGGTGGTATTCATTAAAATCACAGGAATTCCAGATTAACAGATTGCGAAGGGTTCTCGCAATTCTAGGAATTTTCACATTCTTCATCTCTCTTTCTGTAATGGATCCACCCGATACCTTCGTTGAAAGAGGTTGGATGGAAGAAGGAATTGAACCTGCGTTATGGGGCGGATTATTTGTTAATTTAGTATTAGCCACAGCAGGTGGTGTTTTGGGATTAGCAATTGGAGTAATTCTGGCATTTGGTAGACAAAGTAAACTACCTATATTCAAATGGCCATCAACGCTACTGATTGAAGTGGTTCGTGCGGGACCGATGGTTGCATGGTTATATTTTGCTAAATACCTCCTGCAAGATGTTATCGTTCCTTACTCTGATGCAGATGCTATAATGAGGACTTTAATGATGTTCGCATTCTTTGGTGGAGTTTATACAGCCGAAATATTGAGAGGTGGTATTCAGTCTATTAGGAGCGGTCAAATCGAAGCAGCAGCTACTGCTCTTGGGCTAAATCCAAATCAAATCAAGATGACAGTAATTCTACCAAATTCAGTTAGAACTACACTACCTTCACTAGTCAGCCTACTAATTGGTTTATGGAAAGATACAACCCTTATCTTCATCATAGGAATATTTGACTTTTTCAAAATCGCAAAAGACCTCAATACATCAGACCTAGAATTCGCCCTTGACATACTTGAACCATTATATATGGCAGCTTTTGTATTTTGGATTATTGCATTCTATCTATCTCGAATTTCACTAGGAATTGAGAAGAAATTAGGATTAAGATCTAGCACCGGAGGGGAAATGACATGACAGAAGAAAATGAAGAGACAATTATTGAAACAAAAGGAGTGAAAGTAAATTTTGGAGATTTTTGGGCATTAAAAGGAATCGATGTCAGTATCAAAAAAGGAGAAATTATAGTAATTTTAGGGCCGTCAGGTTCTGGTAAATCGACATTTATTAGGACACTAAATAGACTTCAACCACATAGTGGAGGTTCTATTGTTGTCGATGGAATCACGATAGATGAGGAGACCAGCGTTTCAGAACTCAAATATATCAGATCTGAAGTAGGATTCGTTTTCCAACAATTCGAACTATTCCCACATCTTACAATTATGGAAAATATTACCCTGGCTCCTATGAAGGTTAATCGAAAAACGAAGAAGGAAGCTGAGAATAAGGCTATGGAACTTCTGGAAAGAGTGGGCATTCCAGAACAGGCATACAAGTACCCAAGCGGACTGTCTGGTGGACAACAGCAAAGGGTAGCTATTGCACGCGCTCTAGCAATGAATCCCAAGATAATGCTCTTTGATGAGCCAACATCAGCCCTAGACCCAGAGATGATAAAAGAGGTACTTGACGTAATGAAGGATTTAGCAAGTAGAGATATTACTATGATAGTAGTGACCCATGAGATGGGATTCGCAAAAGAAGTTGCTGATCGATGTATCCTTTTCGATGAAGGCGAGTTAATAGAAGAAAATAATCCCCACGAATTCTTCGATAATCCTAAACACGATAGAACTAAATTATTCTTAGAACAAATTCTTTGAACGGGAAAAAGATTCTATTGAAATACTGAAAACTATCGCGCGAGCATGCCCGGGATACGTTGGCTACTCAAATCCAAAATCCATAGAGCGACTGTGACTAAGGCAGATTTAGACTATATTGGCTCTGTTTCAATAGATGAAGATTTATTGGATGCCTCAGAAATTAGCACTTGGGAAAGAGTACACGTAGTTGATGTCACTAACGGAGCTAGATTGGATACATATGCAATTAAAGCGCCAAGAGGTTCTGGAGAGATACAAATAAACGGAGCAGCAGCACACCTCATACACCCTGGAGATAAAGTAATAATAATGACCTACGAAGGAATAGATAAATCCCAGGTTAAAACTCATACGCCAACTATTATTCAAGTCAATGATGATAATGAAATAGTTTAGATTAACTACTCATTTCAAGAAATCCATTGATTAACACGCTCTAAAATTGTATTTCTAAAAGTAAGAAGTTTTAGAGGAGGTCCTTTCAAATTAACATTTATTTTAGCCCCTCTGGTAAAGTGTGTTTCATCCCAACCATCACATACTACATACCCTCTATGCATATCACTAACTATCGCAGTAGTCTCACTAGTCCAATCCCAGTATGATCCATCATTTGTTCTATCAGATCGAGGTAACTCTCTGGCCACAATAAGGTATTGGTTAGAAATCTCATCTATCGGAAATTTTTTTCCTTCAATATCGGCAACATGTCTAAACCAGGCACCTTGACCTAGGAAAGTAGAAAATAGTACGCCTGATGAATTTTGTTTTGAATCAATATTTCCTCTTATTATACGATATTTCGATGGCTGATATTGATGTGTATTTGCAATCAATAAATCATTCAATGCTGGGTCACAACGTATTTTATTTCCGCTGGTTGTTTCAATTTCTGCTTGTAATCTCGGTAATATATTTACCAAAGCTTCACCATTTAGTACCATTTTAATATCATTTTGGAAGTTATCAGGATCACTGCCCATGTAGAAGCCAAATGATCCTTCATCATCTTTGTCCCTGGGGTGACTATTTACTCCCATGACTGGAGTAGAATCATCTACAGAATGTGCAATTGAAGTCAGAGTTCCATCTCCACCTAGAACTATCACTAAATCCGGATCAATAAAATCAGATCTTCCAACTGTTTCTCTAGCAGTATATCCAACACTAATTTGATCTCCCTCAACTAAATTATCAAGTATCTTCTTGACACTTTCCAAAGCTATGTCATGAACAGCCTCAAAATTCTTCTTATAGACTACTAAGATATCTCGCACCATACTCTCTCGTCCCATTCCCCTCGGTTAACACATATAGCCGACTCTATTCAACGAATCCCCTTTATCATTAATAGAATAAACTCTTGACTCATGACTTTTCCGGAATAATGTGTATAGGGCTACTCTATTT
>LURV01000047.1:0-2681 GCA_001629205.1 Marine group II euryarchaeote REDSEA-S30_B12
GTCGGAGGTGGATTGGATAATATAGAGCCCACAACTTTCACCAAATCTTCTACATGCACCAAATCCTTCACATTGGAACCATCCCCAGGAATATTAATCCAACCCATTTGACTCTCTTCGGCCCACTTATGCAGTATTCCATTTCCCGGTGGACCAGAAAGTGGAATGCCCTGTACATTCGATGCCCTAATCACACTAACTGGCCTCTCAGCTTCTGCCCTTTCTAAAGCATTTTCTTCCATCCAAAGCTGACCTTCAGCAGCAACATCTCTAGGAGCTAGAGTAGAATCTAATCCATAATAGTCATCTCCTGGCATCCATTGAGGATGAACTCTTAGAGTTCCTATGATTATAAGGTGAATACTCCCATGCCTGTCGACAGCATCTAAAATAGGCCTTGCAGCCTCTCTCATAATTATGAGTGATTCGCGATTATCTCTGGCAACGGTGGTATCAACGGGTCTAGAATTAATATGAATCAAAGCTTGACATGGTGAGAGCATTGCGTCTAGCGTAGTCTGATCTTTAACAATTTCATCAGAAATATTCACTGCCGATTCTCCCAACATCTCCGAAATATAGGGCGCAACAAAAGAGTCAGCAGACGTTATCGCAACCTTCATCTATGTCCCGCTAGTAACTACAGGGTAATAATCATGTGTGACGAATTAATAACTAGTTTACAGCCCATCGACCATAACAATAGCTGTGATATTGCATAGGAGGTATACAATGGTCGATCAATTACCCAATCTCGGTAGAGAAAAAGAGATGCTAAATGAACTTGGTTTAGAAACAATTGATGATTTATTCTCTAATATTCCACCCAATGTAAGATCAAAAGAATCCCTGCCATTACCTCCACCACAATCTGAAGAAGAGATTTGGGCTGATGCAAATAGGATTTTAGGAGCAAATATTTCTTTAGACGATCGTCCAAGCTTCTTATCTGCAGGACTATCGAGAAATTATGTACCCAGTGTAGTCGGGATGTTAGCAACTAGAGGGGAATTTCTAACATCATACACACCTTATCAACCAGAAGTTAGTCAAGGCATGCTCCAAGCAATGTGGGAATTTCAGACCATGATTAGTGAATTAGTAGAACTCCCTGTAGCTAATGTCTCTATGTATGATGCTTCTACTTCGGCGGCAGAAGCTATAACTTGTGCAGTCAGAGTCCATAACAGAAAATCTTCCCAAAAAGATACAATTTATGTTTCTGAATTTGTACCACCACATAGGCTTTCAGTGATTAAAAATTATACCCAAGGCGCAGGAATCGAAATTAAACTACTCAAGCACGATGATGATGGAATGTTGGATATCCAGAATGCAGTAATTGCCAAAGGTTCTTGCGCTGTCTATGTAGAGCAACCAAATTGTTTCGGAATTTTAGATTCAGGTCTAGCGGAACTTAAATCAATCATTGGAAATGATACCTGTTTAGTAGTGGGAGTAGATGTAGTTTCCCTTGGACATATCCAACCACCAGGACTTTGGGGGGCAGATATAGTGGTTGGTGAAGGCCAATCATTTGGAATCGGACCTACAGGCGGAGGACCAATTTACGGAATTTTTGCATGTTCACAGAAGTATCTGAGACAGATGCCGGGTAGAGTTGTCGGACAATCCTGGGATTCCGATGGCAATTTAGCATTCACATTGACACTTTCAACCAGGGAACAGCACATCAGAAGACACAAAGCCACATCCAACATATGTTCGAATGAGACACTTATTGCACTCATGGGATCAATACATATGTCCTTATTGGGGCCAGAAGGACTGAATAAATTATCAATGAGAATTGCTGCGAATACTAGAATTTTACAAAATCATATTTCTTCAATTAATGAATTAAAAATTCAATTCCCAGATTCGCTCCATTTCCGTGAAATTGCCATAAGATTACCAGGTAATGCTTCAGAATTACTAGAATTTTTAGACTCTAGAGGAATACTAGGCGGTTTTGATTTAGGGGAGCTACTTACAAATGAAATTTCAGAATGGTTGGTGAATAAAGATGAGTGATATTTTTTCTTTCAGGGGTGCAGAGGGGGCTGGATGGGCTCAGCCTAATCCTGAGATGTCATCAGATGAAATTCTTTCAGAAGTTCCTGAATCACTAAGAAGAGATAAACTTCCTAAATGGCCTAGAGCTAGTGAACCAGAGCTAGTAAGACACTATACTTGGCTATCAAAAAGAAATTTTGGAATAGATAGTGGATTTTATCCTTTGGGTTCATGTACTATGAAACATAATCCCAGATTAAATGAAAAAATTGTTCAGCTTGCAGGAATAGATAGGATTCATCCCCTTCAACCAGATCATCAAATTCAGGGATTACTGGCAATATTTTTCGAAATGCAAGAAATGCTGGAAATATGTTCAGGAATGGATCAAGTTACTTTACAGCCTGTGGCAGGTGCCCAAGGTGAATTCACAGCAATACGCTGCATTCAAGAATATCATAGAAAAAATGGTGAAGAAAATAGGAATAAAGTAATTGTCCCAGACTCTGCTCATGGGACAAACCCCGCTTCCGCTTCAATGTGCGGATATGAGATAATCGAAATTCCTAGTGGAAGCGATGGAAGACTAAATCTGCAAGCGCTAACGGCTGCTGTAGGAGATGATACCGCCGCAATGATGATTACAAATCCCTCAACATTGGGAC
>LURV01000047.1:2688-7637 GCA_001629205.1 Marine group II euryarchaeote REDSEA-S30_B12
AGGCGGGCAGATGTACTATGATGGGGCCAATTTTAATGCAATATTGGGTAAGACCAATCCAGGAATTATGGGTTTTGATGCGGTTCACTACAATCTCCATAAAACATTCAGTCAACCACACGGTGGCGGTGGACCAGGTAGTGGACCAATCGGAGTAAAAAATCATCTAGCAGAATTTTTACCAACACCAATAGCCGGAAGGAGAGAAAAATTAGCCTCTGATCCAGAATTACTGGATGGCAATTATTGGTATTTTTGGAAGGATGTAGGGACATCTAGTATAGGGAAAGTGCAACAATGGAATGGTAATGCGGGAGCAGTTGTTAGAGCGTGGGCATTTTACAGAAGATATGGTAAACAATTAGAAAAAATGAGTGAGCATGCGGTATTAAATTCAAATTACTTACGACACAAGATAATGAATCCTAGTGATGAAATTAAATCAAAAATTAATGCTATGCCAGTGGAAGGGGCGAATTCAGAATTAGTTATGCATGAATTTACACTCTCTATGACTCCACTTAAAGAAGAAAATGGAATTACTGGCAAGGATATCGCAAAAAGACTACTTGACTATGGTTATATGTCTCCTACTCTATATTTTCCTCAAATAGTGCCCGAGTGTCTGATGTTAGAGCCCACAGAAACTGAATCAAAAGAAGTTTTGGACAAATTTGCAGCGGATTTCCACGCAATTCTAGCAGAAGACCCTGAAATTGTTTCTGAAGCTCCTTATTCCACTCCAGTTAAGCGAGTAGATGAAGTATGGGCCGCTAGGAACTTAATACTTAGGCACCCTTCGCAACCTCAGGAATAATAGAGTCAAAAAGGTACATACCTTCGCAAATATATGGAAGCGCAAAAAGATCAAAATTGGCTATCCGGCAATCCCAAGTGGTGGGGGATTGAAAAAACGTCTCCACCAGATTACATAAAGGGTGAGCTTTCACCCCCTGAAACTTGGATTAGCTCATCTCCAAGGATAGGAAAATTTGGATGGATCAGGCAAAGGTATAAACCTCTTGTTTGGACATTATTACGGCCATTGGCTTGGTCTCCATTTTTCCTAATAATTACAATTATTCCCTTAATATTTCCCGGACAAACTCCAAATGATCGTCTCTTTTCCATTATTTTCTTCACCATTGCATGGTGTTTGGTATTTCTTCCTCTTATTTTCTCACGGAATAATCAACCAATGTCTCAAAATAATATCCTCACTCTACCGATTGATTGGTTATTCTTTACTCTCGGTTTAGTATTTTTTATATCTCACATTCTGATTGATCAGAGGTTTGGTTGGATTTCATACCTATTTTTTTGGGTTTCATACATCCGCACTATAATCAATATCCAATCTATAATTCTTGTTCCACCTGCACGTTTTTTATTGCCTATAATTTCAAAAGACTGGACGGGAAACTTAGAGTCGCCCTGGAAAATCGATTCAATTTCGTGGTCTAAAAAGATTCTAGCTAGAGCCAGTTCTATTGATGGGGAATTAATAATTGCTGGAATCTCAAGAAAGGGTACCGAATTCTTATCTCTGGCTTATTTGCATAAGTCTGGATTTATCCAAGATCCATTTCATTATAACCATGAAAAAGATAGAAATTTAGAGAAAATTCTTTCCCATCCGCCGTCTATAATTGGAATAGAATGGCCTACTGATTTTATACATCATAATGAAGAAGAATAAGAAAACTTCCAAGCGTCATGCATTTGAACCTAATGCTTCTCGTAGGTGTATGGATGTATGCATAATACTAGGATCTAAGTCAGATTTACCAATCTGTGACAAATGTACTGCTATATTAGATGAGTTTGGGGTGAGATATGAAGCGAGGGTAGCTTCTGCTCATAGAGCCCCAAAATATCTTGAAGAAGTGGTGTCATCTTCAATTGACAAAGGATGTAAAGTTTTCATTGGCATGGCTGGAGTCTCAGCAGCTTTACCTGGAGTAATAGCATCTAGGACTCATTTACCCGTAATTGGAGTTCCAGTAGGTGGCAAAGTTCCATTTGATAGTTTATTATCGATAGTCCAGATGCCACCAGGAGTACCTGTCGCATGTGTTGGAGTTGATAGAGGAGATAATGCCGCTGTACTTGGAATACAAATACTCTCTCAATCAAATTCAGAACTAGCCAAAAAACTAGTCGATTGGCGTAAATCAAAAACTAATCAGGTTATTTCCGATGATGAATCATTAAGGTGCAATTGATACTTTACAATCCACCGTTGATGATACTGCAATAATCGCTTGCTCTGGTGGAATAGATAGTACTGTTGCTGCAGTCTTAGCACATCGTGCATTAGGCAATTTACTAAATTGCATATATGTCGATACTGGATTTATGAGAAAAAATGAATCTAATGAAGTATCAGAGATGTTTTCTGAGATGGGAATTAATCTGAAGGTTGTAGATTCCTCTGACCGCTTTTTTAAATCGCTAGAAGGCATAACTGATCCCGAAGAAAAAAGAAAAATAATTGGAGAGCAATTTATCAGAGTATTCGAGGAAGAACAAAATAAATGTTCAGCCAAATTTCTAATTCAAGGCACCATTGCTCCTGATTGGATTGAATCGGGCGGAGGAGAAAGAGATATCATAAAATCTCACCATAATGTAGGTGGAATTCCAGATGACATAAGTCTACAAATTATTGAGCCTCTACGAGAATTCTATAAAGACGAAATAAGAGAAATAGCCAGAAAAATAGGAATAAAATCCAGTGAGAGACAACCATTTCCTGGACCGGGATTGGCGGTTAGAGTTCTAGGAGAACTAACTCCGAAAAGAGTAGAGACCTGTAGATCAGCATGTTATATTGTAGAAACAATGATTGTCGACGCAGCTAAAAATGGAAGGTGCGATTTACCATGGCAATATTTTGCTAGCTTATTACCAGTAAGAAGTGTAGGAGTTCATGGAGACGTTAGAGTCCATGGAGAGACCATTGTAGTTCGAGCGGTGAAAAGTATAGATGGAATGTCAGCTAAATATTCTACATTACCACATGATCTACTGGCTGAAATCAGTACTGAAATTACTAATTCACTAAAGGGGCATGTAAATAGAGTTGTATATGACATCACTCATAAGCCACCTGGAACTATTGAATGGGAGTAAAAATATATGAAAATCGAAGGTACAGAATTTCAGAGAAAAGTTTGGAATGAAATAATGAAAATACCTAAAGGTCAAACAAAAACCTACAAACAAATTGCGGAACAAATTGGAAATCCGAATTCATACAGGGCCGTAGCTAATGCATGTGGAAAAAATCCATATCCAGTAGTCATTCCATGCCATAGAGTAATACGTTCAGATGGGAGAATAGGGGGGTATAGTGGTATTGGTGGCGAGAAAACTAAGGCTAAATTATTATCTAATGAGTACAACTGACTTCCGATTCTTTGATGAATGGATGTGTTAGCCGATAGATGGGCCGACATAGCTTAGTTGGTGGAGCGGTGGACTGTTAATCCATAGGTCGCAGGTTCGAGTCCTGCTGTCGGCGCCATCTTTTCATCATCTTCAATTTGAATTTTTTTCACAATTTTCTTCATTGAGTTTTTTTGATGTCATCTAGTCCCAACACTCATGAGCTTCCTTTCATCAGCCGATTCATGGGTACTAGGGAGTCAGTTACCAAGGCACTAGAGGCAATAGAAAATTCAGGTAGACATTACCGAGACAGCTTACCGATGATCGCAAGTGAAAATATAATCAGTCCATTAGTCAGAAAGGCATGTAATTCAGATTTACACGGCCGTTATGCAGAAGGACTTCCATTCAAACGATATTATCAGGGATGTGATGATTTCGATACAATCGAAGATTTAGGAATAATTAGTGCTAAAAAAGTTTTCAATTGTACATTCGCGAATATTCAATCAACTTCAGGAACTAACTCAAATATTGGTACATTGAAGGCTTTAACAAAACCTGGTGATACCATTACCGCTGTTTCGACTGCTGATGGTGGGCATATTTCCCACGCTAGAATGGGTGGAGTTGGAGTAAGAGGCCTAAATCTGATAACTTATCCTTGGGATGAGGATCGGATGGAGCCAGACATAGATGCTGCTGCAAAATTAATTAGAGAATCTGAACCCAGCCTAGCTCTTTTTGGTGGCTGATGTTGCTCATGAGGTTGATGCGAAGGTAATGTATGATTCTGCACATGTTTTGGGGCTAATTGCAGGTGGACAATTTCAAGATCCCTTAGGAGAAGGGGCCGATGTAATGACTGGAAGTAGCCATAAGACCTTCCCAGGGCCTCAAGGTGGTTTTGTCTTGTCCAAATCAGAAGATGAGAAATTTCATCGAAAATTGAACAATGGAATATTTCCAGGTGTATGTTCTTCATATCACTTACATCATGTAGCAGGAAAAGTAATATCATTACTAGAATTTGAAGAATTCGGTGAAAAATATGCTAGGGATATAATTGCCAACTCTAAGGCCTTAGCATCCGCTTTAGCATCCGAAGGATTTGATGTATTGGCAGAAGATAGAGGATATACAGAAAGCCATCAAGTTGTAACTAGACACGGAGAAAAAGATTCAGGTGCAGGTAGAAAGGCTGCAAAAATATTAGAGGACTCTGGAATTATTACCAATATGAATATGTTACCAGGAGATACGAAAGCACTCTCTCCAAGTGGACTGAGATTAGGAACGCCTGAATTGACAAGATTAGGAATGGGTACTGATGAAATGCAAGATGTTGCAAGATTTTTCTCCAGAGCATTGATTTCGAAAGAAAATCCTAAAAACATCAGGAATGATATAATCAATTTCAAGAGTAATTTTCAAACAGTAAATTATTGTTTTGAACCCGGTCCAGCCTATCCCGGACTAGATTAGTCCGTAACATATACATCTGAGAGTTTAATCGATAGATTGTGAATACAAAACCCTTAGGCGCCATAATATTA
>LURV01000048.1 GCA_001629205.1 Marine group II euryarchaeote REDSEA-S30_B12
ACCAACTAGAAAAAATGACTCACAGATGGGGTGCGTATGTGTTGCCACTGGTGGTTGATAAAAGGACCGGAGTTATTTTGGATGGGCATCATAGACATCAGGTAGCTTTACGACTAGATTTACTATCTCTTCCATGCGTTTGTGTAGATTATCTAGCAGACGATAGTATTGAACTGGGAGTTTGGCCCAATTCAAATATCGAACAAATTTCAAAAGAGGATGTGATTAGTGACGGACTCTCTAAGTCTTTATATCCACCCAAAACTAGCCGACACAGGCTTTCTGATCACTTACCGCCTATTGCAATACCACTTTCTAGGCTAATATTGCCTGCTTTTTCTTCCTCAGGTGATAATTAAGTCAGGGTACTAAATCTTCATGTCCACCCAAAAATTCATGTTGATCTCCATCATATCCACCAGGGTTAGAAATTCCCAATGATAAATAATCATTAATAATTGACCACATTGGACCCAACCAATCAATTTGTGACATTAATACAGAAATTACTGGATGATTCATAATTTCTTCATCAGTTGAAAATTCGTCTAAATCTGGAATATCATCAGGGAGTTCTCTGAGCATTGCTACTAATCTCTTCATATTTTCCATAGTCTCTGGGTCCATTTCAATTACTTCATCCAACAGCCTGGATATATCTTCAATATGATCAGCTACATATTCGGGATTCAAATCCGATCTTTCAGACTTACTAGCATCCATTGGACCAAAAACAACACCTCCTAAATCAGTATCAAACCATTTTTTACTTTGCCTCTCTCTCTTTATCAACTTCTGCTGAATGGGCCCTCCTATGGGAGCAAGTAGAAATCCTCCATCTAAAATTAAATTCTCAGCATCAATCGGAAACCTACTAATTGATCCAGTAATAATTACCCTATCAAATTTTATTACCCCTAAATTTTCAATCATATCCTGAATACTGGAGAAAATATTAATCATCCCCATAGCATCATAATCCTGAATTTTCTTCTCTGTGAAGTATTTCACCTCACTATGCGGCTCTATTATAGTAATCATTCCATCATGTCCAACCATACCATCAAGTAGAGCACTAAAATATCCACTCTTGGAACCAATCAATATGATTTTCTGACCCTGGAGGACTTCAAGATGATGAAGAAGTGTCACAATCATATGTGGAGCAGAAAAAGTCTTCAAAGCCCCCAATTTTGTTCTCAGAAATGGCACCGGCAAATCGTTCCAAAATGGTTCAATGGAAAAATCCGTAAAAATTGATGGATTCACTGATTCCATAACTTCGGATATTAAGGGATTAATGGGGATTCCAGCCATTCTAAGACGTTCTAATAAATTTAACATCTGCTCCAAACGCATTCACCCCGGGTAAGTGATTGACCATAGATGATTTGAATGCATTGCTCCACGGCCCTCTCGGGGTCCGTGGTCTAGGGGTTATGACGTTGCTCTTACAAAGCGAAGATCGCAGGTTCAATTCCTGCCGGACCCACCAATAATTTTCATCAAATTTTTCTATTTGATAGTGAAAAGGTCAAGAGTATGACCCATCACCGTTTTTTATGGTAGAAGAGGGGGAAGCCTTAGCATCTCGATTATCTCGACGCCTGAAAAAACGTTCTTGGACCATTTCTACTGCCGAATCTTGTACCGGCGGTATGATTGCATCAATGATTACAAATATTTCAGGATCTAGCTCTTGGTTCAAACAAGGTTGGATTGTTTACTCAAACGATTCAAAGATGAGAGAACTAGGAGTGGAGGGCAAGGCTTTCGATAAGGGAGATTCAGGTGCTGTATCTCACAAAGTGGCGGTGCAGATGGCACGAGGTGCAAGATACAAGTCCCGTTCAAATGTAGCAATAGCAGTTACAGGAATTGCTGGGCCGGGCGGCGACGAAGACGGAAAGGAAATTGGACGTGTACATGTGGCTGTTATTGCAGAAGATTATTTTATTGTAAGGAGGATGGATTTCGGCGATAATGATAGAGTAGAGAATAAAAAATCATTTGCTGCATTCGCACTAAGATTAGCCCTAGAAGCAATAGACAAGGTAGACGAGACCGAGTTAAAATCTAAAGAAGCATTATCTTTGGAATATGAAGAAATTGATGAATCGCAATCTCTTGATCCACTATCTAAAGAATGGGAAGGAAATCTATCTTGGGGCGAAGAACAAATTACAGTTGCCGAGTCTTTGAAAAAGATAGATTTAGCATCATTAATTGATTGGGAAGAGAATTAGATTTTTAATTCAGTAGAAAATATCATCAGCGTCCTCGCAGGACCATTGACTCATGCCCGATGATACATGGACGGAGAAGTTCCGCACCTTATCTGCTGCGGGCCTTCTTCTTCAGGCTAGCTCCAGAGAACAAATAGACAAATTATCAGATATTGAATCTTTAATTGAAGCCGCAAACTCATCTGGAATTACCTTACTCAATGAACAAACAATGTCAGAATTATTATCTATAATTTCTCAAAAAGAAGATCCTAAAGAGGATAAAAAGCAATACTCAAGCCAACAAACCTTCAGTGTTAATAATGATGGAAAAATATTTGGAAGACAAATAGCTCCAGTTGAAGAAAAAATAAACACAGAACGAATTTCTAATGACTTCATTTCAAATAAACAATTAGAAAATCTCTCAGTAGATGCTAGAGATATTGCTACTGAAATCGAAATAAATTTCGATGTAACAGGAAATTCAGTTACAGAAGGAAAAATGAAAGATATGACTGCTTACTTTGGTAGTAGATTAAAGCAAATTAGAGAAATTATGAAATTACCCTGGTGGGATTAGCAAGTGAAGTCAAATGGACAAGAACAGGCAAACTGAAATTCACAGTTGAAGATGAAACAGCAGAGATTGATTGTATATTGCCAATACCTTCTGACGCAGAACCACTTCATCCTTCACTAGACGGACTGATGGATGATGAGATAGTGGGAGTTAGTGGATTTTTTATTTCCGGCGGCAGAGATGCACCACTATTTGTTACAAATATTCACAAACCGCCCTTAGGATTTCATTCAAAAAACTCTGCTGGCCAAGAAAATGCAGTTTGTGCAGCCTTTCTTTCTGATATTCACTTAGGCAGTAAAACTTTCCTTTCTAAGCAATGGGATAAAATGATAAAATGGTTCAATAATGACGATTTAGCTAGAAAAATAAAGTATTTTGTCCTGAGCGGTGATGGAGTTGATGGAGTGGGAATATATCCAGGCCAAGAAAAACATTTGGCTATTACTGATTTATATAAACAATACAGCGAATTAGGAAAGAAATTGGAAGAATTACCCGATTGGGTAGAGGTAGTAATGCTACCCGGAAATCATGATGCAGTCAGACCTGCAGAGCCACAACCAGCCCTAGATCCAGAAATTCAACAAGACTACTCCAATACAACTTTTACCGGAAATCCATGTGATTTTAGCTTGAATGGAGTAAGGATATTGGGGTATCATGGTAAGAGTATTGATGACTTTGTAGCCACACTTAGGTCAGTTTCTTACTCTAAACCTGAGATGGCTATGAGGGCAATGCTGGAACGCAGGCACCTTGCCCCTTCATGGGGCGGAAAAACGCCCATATCTCCTGAGCCAGAAGATAGAATGGTTATACCTAAAATTCCTGATATTTTTGTTACTGGACACGTTCATGGGCACTTTGTAGAGGATTATAAAGGGACATTAATGGTCCATAGCTCTACATGGCAAGACCAAACAGATTTCCAAATGATGCTAGGTTTTAAGCCAAAACCTTGTATCTTAACCATTGTTAATTTAAACTCTTACTCTACTACTTCAATACAATTCTAATCTAGAATTTCTCACCAAAAATAATTGGCCAGATTTCACGCAAATCTTTCTCAAATATGATTGGAACGCCCGCCTTTTCAAATTCCAGAATAGCTCTTTCCCTAACTGGATTAAATCCTATAAAATTGGATTCTCCAATTTTCATAGATAAATCAGTACTAGAATCTCCTACAGAAAATATCTTTTTAGAATCAAAACCATGAATCTGCACAAGTTTTTCTACCATAATTCCTTTTTTATGAGAGTATACTCTTGTGGGCAAACCTCCTATTAAATTATCATCCTTATCCCATTCAAATCCATTTGCCGCCCAATCATCCACTTTCAGCATATTAGCTATAGTTCCTACAAAAATATCTACACCTGATGAAACAATAGCTACAAAAATATCCCTTTTTTTCAGCTCTTCAACTACCTCTCTAGCTCCAGGAATTAGTTTTATTCCAGAATAACATCTAATTATATCATCTTTATTTATTTCAGGTTGGACCGTTCTCCACTTTCTTATATCAGCTTCAACAAACTCTTCTTCACTTACCTTCCCATCTAAAAACAACTCTAGAGTTTCTCTATTTTCTGTTCCAAAATAATCATGAATCGCCAACCAAGATGATCCATTGTCAGCTAGAACTCCATCACAGTCGAAAACAACAGCATCAGTCATATTGCTTCCGGATATCAGGCGGCTAATAATTCGACAGGTGGATTGATGTGATATCCTTACTCCCAGTATATATGAACGATGATTCCAAGCACAATCATGCTATCAAAGTTAAATTACTACTTTTTGGAAGTATTGCTGAAATATTTGGAAGAAAAAACCTAGAAGTAGCAGTAGAATATGGGACTACTGTTAATCAATTAATTTCTAGATTCCAACTTTCAGAACAAATTATATCCGGCATAAAGATAGCCATAGATGGGCAGATAATTGACGACTTTGATGTCCAGTTAAGCGATTCATCAGAAATAGCATTAATGCCTCCCTTTTCAGGCGGATAATATTGACTATCTGTCTAAATCTCTAACCTCACACTGAAACAGGACCTCTTAATAATAAGCAATCAATCGCACATAATATGTCAGTATCTGGTGCAGAGGCAGCAATTCTAGTAGCTATTTTCATTTTCCTCTTTGGTGCAAAGAAAATTCCAGAATTAGCTAGAAATGTGGGAAGGGCAAAAGGTGAATTTCAGAAAGGACTTACCGAGGCTACTGAATTAGAATCAATTAGCGATATGGATAGAGGAGGAATGACTGAATCAGTACTCTCTGAGCAAGAGTAATTTATCCAAAGTTTAAGATTTTAGAGAGAAAAAGGAAGTAAATTTGTGATCGATGAGATTACCGATTTTGTATTGAATTGGGCCGATGGATTCGGACTAATTGGATTGGCAATAGTTTCGTGTACTGAAGCTGCATTTCAACCAGTTCCACCAGATTTACTTGTTATGCCAATGTCGCTATCAGCTGAAAGTTCTCTAGAATTATTATTAATTTTCACTGTTGCAACATTATCCAGTGTCTTGGGATCTTTAGGTGGATATGCTATCGGCTTTTATGGCGGTCGACCAATCTTAGAGAGATTTACAAGTACTGAGAATTCCAATAAACTTGATAATTTAGTATCCAGATATGGCTCTGCTGGAATATTTATTGCAGCAGTATCTCCAATTCCATACAAAGCTCTAGCTTGGACCGCTGGTGCCGGAAAAATGAATATTAGAATCTTTATCATTGCGGGCTTGATTGGTAGAGGAATAAGATTTGGATTAGAGGTAGCAATTTTAGGATTTTATGGCGATGAATTTTTAACTCAATTGGAGAATCCCATTACTTGGCTTTTATTGGGAATATTTTCAATACTAATTTACTCATCATTGAAACCTTGGTGGACTAAAATTTCGTCCGATTTATGAAATTTTGTGGTATTACTTACGAACCGATTATCTAATGCTGTAGTCTCGCAGTACTATCGCTCGTGTGGTGTAGTTCGGTCCATCATGCCGCCCTTTCGAGGCGGCGACCCGGGTTCAAATCCCGGCACGAGCACCATACAGCCTGTTATATCGGAGAATCGATTCGGTAAATTAAGGTGAGAGGCGTGAGACTGGATGTAAATTCAATTAGATCTGAATTTCCTATTCTAAATAGGAAACTTCCTAACGGAAAAAAATTAGTTTATTTTGATAATGCTGCAACCTCTCAAAAGCCACAATGCGTCATAGATGCCATGTCCAGATATTATGAAGAATATAACTCGAATGCACACCGCGCCAATCATACTTTAGCAGATGAAGCAACAAGTGCCCTAGAAAACGCAAGGAAAACAATTTCTTCATACTTTGGAACTTCCCCTGAACAGTTAATTTACACTAGTGGAGCAACTGAAGCAATTAACTTGGTTGCATTTAGTTGGGCCCGTGAAAATCTATCCGAGGGAGATGTAATAGTTTTGACGGAGATGGAACATCATGCAGATATAGTCCCATGGCAGCAATTATCTAAGGATAGAGGGGTCGAAATTCGTTATGTTCCAATTAATATCGAAAGTTACTTTCTTGATATGGAAGCCTTTGAGGTTGCCGTAAAAGACGCTTCATTAGTTTGTGTTGTACATACCAGTAATGTTTTAGGCATTAGAAATCCAGTAGAAGAAATAATTCAAATGTCTCATGATTCAGGGGCAAAAGTACTCATTGATTGCGCTCAGGGCGCCCCACACGAAAAAATCAATTTTGATGATTCTAGATGTGATTTTGTAGCAATATCTGCTCACAAGATGGCAGGACCAACAGGAATTGGTTGCTTATTAGTCAGAAAGGATGCTATGGAAGAAATGGGTCCTTTTATGACTGGTGGATCCATGATAAAATCCGTAACTACAGAAGGCTCAACCTTTCAAGAAGGGCATGCAATGTTCGAAACTGGCACCCCTAGAATTGCAGAAGCTATCGGATGGGGGGCTGCAGTAGAATGGCTGAGCCAATATGACATGAACGAAGTACATTCACACATCCAAGAAATAGCATCATGGACCGCTGAAAAAATGCAGAATATAGATGGTATTACAA
>LURV01000049.1 GCA_001629205.1 Marine group II euryarchaeote REDSEA-S30_B12
ATATATTTTTTCATAATTTTTTCCAATAATTTCAGGTGCATCTCATAATGATAATGAGAATCGTTCTCAATTATATACAAATGAGAATGATTATCAATTGCTTTTAGAAATATCTTTATATCTTTCTTATGAAAATAAGAATTAAAAGTCTTGACCTTTTTCTTTTTCTTAGGGGGTTTCACTTCTTCCTTTTCGGGTTCTTCAGCCTCTTCAGCTACTTCTTCAGCCTCTTCAGCTGATTCTTCCTTCTTCGAAACTGGTTTTCCATACTTCTTTTGTAATGCTTTTAGCATCGTACCATAATCACCTTTGAATTTCTTAATTAATTTAGGAATATTCTCAATTTGCTTACTCCTTTCAGGCTCCTCAAGAAATTGATCATAAGTAGCCTTAGCAATTTTTGCTGCTTGCTCTGCTGTCGGTCCCTTCGCCACAAACAGCTGAGAGAAAAACTACATTTAAGATTTTGACTGATATGTATGAATATTTTCTTCTTTTTTCTAATATTTATCATTGAATATCTAGCTTATATTCTTTGAAAACTTCCTTGAAAAGTTCAATATCCGAATCAAACGATTCAGGCAAAAGAGGACCAAAAGAAAATCTGAAAAATCTTGAATATGGAGACATATAACTTGAATCTTTAGAATGTGGGCGAGCCATATCACAATCAGTAGCGCACAATATCGCGGCGCCCCGTTTAAACAGTCTTCTGTTCAACTCACTACTCTCCATGCCTTCTGGTAGTTCCAGCCAGTGGTAAAAACCACCATTTCCTGTATATACGCCTAGACCCATATCCTCGAATGCTCTTCCATATCTTTTTCTTTGCCAATTATAGTGTAGCTCAACTGCTTTACGAGCACGCTCAACACGTTTAGTTTCAAGAAGTTTGATTGCATACTGCTGGGATGGATGACTTACACCACCCATTCCAAAACTCGAATAGTTTGACAAGGTTTCTATATTCTTTTTACTAGCAATCATCCATCCAATACGAATACCTGGAGATTGAAGTCCCTTTGTACACGCTCCTGCAATGAAGACGTTACTATTATCTAAGTCTTCAACAAATTCAATTCCACTAACAGAGGGCGAATGAAACATCTCATAGGCTTCATCCAATAAAATTCCATTCATAGGCTCCTCAGACATCTGAATAAGCTCTTTTAATTCTTCACCTGATCGTGTCTGGCCAGAAGGGTTTTGAGGATTGGAAATTACTGGCATTAAAAGGGTCTTTGCGTTGAGATTTGATCTATCAAAATAACTAGAATTAGGCGGATGAAAACCATTTTCCTTTGTAAATGGTACAACTTGAAAGTCCGTTCTTGTTTGCTCCATGATATCCAAATATGCAGGCCACTCTATATTCCCGATTCTAACCTTCACTCTCTCCTTGAGAAATGCCATAACGGTATATATCCCAGGCCTTCCGCCTGCAAAAATCATCACGTTATCTGGAGTAATTTTTGAACCATATCGGTTATTATAATATTCTGTAATTGATTCTCTAAGCTTTGGATGGCCCCATGCTTTGGGATAGAATCTATCTTCCCATGTCACCTCTACACTGTCAGGAAGAGAGGGGCCATCGAACATCTCTAGAGGAGTAGTTAGGGGGAATCCTTGAGACCATGGATGAGTTCCCTTAGTTCCCATAAAACTCCCAAAAGAGTCTCTGAAAGCATACAGCGTCTCATAAATCCCCATCGGCGGACAATTATCGGAAAGAAATGACTCGAATACTCTCGAAGTTCGCTCGGTCATGTCTACCCGAGAGGATACATACAAATTATATTGCCCTAGAAAAAATAATTTTTCTATGGTAATTATAAATTTATAGATGAAAATTATACTAAAAAAAGTTAAGTCCATTATTCGTTATTCGTAACACGAAGGAACATGCGCCAAACCCAAACTCTGATATCTGTTTCAATTATTGCACTGCTTATTTCAGCATCAATGTTTTATTGCTCTTCTGAAGTTAGATATATGGGCCAACCAATACATGTAGATTCATTTAATGGAAACGACTCAAATCCAGGGACAGAAGCTTGTCCATTATTAACTATAAATGCCGCTGTTAATAACTCAACTTCAGGAGATACTGTAATAGTTCATTCAGGTATCTATCATGAGGAAATAATCTACTCCGATTTATCCGATTTAACGATTAAAGCTGCAGATGGAGAAAGAGTAGTTATTGACGGGACTGTAAGTATTTCTTCCGATTTAAATAAGATCTGGAGCAGTCCTCAGAATGGAATACAACAAGTTGAATTAGGAATCGATGCTTGGCAATTATTCTTGAACTTTAGAGAAGAAGTTCCAGCGAGATGGCCTAATGCGAATTTCGATGATGGATCAGTATTCAATAGAAGCCATAACTGGGCGCATGGCACTATGACTCCAAATGGAAACGAATATTCTAATGGAGAAATAATTGATTCAGGTGGAGTGGATGGCGGTCATTCTGGCCTAAATGATAGTGGCATAGATCCTGTTGGAGCGATTGCTATCTTAAATGTGGGCTCTTTCAAGACTTGGAGTAGGTTAGTAACAACATATGACTCAGAGACTTCTAAATTTACATATAGTCCGGTTTCAGGGTGGAAGGAGAAACACCATGCATATTTTTTGGAAGGAAAATTAGAGTTAATTGATGTAGAAGGGGAATGGTTTTTCAATTCTAGCTCCAAGATATTATTCTATATGCCTCCAGAAGGAAATAATGCAAATAATCTAGACCTAAGAGTTAAAGTTCAGGCTTACTCCTTTGACTTTAGAAATTCAAATAATATCACACTACAGGGGCTAGAATTCTTTGGAACTACATTCAGATTTTTTGATTGTACAAATTGTTCAGTAACCGACTCTACTCTTCTATACCCAAGTACATCTAAGAGAGGCCTTGGAATAGCTGCAGAAAACTCAGATGAAAGATGGACTACTAGGATGGACAGATGTAAGAATTGTCTCATAGATTCTTCGGCTTTCTTATACACAGATGGAGCAGCTATTGAGATGCATGGAGCCGAACTACAGAACCACAACAATACAATAAATAATACCTATTTTTATCATATAGATTGGTCAGTATCAGATTTACCAGGTTTGATGACAACTATATATATCGGAGGAAGAGATAATAATTTCGAAAATAGTACAGTACATTTGACCGGAGCTTCAGCTACTCTATCTATTGGAGATGCTCCAACGGTGATGTATTCTCGAATAAACAATACCGGATTATTACAAACCGATGGTGCGGTTGTTCAGATGATGATGATGGAGCAACAGTCATCAAATATAGCATATAATTGGATTTATGAAACAGAAAAATATGGAATAAGAATGGATGGCCCATCTTCATTTTCAGATAACAATGGTAGAAATGCTTCAGTCCATCACAACGTACTTTGGGATATTAAAGGTGGAATAATGATGAAGGGAGACTATCATTCTGCCACAAATAATACTATTTTCGGCTTAAGAATCCAAGACTATAATCATCTGATAGTACTACATGAAAATGGATGGGGCAACGAAAATTCTACGATTGCAAGTAATGCTGCAGATAGTATTTCTTCTCACAGAAGATACAATAATTCTAGCTATCCTATGCCAGGTCTATCCAATTTACAATATAACAACTGGAATGGTTATGATTTACAAAATATTGGAGAAGATGTCTATTCTCAATTACTTAGTCCAGTAGAATTAGATTTTAGACCAATTTCTGACTCAGAAATAGATTTGATGGGAGCAGGCGCATACTCTTCATCAGACACAGATCCATGGACTGCAGGAATTGATTGGAATTTTCTGTACCCAACTCCTCACATCAAAGGTTGCATGGATTCCTCAGCTACAAATTACAACTTTTTCGCAATTTTCCCAGATATAAATTGTAATTTTCCATCAGATATTCTAGGATGTATGGATTCTACGGCAATAAACTATGATTCAGCGGCCACTCAAGATGACGACTCTTGTATTTACTCAGATATCCTAGGAAGATACCAATGAATTATCTGGGTGTCTAGATCCTAATGCTTCAAATTATAATCCTTTAGCCACCATTGATGATAACTCCTGTGATTATTCACCACCACAAGTGGAAGCTAATTGTCCAGCTGGAAAATATCAATACAATCCTAGCATCTTAGACTGTAGGGAAGCAGCACCAGGATATTTCGTAAATGAAACAAATTCAACTAAACAGACCCAATGCCCCCCTGGCAACTATCAATCTAATCCAGGTCAAACCGAATGCATTCCAGCGGACCCTGGTCACTTCGTTGAAGATGCCGGACAATCCTCTCAGACTCCCTGTCCAAAAGGATCTTTCCAAGGAGATGGTGGAATGGATAGTTGTACAGATGCTATGCCAGGTCACCATGTCCCCGAAGAAGGTGCGCTCTCCCAAACAACATGCAAACCAGGAAATTATCAGCCCGATGAAGGGGAAGAAGAATGTTTGGCGGCATCACCAGGTAACTTCGTAAATTCTCCAGGATCACCTTCTCAAATGCCATGTGAACCCGGAACTTATCAGCCCGATGAAGCAATGACATCTTGTCAACAAGCAGATCCTGGACACTATGTTCCAGAATCAGGATCAATAAGTCAGCAAGTATGTCCCACAGGATCAACCCAAGAAGAGGCCGGTCAGTCTGATTGCATAAAAGAACCTTCATTAATACTGTTAATACTTACCTATGCTTCGCCAATCATTTTCATTGGAATAATGGCAATACTATACATCAAGAATAGAGAGAAAAAACAACCAAAGACTAGGAAAAGATCTTACATATATTCGGAAGATGTAAGATCAAGGAAATAAAATTAATCAGAATATATAAGGTGAAAATATGCAATTTTATCCATCTGATAGAGTTGATCTACGTAGTGATACAGTGACTCAACCAACTCCATCAATGAGGGAAGCGATGGCAAAGGCTAGTGTCGGCGATGATGTATTGGGTGACGACAAAACAGTGATTGAATTACAGAATAAAGTAGCAAAAATGTTTGGTAAAGAATCCGGACTTTTCGTTCCATCAGGGACAATGTGTAATGCTGTAGCAATCAGAGCCCAAACCGAACCTGGAGATGAGATAATTACCGAGCGATATAGTCACATATATGTTTACGAGGGTGGAGGATATGCAGCACTTTCTGGAGTATCTATTGCCCTAGTTGAAGGCATAATGGGAATTATGAATCCAGAAGATGTAGAGAAATCAATCAGAAAGGGAGATGGAAGTCTAGGCCACTATCCTAATGGATCACTAATTTGTATTGAAAACTCAACAAATAGAGGTGGAGGCGCATGTTATCCAATCAAAAATATAGATTCTATTGCTTCAATAGCCAAGAAAAATGGTTGTAGATCTCATATTGATGGTGCAAGAATTTTTAATTCTTCAATTGCAACTGGTTTAGATGTATCAAGAATTTCAAAAAATTACGATTCAATCTCAATATGCTTGAGTAAAGGTCTGGGGGCTCCAATTGGAAGTGTATTAGTTGGATCTAATGAAATGATAAGTAAGGCATTTAGATGGAGAAAAATGTTTGGTGGTGGGATGAGGCAAGTAGGGATAATTGCAGCCGCAGGACTATATGCTCTGGAAAATAATATAGAAAGACTCAGTAAAGACCATGAAAGAGCATTTATTCTCGCTGAAGCCATAGATTCAATGAATAGTTTTTCCGTTAATTTAGACCAAATTCAAACAAATATGGTTTATGTTAAATGTATTACTCAAGACTCAACAGAATTAGTTGAAAACCTCTCTGAGCTAGGAATAGATGTGATTTCTATTGATGACTCATCAATTCGATTAGTAACCCATTTACATATCACGAATGAAGATGTTGAAAGAACTATCTCTGCATTCGAAAGGTCACAATAGTACGTAAGAATTCAATAATGCCTTCCCTTCGGAGTATTGTGAAAAAACTGCTATCCGTATTTTTGGTGTGCCTATTACTTCTTCCTATTCAAGCTACAGCTGCTAACCAATCTCTTTGGGAACAAGCAAGAGATGGACAAAGAGGCGGTACTATCGGCGGGCTAACAATACCAATTTCAAATAACTCTTCAGTCAAATCAGTACATTCAGATGTATCAAATTTACCACAAATTATTGAAATTTATACTGCTACTTGGTGTACAAACTGTGTTACTACTGAATCTATAGTAAATGAAATAACAGAAGACTCAAACGTCAAAATGATAAATTATCATAGATATAAATATGAGGTAAGAGATCCTTTCGGCAGCCAACAAACAGATAATAGATGGGAAACAGTTTATGGAGAATCATCTATTAGAATTTCATCTGAATATGGACTGTCATCATCAAGAATAGCTCCTACGATTGTTTTTGATGGAGAAAGATTACATCTAGGTACAACAACAAAATCTAGTAGCCTTAAGACTGATTATTCATCTTCAATGGCAGTCCAATCATCTAATGAATTTAGAGGAGAAATTTACTTCTCCATGGATGATAATTCCGTCCACCAAAATAATAGTAGAAAATTTTTCTGGGATACTTCTGATCTAAATATCCAATGTTTTGAATATTGCCATTTAGTTGAATCTGGACAATCTAATGATACAGTAATCAATCAGGAATCTACACTAAAAATCTCTCCATGGATAATGATAATTGAAGAGTCAATAAATTATCCAGCTGGAGCAAATGGAAAGGGCAATTATTCCAATGTACTACACGAAGCTTTCGAATTAACTAATCTTTCCGGTAATATTTCTATAAAATTACCAAATACTTGGGATGGAGACGATTTAATGGCAGTTTTAATCTTGGATTGGAGTTCTGAAGAAATTATATCAGAGAACAACCAAATATTGCCATTTCCATCTATTTACATTTATTTATCAATTCTACTAGCCTCAGTAATCCCAAAAAGGCGAAAATGAAAAACATATAATTACCATTGGGTTAATTAACCTAACCAATAATCGACTAAGCTCAGGGAGCAAGTATGATGTCAGAGGAGTATCAAATTACAAATGAGGAAGTAATTCCAGGGCCTTTGCCTGACTGGTTATCGCACCACTTAGTTTTACAATCAAGGGATTTAACTTCAATTTCTCAAGGTGGTCCACCAAAGATTCTAATTATTTATCCTACCGAAGAGGCAAGAAAAGAATCAATCATCCACCTTTCTGACAAAGATTTGGTTATAGATAGGAATCTACATCATACTATAAAATCACTGGAATTCACCTTTATTGAGGATTTTAGATTACCTAGAATACAACAGCTTAATGGGGGTTGGAACTCGATACTAAATACGGAATGTTCCTTGGCTTCTGAAAGATTAGAGTTTCCTGTCCTTAATCCAATAGCTAGTATTCCGTGGAGTAGAAATAAGACAAAGTCCTTATCCAAATTATACACTGAATTATCAAAAGAAGATAAGATCTCATCTTGGAATAGTTTTGGATTAACTGCATTCACAAAGATTATTCATAGATTGGAATCTAATCTTAATTCAACACATCCAGATAATGTTTCTTCTAAAATTACTAGTAAACTAAAATCTTCTGAAGAACCACCATTTAGTTTGAGAGATATTGATGGGATAATTATGCTGAACCATAGCCCAATAATCTCAAAATCAAGATGCAAAATGCTAATTGAAATTTCTAGACATAGACCTATTCACCAACTAACATATCCTGGGAATTTTAGATTGGGATATCATGGAATTCTTTTAATCGATCAATTTCCTATTACAGATAAGAAAAATCTTCCATCATGGATTCCAACTCATAAACCCCACAAGAATATACAATCAAGTCTTAATTCTAGTTCAATTACAATAAAAAAAATTAATAATGAAAATAATATATTCCAAAACACACTTAGTGAGATTTTAGATTTACAAAATAACTACCCGCAATCATCATTTTTAATCATAGATCCCAAATTAGAGTCTAACAGAACCAAATGGTCTAGTAACCTCAAACAACTCGGTATTCAATTTAGAACAAATAATACGCCAATTAAACATCACCCAGTAGGATATTGGCTTTCATTCATAGCAAATTCTTGTCATGGAAATAATGCCTTCTCTCTCGAAACATTGAAATTATTGGCATCACAAAATACAATTTCTCTATTTAATTCAAAACTAATCAAACACCCCACAGTTCCTGAGATTTATCCAGTCCCAAGTATCGAAATTTTAACCCAATCAGCAAGAAATAATCACTTATTAGGTGGACCTGGAGCACTAATGAGGTGGCTAGAAACTCTATCACGAACTCCTATGGATTCCAAAAATCTATTAGAAAAAGAATCTACACAATGGTGGCTCCTATGTTTAGCAAAAACAAATCAGATACTTCTTTCTAAGGATGATAGAAAAATCTTAGAAAATGAAGAATATTGGATAGGATGTACTACAGGAAAAACCCTTCCCAATCCTAATTTTATGATTACTGGGGATGATTGGATGGAATATATTCTTTCTCAAATTAACATTGAATATGATTTATCAAAATTTGAAGATTCGAAGGTATTAGAAATTGAAGTCATCCAATTAATAAAAAAGGAGTATAAAAACTTAAGAAAAATCCAAAAAAAATTAAATCATTCTATACCACTTAAAGGCATAGAATGGGTTGAAGAATTCACTGAATTATTACGTGATATTAATTTACCAAATCAAAAAACACCATACACCGATAATCTGAGAATATTATCTCCAGAAGATGCATTAGGATGCAATTCAGATTTTGTAGTTTTTTCTCATACTTCAAGCAATTCTTGGAATCTTACTATTCCTAAAATCGCTTTATTGGGTGAAGAGAAAAGACATCAACTAGGAATTATGAGGCCTGATTCACTTATACGCGATGCTCGTCATAGTCTTTTTCATATTTTTAATTCAGCAAGAAAGGGCACAATAATTCTAGACTCCAGAGATGTAGACTCAATTCCTTTGGCATCCCCGATTCAAGAATACATAAAAAAACTGAACGACATGGATGTAAATCATATTACTTATTCAGAAGAAAAAATATTTTCATTACCTAGAGAAAATAGAAAAGATGATGGTAAATCAATTTACGAGAGAAAAAAACCATACAAGCTCCCACTAAATCCACTATCAATTACCATACCTCATGACAGGACTTTACAATATGACATCAATAACAGACTCAGGAATGGTCTGAACAAACCTTCAGGCTCTTATGCATTTGATACTAGAAATGGCCTCTTGGAAAAACCGGAGCAAAATATAGAAATTTGGTCACCTAGTAGATTAATGGAATGGGTCATCTGTCCAAGAAGGGGATGGCTATCTTCAACTTTGAATGCAAATGAGGAAGAAAATCAAAAAGAAGACTTGGATCCAAGAATACACGGCAATATATTACACAAAATCCATCATAGATTACTTATTAGAGTATTAGGACTTGAAGAAGGTATCGAAAAATCAATTTCTGAAATAGAAAAATCAAATTTCCCAACTAATATTTCTTCGAGTAACATAGATCCATCAGAATTATTCCAATTTGCATTAGAAGAACTAGACTCATTAGCACCTTGGCTAGAAAGAATGGATGCTGTTTCAATCAATAGATTACGTAGATTGACCGGATTAAAAAGGAATGAATGGTCAGAATGGCTTTCTAATCCAATTCCAATAAGTCCTTCCGGAAGAATAGGAAGTATTATTGAAGCCGAGAATAAAATCTCTTATTCAATTCCTATTGCTATTGAGTGGGATATTAATCGTAATAATAGATTCAATGTGAAGCTCGATTTAAAAGGAGATTTTTCCGAAGAAAATAACGTCATTAATCCAATAATGATTGG
>LURV01000005.1 GCA_001629205.1 Marine group II euryarchaeote REDSEA-S30_B12
GATACTCCCTGACTAATCCTGCCCTGGACTCTGACAACATAGGTTGTAACGGTCTCCCCTGTATCAGGGGATATTCTGGTTTTCTCCTGGGCTGGCATGAATCTACATGCGTTTCCGAATGCAGAGACCAGTACAACGTGGTCTGCATTAGTCGCAGGTCTCACCGAAACCAGGGTATCGCTATCTCCGTCTGCGAACTTCAGGGCGAACTTACCGTTTCGATTGATTCTTGAGTATTCGGAAAGCTTGCTTTTCTTTATCCGACCATTTGCGGTTGCAAACATCAGGAAATGACCCTCTGGATTTTCTATCAGAGATCTTTCCATAGGAAGGATGGAAATTACTTTTTCGTCATCTCTAATGCCTGCAAGTAGGTTTCTGATATGGCTTCCCTTTCCATATCTGCTGGCAGAGGGAGTCTCCCATGCCCTCAATCCGTATACTCTTCCTTTGTCGGTGAAAATCAGAAGTCTATCTTTCGAGAAGCAAGTGACTATCTTGGAAGGGGCATCCTCATCTTTCGTGGCCACCCCTTTAAGTCCCTTTCCTCCTCTATTTTGAAGTCTGAAAGACTTTACTGGCAAATGTCTGATGTAGTTGTCTCTAGTTAGTGATATTACAATTGCTTCCTCGGCAACAAGGTCTTCTCTATCCATCGAGAGTGGCATCGGATCGATTACTGAGAATCGTTCGTCACCGTGACTACTCACCATTTCATCTAGCTCTTGAATCAGTATATTCAATCGCCTCGCTCTTGACTCGATAATATCTTTTAGATCGGCAATCTTGATTTTCAATTCTTCAAATTCATTGTTAACCTTATCTACATCAAGGCGACTAAGTTGATACAATCGCCGTTCAGCGATTGCTTTAGCTTGAGGTTTTGTAAAGTCAAATAGAGAAATCCCTGAAATTTCCTCATTCCCTTGCAATACTGACTCAAATTGCTCCCTCCCAGAGCTTGATCTACCCGCCTTTAGAACATCCTCTATACGGCTCTGGGCCTTGACTAGTCCTTCGAGAATATGGGCACGAGACTCCGCCTTTTCCAGCTCAAAAATAGCTCGCCGTTCGATAATTGATTCTCTATGATTGACATATGTGTGCAGCATTACTGGTAGGGAAAGCAATACTGGCCTTCCATCTAGTATACCCATCATATTGGCCGAATAAGACTCTTGCAATCTACTGGATTTGAATAACTGATTTAGAACCGCATGCGGGTCGGAATTATTTTTTACCTCGATGACTACCCGAATACCTTCCTTGGAAGACTCATCTCGAATATCTCTTATTCCAGTCACAGTTCCCTTAGAAACCAAATCAGCTATATGGACCAGCATGTCAGATTTTTTTACCTGATATGGTATTTCATGGATAATTATATTCTTCCCACTAGAGTCATCGACTACATCGCACTTAGAGCGAATATGAAATCTCCCTTTACCCGTAGAGTACATATCTACGATTCCATCTATTCCATGGATGGTAGCACCGGTTGGAAAATCAGGACCTTTGATATGACTCATATAGTCTTCCAGTTTGATGTTTGGAATCTTCCCATCCACTAGGCCTTCCTCGAGAATTCTTCCAACATGCAATCTAATTGCTCCAGCTACCTCTGTAAGGTTGTGAGGTGGTATTCTCGTTGCCATTCCTACTGCTATTCCATCGCTTCCATTCAAAAGTAGATTCGGCAATCTCGCTGGAAGAACGGAAGGTTCCATTTCAGAATCGTCGAAGTTAGGTTGAAAGTCAACTACTTTCTTTTCGATATCTTCAAGCATGTGCTTCGAAATCTTATCTAGTCTACTCTCCGTATACCTCATCGCTGCTGGCGGGTCGCCATCAATTGAACCAAAATTTCCCTGCCCGTCTACAAGTGGGTAACGTAGTGAGAAATCTTGAGCCATTCTTACCATAGTGTCATAGATTGATTGATCTCCATGAGGGTGATACTTACCCATTACTTCTCCAACTGAACGCGCTGATTTACTATATTTCTTCTCAGAGGTATGCCCTCCTTCGTGCATTCCAAAAAGTACACGACGATGAACTGGTTTTAACCCATCTCTGGCATCAGGCAAAGCCCTTCCTATGATAACAGACATCGCATAATTGATGTATGAAGTTTTCATTTCCTCGTTCAAAGAATGATTTAGAATATTCTCATCTCTTGCAGGTAATTCATTACCGATTTCACCTTCAGATGTCAAGATTTGTCACCTCCTTAGCATATTTTTCAATAAAATCCCTTCGATCGGGAACGTCTTCCCCCATCAATATTTCAAATAGTCTGCTAGATTCTTCAGCATCCTTTACTGTTACTTTTAGCATAGTCCTAGTCATTGGATTCATGGTAGTATCCCATAGTTGTTCGGGATTCATCTCCCCCAATCCCTTATATCTCTGGATCCCTATCTTCGCATTTGGATTGTCACCTTGTAATTCCAATGTAACCTTATCTCTCTCTTCATCAGAAAATACGTATTTACTAACTCTACCTTTTGTCAATTGATATAGAGGGGGCTGAGCGATGTATACATGACCCTCTTCTATTGCAGGCCTCATAAAGTTCCAGAGAAACGTCAACATGAGTGTCCTAATGTGGGCACCATCAATATCTGCGTCGCACATTATAATTATCTTTGAATATCGCATTTTACTCGTATCAAAAGATCCTTCTTCTTCTGTTTTATTGCCAACTCCAGCACCAAGTGCGCGAATTATGGTCTGTATTTCTTGATTCTGAAATACTTTCGCAGCATTATGCTTCTGTCTTTCTACATTGAGTATCTTTCCTCTGAGAGGAAGAATCGCTTGAATTCTACGATCTCTTCCCGTTTTTGCTGATCCTCCTGCAGAATCACCTTCCACTAGATAGATCTCGCACTCACTTGGATCCCGTGATTGGCAATCAGCAAGCTTTCCAGGAAGGCCACCACCTTCTAAGACGCCCTTTCTACGTGTGAGATCTCTGGCCTTCCGTGCAGCTTCTCTCGCCTTTGATGCAAGTACTGCCTTCTCTACAATCTGCTTTGCAATGGATGGATTTTCCTCAAAGAACTCACCAAGTTTATCATAAACAATCGTCTGAACTATTCCTGTAACTTCACTACTGACTAATTTATCTTTAGTTTGAGAAGAGAAAGAAGGATCAGGATGCTTGACACTTACTATCGCTGCCAATCCTTCTCGCACGTCATCTCCGGACAAAGAATCGCCTTTGAGTAACTTCTTCTTCTTAGCATACGAGTTTACAGAACTTGTAAGGGCTGTACGCAAACCGGACATGTGAGTCCCTCCATCCTTATTCCTAATTATATTAGTATAGCAACGAATTGACTCACTGAATGCATTTGACCATTGCATGGCCAACTCGATTTCTACATCTCCCTTCTCAATTTCTTTATTTCCTTTAATCTTAATGACGTCTTCATGTAAGACCTCTCTCCTTTCATTAAGTTGACTCACATATTCCGAAAGACCTCCTTCGTACAGATGTTCTGACCTGTGAGAATCAACTCCCCTCTGATCTAAAATCGTAATTTTTAGCCCCGCATTCAGAAAGGCAGTTTCGCCAACTCTGGTATCGACTTCTTCAAAGTCAAACTCAACAATATCTGTAAAAATTGATAAATCGGGTTTGAAGGATATTAGAGTCCCCGTATCTTTACATTCTCCAATTTCTTTAAGATCCTCAACTGGAACTCCTGCTTCATAGCGTTGGAAGTAAATTTTCCCCTCCCTGTGGATAGTCATTTCCATCCATTCAGAAACTGCGTTTACTGCGGAAACTCCAACTCCATGTAAGCCACCAGAAACCTTGTAAGAACTATTATCAAATTTTCCACCGGCATGTAATTTCGTCATAATAACTTCAGCAGCTGAGATCCCAAAATCTTCGTGAATACCTACTGGAATCCCCCTGCCATAGTCTCTGACTGAGAGAGAGTTGTCCGGATTTAGAGTTATTTCTATTAAATCTGTATGTCCAGCAAGATGTTCATCAACTGAGTTATCTACCACTTCCCAAATGCAGTGATGTAGTGCAGAACCGTCGTGAGGATCACCAAGATACATCCCCGGTCTTTTTCTGACAGCTTCCAATCCCTCCAAAACTTGAATACTTTCAGCATCGTATTCATCACTCATTACATCAACTTCTTCGAGACCTCTGAGGGTTCCCTACGGGAACCCTCAAGTCATAACAGTCTAGCTAATGGAAAGTGGTTATTCAATACTACCCACTATCTACATCAAAATCATAGTTTTTATGCCATTTCATTGCTATTCTAAAAGAATTTTAGATTAACTAACACGACACGATTAAACCACATGATTAGTGGGAGCCGACAATGAAAACGCCAAGTATTTGTGTCTCACTAAGAGGAAATACGGTAGATTCTATTATCAAAGATGCAAATCTAGCTAAAGAATTAGGGGCGGATTTAGTCGAAATTCAAATCGATTCTCTTTATGTTAGGAAGATAAAAAATAATTTCAATGACCTTGAAGAAGAATCAAATAATAATTCAAAAACCGAAATCTTAGAAAAAATAGATATTGAATTTGAAGAAATTATTTCATCAATTTCTAAACTCTCTCAATCTATTGAATTACCAATAATTTACTCTTGTAAAACTGAAGATAATGGTGGTCACTTCCATGGATCAGAGGATGAAAGAATAAAAATTCTAAAAAAAATAATTGAGATGCAGCCAGAATGGATAGATTTAGAGATAGAAATCAACAATAAGGATAGATTGAAACTTTTAGAATTAGCCAGCGGTAAAACGAAAATTATAGCATCATTATATTCATCTGATCACATACCTTCTGCTTCTGAAATCATTCAGGATGCTAATGACATAAAAGATCTAGGAGATTTAATCAAGGTCTGCTATAAGACAAATAATAGATCAGAAGGAATGAAACTATTTGAAGCCGCATGGGAGTTGAAAGATTCTAGCTATGACAAGATAATTATGGGCAATGGCCCTGGTGGAGACTGGTCCCAAATTCACGCACCACTATTGAACCAATTTATGGTTTTCTCAACAACTGAAATTGGTTGGCATTTAGCCCAAAGAGGAGAAATAAATGTCCCAGATCTAAAAATAGCTTGGTCACTTCTACAATATACCGCAGAGTAGAAGGGTCTATTTTTCCGAAAGATATGGTACTTCTACCGATTCATCTATTTCAGAAAAATTTGAGAATGCGTGATATCTAAAATGTAAGATTAATGGAATTATTATCACTGATAGTGGAAGTGCACCCACTAGAATATATGCAGTATATTTGGGTAAACTCTGTCTTTCTTCCATATCAACAATAATTTCTACATTCATAGTATTGCCAGATGCTATAGAATCACCAATTCTACTGTTGTCCCATCCATCTAAGACTAGAAAATACTCTTGGTAATTACTAGACTCCATCCCTAAGGAAGACCATGCCGAACCTGAAGAATCAATTGCAATTGAGAATTCTTTGTAAGATACTGATTCGTATGCATGTGAATCTCTGTAAGGAATCCATGTTGCCATATCTCTCCATTCAACAGGAGCTTCAATTATTGAATCCCAATCATCCCATCCTCTTTGGTCGTATTCTACAGTATAAATATCGTAATTGCTCCTAGTCATTAAATAAATATCTCCTATGGCCTCTGAAGATAAATTAGAATTTGTAGAACTAAATGAAAAATCAACACAAAATGTATACCTAAATCCCGGAATTAGCACTAATTCCAAGGCTGTAGCACTATCATTCAAAACAACGATGCCTTCAAAATCTGACCATGTTCCATCAGACCATTCGGTACTAAATCCACCATACAATGGCCTCAATGAAGTCCCTCCCATCCCAAAATCAAAAATATCAAAAAAACTCCCTTGCTCAACAGTAGATATCTCAAGATAATCTTCAGGATTTTCAACTCCCCAGTCACTACTCGGAGAAACATTACATGAAGTTGATTGTGATGAAACGGGGGCTGAAATTATAGAAGAAGGCAATAAAAAAATTAGGAAAATAAATAATAGTACCCCATTTTTATAAGTTCGAATTACTGATTTCATTTTCTTCGCCCCGTTCTGATCGGTCTGATGTATCCAGATTCACTACTCCTTCTCTCATCAGTTGTTAGATATTTTGGTTTAGGCGGTGGTACATGTTGATCCATCCCAGGTAAACCTCCTTCTGCTTCGATTTCATCTACTAAGTAAGTCTCAGCCATCTCCTCAGCATCTATCTCATCTTCATCCTTTTCCCTCATTACCAGCCAACCCATTAATGCCACTAGCGCCACAAGAATTAAAATTCCAGTACTTTCTCTATCAGGAATGAAATCTTCCCATGTTAAATCCGTTAACGTCTTCGGTGGACTGGTCTCCTGTACTGTAAGCACAGTAATTACATAATCTTTCATGGAGCAAACGCCTATCCCATTACAAGCTGAAAGAGAGACTCTAATTTCTCCAGGATCTTCCCATGAGCTATTCTCATCTATCCAATCATTCCTGAAATTTCCATCAAGATTATCATCTCGAAAAATATTTAGATCCCAATTTATTTCCATAACATCATTCAATTTCCTGCCCTTATCATTTTTTAATATTCCATCTCCATCACTATCGAATTCGATATCAGTGTCTATCCATGCTTCAAATCCTAGCTTACCGTCGGGGTCAGAAATATTAGAAATCAATTCAACCTTCTCTCCTACAACTACATATTCACCATTTATCGGATTCTGAGTCAAAATTTTTGGCGATTCTGAAACATATACCGTAATAGTTGAACTATTGGACTCTCCGCCTTCAAACCCATCAATTACCGTCAATTTGACTGAGTATGTCCCAGGTCTTTCATATTGATGCCAAACTACTGGACCTGTCTGTGGTGGGCTAGAATCTCCAAAATCCCAAATCCACTCAGAGATTCCATTCCAGTCTAAGCTCTGATCATCAATTGAATTTTTACCTTCAAATTTTGGATCTGCATCCTTACTGTCACTACCATCAAACCTTATTAGCTTGTTAGGACCTAAAAATGCACCACCATCTTGCGTCCACGGAATCTGCCATGTAACATTTTCAAAGTCATTAGGCATGGATTCCAGTGGACTACCGTCAATACTGGGACAATCAAATGAGATACTTGGAACAGGTAGGGGATTTTCAATTTCAAAAAGATAAATCTTTGGTGCAGATTCTAGTCCGCTACTATCAATTACCACCAAACTAATACTATAAATTCCTGGTTCTGAGAATGTTCTACTCACAGATGAAACATTTTCTATTGTATCAACCATATCAGAAATCTTCCAAATATGAGTCAACTGAGAGGATTGACCATCTGGATCAAATGAATCACTATCAAAAATATATGCTGAGTATACATCTCCATCTTCTGGACGCTCGAAAATAGCTACAGGTCTCTGATTGTAAACTATCACTTGTATAGTTACTGATGATACATTTCCATCGTCATCTTCAACATCCAGGGTGATATTTTTTAATCCGGGTGAAATCCATCCTACGATGGGATTAGACTCCGACGATACAGTTTGATTAAAGTTAGATGAAAAATTCATTCCATCTCCATCTAGGCTAACGCCACCTTCAAATTGCCAGGAATATGCTACTATGCTTGTTTCCCATCATCAGCTGTTAGCTTCAATGTATACAGGGTCCCATCAGCGGAACCATCATCCCATTGATGCCCAATTTCGTAAAGCCCTAATCCGGAATCAACATCACCATCGCCCCATTCCCAGGTAAAGAAAATTTCACTTATTGGAAGATTATCTACTGTGCCAATTGCAGAAAATTGAGCCCTCTGATTAGTTTTCAATGTTAATCCTTCTGAAATATTTTTTCCTTCTACTGAAACCTCAGGAGCAGGGGCAGAACTATCATTTGCGAATATTCTCCACGATATAGATTCAGAATAAAATCCACCACGATCTCTGACAACTAATGTTACATTGAATAAACCCTCATCTAGATATGAGTGAATAGGATTTTTCAAATTAGAGTTATTACCATCACCAAAGTCCCAGAAATAAGACTCAGGCGTCTGATTATTTGTAAAAGTGCCATTTGTCAGACCAAACCCCCACTGATCAAAACCACCCCCAAAAAAGTAGTTTGGAAGCCACGTCTGTGTAATATTAGATGATATTGAACCAGAGGAAACCGGCTTAGTATTAGCCAATTCGATAGGAAGTGAGAATCCTTGGTCTTGCATAAAACCATTAATATCATCAAGTCTAATGAAAAATGACCAATCTCCTGTCTCAGGGGGCGAAAACCATATCTCTATTATCTCCGATTCCAACTCTCCCGCCGATACCAAAGTTTCTATTGAATCCATCATTGAATTACTATTGTACGCCTCTAATGTCAAACTTAGAATCTCATAATATGCATAGGATATAACCTCAATTTCAAATTTAACACTATCAAATAATGCGTCCCCATCTCTATCAAAAGATGCAATACTTTGGATAGAAAATTCAGATGGATCAGAAATCAGGCCCGCATTTACAGTAAACAATCCACTTGGATAATTACCTGATGGTAATATTCCGCAATTAGCAAAATCATAATCGCAATCATCTACTAAAGAATTATACCAGACAAATAACCATACTTCAGACGTAGTATTCCCAAATCCATGAATAAGGCCAGTCCCAATTCCCGATGAACTATCAATTCTGAGCTTGCTCATAGTCAGAGTCCCAGATGAAGCTTCTCTTTGTAGTATGACTCCTTCAAATCCTAATCTATCTGGTTGAACCATGATATTCAGTGGATTTCCATCTCCCTGAGTAAATTTGAAAGATTTCATCCCCCAGCCCTCTAAGAAATTATTAGAAGACTGCCAGTCCTCGTTCCATTGCATATTTTCATCGCCAATTTCTGCTTTACAAATATTGTCACCAAGGCAGTTTTCACTAAAGTCAAGTTGTGAATATCCATAACTTCCCTGCGAACTATCCAATGTTACTGCTATGCTGAAGTTGGCGAAAATCTCACTCATAGTAGAACCAATCAGAGTAGATCCCGCCTGAGGATTATTTGCCAAATTAACAATCCCCTGCCCCCCTATCGAAGTATCCATTACTAAACTCCTAATTCCAGGAGCACCTCCCAATTTTTCTTCAATATAGGCAAAGAAAAGAAATGCAGACCCATAGTCACCAATCCTTTGATTCCACCATCTTAATCCTTTGCTAGTATTTTCTGTCCAAGAGTTAGCATGTTGAGCAAGACTGATATCTACTCCGAAGTTCACATAAGAAGCCAAATCTGCCAGTCCTTCATCTATCCAAATATATTCATAAGGATCTTTAGAGTTATGAATTAAATGTGCAAATTCATGAGCTATAATCCCATTACGATTGGATAAGTCATCAATATCTATAAAAATTGAGTCTCTCAAAGATGAAATAGATGGCTGAAAATATCCACCAATATCTCCTGGCCCATCAATAGATAAAATTATAATTTCAATCTGACAGTTATTATCAACATCAGGCGGCTGCCCAAAATAGTTTACATTAGTTGGATATATTATTGACTCCCATGTGGATACAATATCATTCAAAGTAGTAGACGAAATAACACTTCCTTCTTCAATGAAAATAGCTGCATTTGCAGAAATCTTCTCTACAATAGTAGTTACTACGCCATCGGAACTAGTAATATTATCTGAGTCACCTTCTTCCCATGCATTCTCACATATTGTGTTATTATTTTTAGAAAATCTTAATGGAAAATTATTATGTTGATTCAGTCCCGGATAACCATCTTCTATCCACTGTTTTTTAAGAAATGAACTAGCAGAATATGTAATGGTACTGCCATTGTTTATTAGATATTTTTTACCAATTTTTCCTCCTTGTTGAAGGTCACCATTTTCAATATCATATTCTATCTTACTATCCTCAATGGTTTGCTCTGAAGTTGTCAATGGTGAAATTCCTGAAATCATAAAAATTACAAATGTTATCAGAGAAAAAACTGAAAAAGTTTCATTTGCACTTTTAGGCATAAACTACACTCCTTCTATTTTCCTATATCAATGGATGCAAAGACGTAATTTAACATCGATGGAGCACCGTTCGTACATGAGAGCGCGCGCGACCTCTATTTTTCTTTCTATGTTGATATTAATCAATTTTTCAATATCGGTACATTCAAACGTTTCGGATGATAATTTAGCTGAGGAAAAACAAATACAAATTATCAATATAATTCCACATAATAATTCGTCATTCACCCAAGGACTGGAAGAAATAAATGGAAAATTATATGAAAGCTCAGGATTATATGGCAATTCATATTTAGCAGAAATTTCTCAAATCGACGGCCAAATAATTAGAAGTAAAAATATGCCGGATGAGTATTTTGCAGAAGGCATTACCTATTTCCAAGATTCACTAATAATGCTTACATGGAAGAGTGAAATTGCACTTATTTATAATTTGACAGATTTCTCATTAGTTGGAAATTTTTCATATTCTGGAGAAGGATGGGGGATTTGCAATAATGGGAAAAATTTTATCATGTCCAATGGAACTTCTGACTTGTCATTTAGGAGTCTAGATTCCTTTGAGATAGAGAAAACCATTACTGTTACACTAAATGGAGTTGAGGTGAATAAAATAAAGCACCTGAATCAGATATTGTTACATTAGCATTAGCTGAAGGTTTTGAAATGGTATACGTAATGTTAGCTGGTTTATTTGTAGAGGATGAAATAACAGTCTGAAAATTATCATCTTCGTTTACTGAAAAAGTACTAAATTGTTGGACCGTTAACTCTAGGCT
>LURV01000050.1:0-3660 GCA_001629205.1 Marine group II euryarchaeote REDSEA-S30_B12
AGATGTAGGAGAAATTGTCAGCTAGGTCGGTTGATAGTTACTGGCCCTCTTCCTGGATCAAAAGCAAAATATGCCGAAGCATTACCCGGTAAATGTGAATTAGAAGCTAGAAAAGTTACAAATCTAGAGGACTGTAACTGGATAGTTCCTGAAATACCTAGATTGACTACATCAGGAACAAGAAGGCAACTATCAGTACCATTCAGGGATTTCAATGTAGCTCAAGCTCCTGACTATTCCAGTGATATGTCAGAAAGATGGGATAAAGGACCTCAAGAGGGAGATAGATGGCACCCCGAAGGAGCTAGTATAAGATTTAGATTCACACTTCCACCCGGAACATATGCTACTATATTTTTGAGAGAATTTATGCATTCTCCTCTAAATCACTACTGATTATAATCTACCCATCTCTAGAGCTTCAATTTGCCCTACAGAAGAATCAGATTGTTTTACCTTTTCCTCAAAACCATCTACTATTCCTTCTCCCTCACCTAGTACGGCTTGGACTTCTATGAACATCATTCCAAAAGCCAAAGGCTTAATCTCGACTTTCTGAACTTCCTCGAATTGAGAAATGCCATCAGCAATTTGTTGGTAATCAGGAACCCCTTCATCCGGTTGTTTAACAGTCACCTTATATTTTACTACTACTTCTCCCATAATTATCACTCATGGACCTTCAAATCTACAATTAGGACAAATATAGCTAACAGCCTGAACTCTACATCGCTGACTCCTTCCAATTGATTTTCCACATCCAGGACAAGGAAAAGAGGTACTCTGAGTCTCAACTAAAGGAATTCCTGAAGATGAACAAACTGTGGCCCTCTTAGTCATGTATTACGCACTCCGACTTTCGGGTCGAAACAAGACTCCTTTTTAGCGTTGATTATCATTATGTGATATAAATTTGTTAAATTCTGGAATATATTGAAAAGAAATTTATCACAAGATTACATTAATGTCAGACACAGAATCAGACAAATTAAACGATAGAATCGATTTGAATAGTTTTGTTACCGATGAGGGTGGAATTTGGAGTCTCCGAGACTTAGAAAAAGTACGCGGGTGGAATAATATAGAGTATGCTCCAGGACTTTCAGGTAAGAATACTCCATCCACCGGACTATCAATGAATAGGGCATATATACCACCTGGTGGAGTTGCAAAGGCCCATATTCACGTGGATTTCGATGTAATGATTTTTTTATTGAAGGGTGGAGTTAGGCATGAATTTGGACCAGGATGTAGAAAGTCTGTGATTCATAATGAAGGTGATATGTTCTACATTGAACCTGGCCTACCTCATGAGGTTTTCAATTGCTCAGAAACAGAATGGGTTCATGCAATTGTAGCCCGATCAGATGCTACAGAATGGCAGAATATAATCCCTTATGATAGGAACTCTGAGTAATCAATCTTTTTCGATTTTACTATATTTCCGGAATCCTACTACCGTTTCTTCTTCCACACTGTTGTCATTTTCAGTGATTATTCCAATATTTTCTAAATGACTTTTGACTTCTTCAATCGCACTATTTTTAGACCCCTTTCGTGGATTTAATAATCTATTCTGACAAATCAAATAGGTCTCCGAAGATGCAGTTCTACTTGCAGTCGGTGTATATCGGTTTACATTCTTAAATCTCTTTTTTGCCGATTCAACCAGTCCTTCAACACCCCTTCCTTGGAAAATTTTTGTTACGAAATTACCTCCTACTTTCAACAAAACGAAGGCAGCATCTAATGACATTGTAGACAACTCCAATGAAATTGCTTGATCGGTATCATATCTCCCAGTCAATCTAGGAGAAATATCACTAATAACCACATCAAATTCCTTATCTTCCATAATATCTGTAATTTTTTCTAAAGTACTGTTTTCTGTTATATCTCCAATAATTATCTCGGCCCCTTCAATTGAAGATGTCATCAATAGATCCACTCCAATGACTAGTCCAGAATCTTCTACTAATTCTACAGAAACCTGGGTCCATCCACCTGGGTGGCAACCTATGTCAAGGATATTATTTCCCTTCTTTATTATCTTGAATCTTTCTTGAATTTGTAGTAGTTTGTACGCTGATCTAGCACGATATCCCTTAGACTTTGCTTCTCTCCTCCAAGGATCCCTTTTATTTTCCTGATACCAGCGCTTACTCACAATAGCTGGAAAGTATCTTTAGTTATGAAACTGGGTCGTGATTTTTTCAGAATATCGCCTTTTTTTGTATATTATTGAGATTCTAAAATAATCCTATTTCTTTAATCAGAGAACTTGCTGTATTTCTCACGGCTTCTTCAGAGTTAGAGGTGGGTAGAAATCCAGTAGCCAATAATTTATCCACATTTAAGTAAGTCTTAGGGACATCTCCAGCCCAGCCCCTTTTTCCACCCGAATATTCTATGCTGACTTCACTGAGTTTACTTTCTTCCACTACAATTTCCGAAATTCTAGAGACCGAACAAGTATCTCCGGTACCAAGATTGAAAATACTAATTGAGTCACTAGTATTTTTCAAAATATGTAACATTGATTGCACACAGTCTTCGGCAGACATGTAAGATTTTTCTTGCATACCATCTCCTAGAACTTCTAATCTAGTAGGATCTTTCTTCAATTTATGAATAAAATCGAAAATCACTCCATGAGTTCCTCTTGGCCCGACAATATTTGCAAATCTGTGAATATATGCTCTAATGCCGAAAGTCCCAACCCAAGCAGAAATTAGAGCTTCACTGCCTAACTTAGATGCTCCGTACAATGAAATCGGCACTATTGGCCCGTAGTCTTCAGACGTTGGCATTTGTTGGGCTTCACCATAAATGGCTGACGAAGATGCGAATGAAATTGTTCCTACTTCATTAATTCGCATCGCCTCTAATACATTATAAGTTGCTAAAGTTCCCTGTTTCAAATCAGTGTCAGTGACTTGTGTCCCGAGTCGAATGTCAGGGTTAGCAGCTAAGTGGTGTACAAATTCCACTCCTTTCATGGCATCAATTACAGAAACTAAATCTAATAAATCAGCATTTATTATTTCTACATTATCATTAGTATCGTGATGGCTAAGAAATTCCATCCTTCCACTACTAAAATTATCTAATACCTTTACTTTCTTACCTTCATTTACCAACGCATCAACTAAATGGGATCCAATAAATCCAGCACCTCCAGTGACTAAATCCATACTTCTGCGAATCAACTATCGGTCTTGAGGTAATCGATTGAAAATCTCTCTAAACTTACCTAGAATTCCGAACGCTTCATTGACTACTATATTTTCCAGATACTGTGTCAGTAGAGCGGAATGACGACAAAATTGATGATGAGGCCCGTTTTTGGGAATGGTTCTTTGATAGTCTACAACCAATTAGACTACAAATCATGAAGATTAGAGAAAATATTTCTTCAACATTCATAGGAGATATTTACGATTCTGTAGCTCAACTTTCGGAAGATGTATCAGACACAATCCATTCAAGTGCCCAGCGAGCTTCTGAAATAACATTTAGCGGCATTCAACGTAGTCCAGGTGCATTGGTCGCATTGTTGTTACTGATAACCGTATTGATTGGAAGAGATGCTATGGATTTTGAACACCAGATAAATGGCGATGTAGAGATATATCTTCCAGATGGCGCAAACTCTACAGA
>LURV01000050.1:3682-7821 GCA_001629205.1 Marine group II euryarchaeote REDSEA-S30_B12
GATATAGTTATTCTTTATGTTCAGACTAATAATGCAGCTTCTGGCTCAGAAAAAGGATTAGAAAATATTACTGATTCTGAAATTCTTTCCCAAATATCATGGATTGAGGGGGATGATAATAATAGAGGTCAAGGTGGACTCAAAGAAGGCTTAGATCCAAATAAGGAAGATAGAGGTTCTTGGGCATGCAATAGTCCAGAATCGGGATGTGATGGAGTAGTTTGGATTCTATCACCAGCTCAGATAATAAAAGAAGCAAACTCAAGTAATTCAAGATTCAGTTGTGCAGTGGAGCGGTATGGGTTACCAACTAGCAATGGCGGGTGTACATTCACAAGTATTAATCCCAATCAAGGATACTCAATTCCGCAAGGAGATGGAGCACAAGAAAGAATTGATGAATATGTATCAAATGCCAACTCATTAATCTCAAATTTTGTCAAAGACACAAATGAAGATGGTATTTGGGATACAGGAGTTATAATAATGGGTATTTCATTCGATATGACAAATACCGATATCACCCCGAGGAGTGACCCTAAGGGAATTTCTGAAGAGAATAAATTAGGAGTAATAAGAGATCATAAAGCATTCATCAATCATACTCAAAGACTTCTAGATGAAGCAGAAGAATCTATTTGTGAAATTTGTACTAGGAAATATAATAATCCTGTATCTACTATGGATCAATCTAGATTAGATGTTATTCCATCAAGAAAGGCCGTTACTGTGACAGGACTAACTCCAGTACTACATGATGTATCAGATCAGATTTACTTAGAATTAGTAGAAACAATGTTACCAGCGAGCGTCTTTTTAGTAGGATTGACAATGTTCATCTTACATAGAAATTTCAAGGTTTTGATAATTTGTGGATTGCCAATAATTATGAGCTTAGCAATTACATTTGGCTCAACTGTTATCCTAGATATCATGCTAACTCCAATGATTATATCTGCAGGACCTATTCTGATAGGTTTAGGTGTTGACTACTCACTTCACCTAACGAACAGAATAGAAGAAAATCGAACAAATCTGTTGAAGTCTAGAGCATTATCGAGGATGAATGATCAACAAGAATTTTCTGAAGATCCCTTTGATCCAGAAATTAGTCTTAGGTCTACGGTAATGGCAATTATGACTACTGGAAATGCCATTCTCCTTTCGGCACTGACTACAATGATAGGCTTCAGTGTCCTTACATGGAAAGAATTAGTTCCAATTGCACCAATGAGGACAGTTGGAATAACCCTATTAATTGGAATTTTTAGTACATTTATTCTATCAGTTTTAATGGTCCCAGCTCTAATAGAATTACTAAAATATAGAAAAGGACAATCATGGAGCTTTTCCTCAAAGAAAAAATTCGATTCTAAAATTAAAGAATACCCCTCATCCAAAGTACTTAAAGAACTCGAAAAATCAAAAAATATAGAAAACGAAACATCATACAACGAAAAACCAAAAAATCAGGATAAGTACAAGATTTTTGGAATTAATTTCGTATTATTCTTTTTAATTTCTACTAGTATTTTTTCATCTGTTCTATATTATTTATCACCTCTTAGTCAGAGTAGCTCCTTGATTTTAGGAATTACTTTATCTCTAACAATTACTTTATCTACTTTAGATGAGGCTTGGATAGAAATTGGAAAATTACCAATTAAAAATACACTTGTAGTCATTTTATTTTCTTTAATTATTACAATGTATGGAATAAATATTTACAATGAAGAATTAGGAAAGGATATTACAGGATCTTCTGATGAAGTTCCACCTGGGTTAGAGTCATATGAAGCACTAAGGGAATACAGTATTGTTTTTGGCGGCGGTCAAACAAATATGTTCATAGTAAACGCCGAAGAGCGAGGGTCGCAGAATAATACAGCTCCGATTAGAGATTTACCCATTTTAGATGCTATAGAAAGAATGCAAGTAATGAAGATAGATAACGTACCCGAAACAACTACTATCAGTTTGGTCGATATCCTAAAAGCTATTCATGTAGATTTAGAACTTGCAGATCAAGAGATATTCGAACAAAGCTTATGGGAGTTAATTCACAATGAATGTTGGGATGAATCATCAAATCTTCTAAGGCCAGATTGTTGGCCTTATTCAGCAAGTAGTAGAGAAGATATGGTAAATATTGCATTTGATACACTTAGTCCAGAGATTAGGTCAATGTTGATGAATGCAGATGAGGGACTGGGTGAGACAAAGACTCTAGTTTATGTAAATCAACCTTACATAAACTTGGCAACCGCAGGAAACTTAAGAGAAGAAATAGATGATCATCTAGATGGTAATGGGTGTGATTCTGCATTAGAATGTCCAGCATTGAATATTCAAGGAGTTTCCAACTCCCTTCTTACAGGTGGATTGCCCGTTTCACTGGATATAAACAAGGCAATTCATGACTCACAATCTGGAACTACTATAGCTACAATGGGCATTCTTCTCATTACTATGGCAATCCTGTTTCGCTCCCCCAGACTAGCAATTTTTACCATGGCCGCAGTAGGGGTTGTAGTACTTTGGCAACCATTGCTAATGAGAGGTGGATCGGTGAATGTAAACGTGTTTACTGCAATGATTGGTACTATTGTTTTTGGAATTGGAGTCGATGATTCTATCCATATTATTGATAGAATAAAAGATGAAGGAGAAACTCCTTCCGGCATCGTAAATACTGTTTCCAAAACAGGAAGAACAATTTTTGAAACTACGGCAACTACATGCGCTGGACTCTCTGCTGGTCTATTTGTAGCAATTCCAGGGCTACAAAATTTCTTTATTTTGATGATGCTTTTACTAGTTTTAGCACTACTGACTAGCTCAATACTATTACCTAGCATGATAACTTCCTATCATGAATTAAATTCAAGATTGTCAGGAAAAGGTACTTGGCTAGATTATGACGAGAGTGGCTCCATTTCTTCAGACTCTTCTTTAGATGCTGTATTGGTCGATTAGAAAGTGAGGGTGCAGGGAGTAAGCCCCTTTCTGTTCACCTTTCGGCTGGTTGCATTCAACTATGCATCCTACCCGGCCCTGTTGGTGCCATACGGGCCTGCTTGGACTTGCTCCGGCGTGGGTGCTCGTTCCAGCCACATTCAGGAAACCTCCCTCTTTCGAGTTCACTGTTAACCTGACATGGTTCGTTTCTGTTGCAGAGCCGACCCTCCCGGGCCCTCAACTTGCGGTGAGACGCCTGCACCTTGGAGAGGGGACTTTCCTCAGTGTCGTACACTGTCAGCAACCCTCCTGCTCCCTCAATACTCGGACAGGGTACTATGAAAAGAACCCACCGGGAAAATATAGCACTTTAGGAAGTTATATGCACCATCCTATATTATAGAAATGTATGAAAGACGTAGAAGCACTAAAGAAAATAGCCGGAGTTTCAGCGTGTGATTATGTACAAGATGGGATGATATTAGGACTTGGAACAGGATCCACAGTTAGATATACAATATTAGAAATTGGAAGAAAAATTCGTGAAGAAAAACTCGACATCATTGGCGTTCCTACTAGCTTACAAACAAAGAAGTTAGCCGAAAGTCTTCATATTCCACTAATAAAAATAGATGAAATTGGAACAGTCGATTTGACTATTGATGGAACTGATGAATTTGATGACTCTTTTAATTTAATCAAGGGAGGAGGTGGAGCTTTGACAAGAGAGAAGATTGTCGCCAAAGCATCAAAATCTATGGTTGTAGTAGCTGATAGCACCAAATATGTGAAAACTCTAGGATCGTTTCCCTTACCAATAGAAGTAGATCTAGAGAAATGGACCGATGTAGAAAAAAAAATTTCAAATTTTTGTCCAAATGACATAAAATTGAGGGGTGGAAAAAATAACCCATTCATTACTGACAATGGTGGAGTAATTCTCGATGCCCATTTTGGCCCTACAATAATTAAACCAACTGAATTGGAAGAAAGAATTGTAAAAATTAACGGAGTTGTTGAGGTAGGACTTTTTGTTGGAATGTGCGATGCAATTGTCATGGCTTCTAATGAAGAAGTAACAACACTAACAAATCCTTCTGGAAGATTATCGTAAACTCCCGTCGCGATTAAATGCAGGTAGCCAGCCCGAAATCCGGGTCTGTAGCTTAGTCAGGTAGAGC
>LURV01000051.1 GCA_001629205.1 Marine group II euryarchaeote REDSEA-S30_B12
GATCAAACCCAAGCAAACTAGAGTTCCATGAGTTGCAAATAAAGCCTCATTTTTGTTTGTAGATAATGATTCGGATGAGGATTCAAATTGGTAAGATGGTGGGGGGGCGAATCTAGTATTATCGGGTTCATTAAATTCTGTATTTAGTTTTTCAATTGGATGTTTTTTGTTTCCATCCTTTTCTGTATTTTCAACTACATTTACTAATTCTTCCATCTTATTTACAACCGCTCTATTGAAAAAAATATATGAAATAATTATTATGGTAGTAATTGCAATTATTATCAAAAAAATACTGGAGAATATGAATGGAGTAGGCTCATTTATTTGTTCGACCTGAATTAGTATTTCTTTTTGTGAGCTTAATCCTGCCTCATTTTCTACTGAATAGATAACATATTGCGTGCCGACTTGATCGAATATATGAATAACAGTAGCTCCATCTTTCCTCAATTCGTTAGAGCTGCCTTGATTAAAGATCCATGAGTGGATTAAAGGTGTCTTGGACTCTAAATCTTCCGCCATTCCTTGAAATTGATATTGATCCCCAGCTGTGAGGACTACATTATTATCGTTCAACTTGATTGATGGAGGTGTAATGTCAACTAAATTAATTGTAAGTGAGTCTTCAGAGCTCCGACCAGATTTATCAATAATTCTCAGAGTTATTTGATGATTTCCGGGATCGTAATCTTGAAATTTCATATCAAATGAGAATAATGTAGTTTGTTCTGAAATAGAGTTATTTGAAAGTACGATATTTCCATCTATTAGCCATTCTAGGGAGCTTATTTCCCAATTATCCGAAAAAGATGCAGTAAGTGAAATAACTTCCCCAAATCCCTTTTGAATTTGCTCACTAGAATCTAAAGTTACTACAGGGTTTGAATTATCGGATACTTCAACAATAATCGTACTACTAGCACTCCTAGAATCAATTGAAATTGCAGTCAATTCAACTTCATAATTTCCAGGTTTATTCCAACTATGTGAAATAGAAGGTCCTGTAAAATCTGTAATTCCATCGTCATTTATGTCCCAAAAATAACTAGACTCATTTATCTGATTTGATTTATTTGGTGTATCCGATGCAGATAGAATAATACTTTCACCCACGTCTACAGTTTCAGATATTTTTTGTAAACTAATTTTTGGGTTAATCACCGGCGTTAAACTAACAGTTACAGTTATTCCAGCGGGGTTTAATCCATTATCACCACCACCAGGCCCTGGTCTATTGTCAATTATAACATAAATTTCCTCATTATTAGTATCTGGTGCCAACCATGGTAGGTATCTTTCATTCGAGATTACCAGCATATCAGCTGAGGAGAAACGTGAGCCTTGATTCCAATTATTTTCTGGAGAGTATAAAGAAAAAGCAGATTCTGACATTATAAAAATATCCGGAGAACCTTCCATTGTTCTGGCATAAATCTCTACAAATGTACCTTCATCGATAGGAAATGGTCCATATGCAATCTTGTAGCTGGAAGGATTTACCCTGTGAATAGTATCTGAAAGTGTAAATTCCGTGTGATTGATAATTCCAGAATCTAAGTAAATATCCACACTTTGGCCTCCTTGAGAACCTTCTCCCTGATCTTGTGGATGTTGTTGATTATCAATTACTAGATACCATCTAGTTTCACTCCTATCAACAGGTACTTGCCAGTGCCATTCACCTGAACCTGTAAAAAACTCAAAAATTGACTCACTTTCCCAAATTGATTCTGATCTGAAAGTTTGTCCATTTTGATATGCAGAGATTGCATCTCCAGTAAAGAGTAATATATCAATTTCAGAACTGGAAGAGATAGTAAAAAATATTGTATCTCCTGGTTGTTTTATCCCTAAGTCGACTCTTAAACAGCTCTGATCTTCTATCGTCCAATTACCAGGTAATTCATCTATTCCAGCTGGTGAACAAGAGAAAGGACCTCTTGATTCTGCATTAATAATGTTGGCATTAACTATTGATGAAAATATAATCAAAATAATGACTCTGGGAGTAATCATCATTCAACCGTTTACCCTCTACTTTTGAATCGTATTGTATTTACGTTCAGAATTTGTGCGTATTTTTTCAGAGATTTCTAGGTATGGGCGTTTTTGGAAACCACCTTAAAACTATTACATCCCCTATAGAGCGAACCCAATTCCACGGAATGGCTACATGAGTTCGCCCTTCAACAAGATTTTCTGGTGGATCTGAGATAAAGATATGAGTACAGGACCAATTTTCTACTTCAATTACAGTATCATGCACTACTCCGAGTACTCTTCCATCTGGAATTATTACCGGTAATCCTCTAATCTGAGAGGCATGGCGGTCGACCATAGGACGTTCACACTAACCATATCGAATGAATATGACGGCGGAAAGTAATCACTTTCCTCTATTTTTGTTAGCTTTCAGGCTTGGGCGTAACTTCTCAGCACCTTTTCCTTTGTTGAATAAACCTCTTCCTCTTTTTCCAGCGCTGGTCTTTCCTCTAAATGCTCTTCCTCTGTGACTGGAGCCATTAGATACCCAATTTAATTTATCATCTGACTTAATTACTGGGTGAGATGGGTCAATTAGAATTACCTCGTAGAATTTATTTTTTCCATCTTCTCCTACCCAATATGAGTTCAATACCTCGAGATTAGGATATCTTCTAGCAGTTCTTTCTTCTGCCATTCTTTGAATTGATTTTGCCATAGTTATCTTTTTTATACCGGCCTTGGAAGGTTTTCTCTTCATGTGAATTTTTCCCTTTCTTAAGCCTCCTCGACGAACTCTTGTTCTAACAACTACAATCCCCTGTTTAGCTTTGTAACCTACTCTTCTTGCTGCGTCTATTCTAGTTGGTTTTTCTATCCTCTGGAAAACTGGATCCCTTCTCCATCCTGCCATTCTTTCAGTCCTATATCTTGCTGGTATCGAGATCTTAGGTTGTTTCCAAATCTCGCTAATATGTTTATGAAGGCCCATTTCTATTCACCAGCGGCCCGCCGACCTTAATCTCCTTTATGAGCCTGTTTGCATACGGCAGTACATGGAAGAGATGCCTTATGACATTGAATTGGTGTCAATTGACCTGTTGAGAGGTCATGAAGAGGTGATTCCAAATAATGTCACTAAAAGAATAAGGAAATTAGAAAAAAAGGGATTCTACAAACCAATAATCGTGGATAGAGAAACATTAGTGATTTTAGATGGGCATCATAAATGTAGGGCTGCAAGTAAGTTAGAACTTAGTTTTGTTCCAGTAATTCTGATTGATTATCTAAAAGACGACTCTGTGACTGTGACTACA
>LURV01000052.1 GCA_001629205.1 Marine group II euryarchaeote REDSEA-S30_B12
ATAGATATACTGTTAAATGATTATGATACAGTTCAATTTTCATTTGATGATTAATTTCTTACAATCTTATCCATGTATAATAGAAGAACCTGTATTGTCAATCTTAATTGGAATAATTCTATATTTTTCATCTAAATTCTTCTCAAGCGTATTTCTTAGTCCAGGTGTACCATGAACTAGAAAAAAACCCCCTCCACCAGCTCCAACGAGTTTTGCTCCATTAGCTCCAATATCCAAAATTTTATGATACAGAGAGTCGATTTTGTCATTACTAACTGAATTAGAAATGGCTCTCTTGTTTATCCAAGCCTCATTAAGGAGTAGTCCTAATTTACTAATATCTCCAATTTTCAATAATTTTTCAGCGATTTCTGCTTGTTCTCTAATTTCATTTAGTCGGTTGACTTTTTCTTCATAATCAATAGGTTTTTCCGAAAGAACTGAGCTTGCTTTCCGGGTTATTCCAGTGTATACTAAGGAGAATTCATCTTCTATTTGTGAAACTGTTTCAGTCGGGATAGTCAATGGATTAACATTAACACCTTCTTTACTAAAATTGATTGCGTTGAGTCCACCAAATGCAGCCGCATATTGATCTTGTCTACCTATTGGTTGATTTAAGAGTTCTATTTCTATTTTACAAGCTTCATCGGCCAATTGATCTTTATCCACACTTCTTCCACAGAAATGATGTAATGCATGTAAGAGTCCGACAGTGACTGTTGATGAAGATCCTAGGCCAGTTCCTTTTCCTGGAATATCGGCTATTGTTGTAATTTCAATTCCAGATTCTACTCCGGTTAATTTCATTGATTCACGTACCAAGTCATGGCGAATTTCATCAACCGAATCTACTATTTCTAAGGATGAGTAGGATACTCTAATTCTATTGTCGAATCTAGGATTGATTGTAACATATACGTGTCTATCTATTGCCATTGAAACTACTTTCCCTCCATTATTTGATGATTTTGAGAAGTCATCAATGTCCGTTCCACCGCCACAGAACGAAACTCGAAGAGGAGTTCGGCTGATAATCATGAATTTACGGAGATGAGTTATGCACATCAATTCGTCGGTAGAGTTGGAAATTGAAGTTACTTCTAAGGTAATGCATAAGTGATGAGTTCTTACGCGAAGGATAGAAGGAACATGGGCGACTTAGTGACGATGGATGACTTATCCGATGATGAAATAACTCAAATTCTCGATGAAGCAGAACGTTTGGTTCCTGTAGCTGAAGGTAGAGTTTCCTTACCACTCTTAGAGGGGAAAGTATTAGCGAATATGTTTTTTGAGAATTCTACAAGGACAAGAATGTCTTTTGAAACTGCTATGAAAAGACTAGGTGGTGAAGTTTTGAATTTTAGTTCTGTCGGAACCTCGGTTTCGAAGGGTGAAACATTATATGATACAATGCAAATGATTGATGGTTATGCCGATGTTGCAGCAATTAGACATCCTAAACAAGGTGCAGCACAATATAGCGCAGATTCTGTAAATATTCCTATTCTAAATGCTGGAGATGGATCTGGAAATCATCCTACTCAGACCATGTTGGACTTATTTACTATAAGGCAAGCACAAGATAAAATAGAAAATTTGAGAGTAATTTTGGTTGGAGATCTGAGATATGGTAGAACAGTTCACAGTCTTTCACATGCATTAACAAGATTTGGATCCAGTTTGGTACTTGTTTCTCCTCCATCTTTAAGAATGCCTAGTGAAATAGTTACCGATCTGAGAAACTCGGGTTGTGAAATCTTAGAAACTGAAAATTTCAAAGAGCAACTTGTGTCTGCAGATGTTATATATATGACTAGAATACAGAAAGAGAGGTTTCCTGATGATGATGAATATTCGAAGGTTGCCGGGATATACAAACTTACTAGCTCTGATTTAACCAATGTTAAAGAAAATTTGATTGTAATGCATCCACTTCCAAGAGTGGATGAGATTGATAGTAGCGTAGACAAAACGAAACATTCCAGATATTTTCAACAAGCGTTCAATGGAGTACCAACTAGAATGGCATTACTATGCAGAAGTCTGGGAGTATCTGTCCCCAAGAAGGTGAAATAATGACTGAAATGAGAAGGGTAACAGCCATTAGAAATGGTACTGTTATAGATCATATCCCTTCCGGATATGCCTTACAAGTAATAAAAATGTTAAGAATGGATGTGAAAAGATCAACTCCTGTATCACTAGTTATGAATGTACCAAGTGATAAAATTGGTAGGAAGGATGTACTCAAAATTGAGGATAGGGAGCTTAATCAAGAAGAGTTAGATAGATTAGCATTAATTGCTCCTGAAGCTAGTATTGCTATAATTAGAAATCATGTAGTTTCTGGAAAAATGAAAGTTGAGCTATCTGGTGAGTTGTACAATATTGCGTCATGTTCATTTTCAAATTGTATCACTAAGGCAGATAGAGAGCCATTGCCTCAAAGGATGAAGATAGTAAATGAAAATCCTTTAGAAATAAGATGCTATTACTGTGGGAAAAGGCAAACATTAGAAGAATTAATTGAAAATATAATTTAATTTTTATTTCCGAAACAATATGGGCATGATTGCCCAACGATATATTTTCTACTTGATATTTCATCTGGGGTCAACGGTTCTCTACAAGCAAAACATACTTCTATATCTGTTTCACTTAGGCTAGAATCTAAAGCAACTCTTCTATCAAAAACAAAACAGTCTCCACTCCAGTATTGTCCACCTACTGACTCAAAATAACCTAAAATCCCTCCGTCCAATTGTCTGACGTCTTTGAATCCCTGATTTATCATTTCAGCACTTGCCTTCTCACACCTAATTCCACCAGTGCAAAACATAACTACAGTTTTTTGTCGATCTAAAGAGGAATTTGATATTGCTTCTGGAAAACCTCTGAACGTGCTTAGGTTTAAATTTACAGATTTTTCGAAAGATCCGAGTCTTATTTCATAGTCATTACGAGTATCGAGAATAATAATATCTTTATTTTCTTCCAACCAGTCTCTAAATTTTTGTGGAGAGATTTTTTCACCTGTTTTTATTGAAGGATTAATTTCTTCTTTTCCCATTGATATTATTTCCTTTTTCAATCTAACATTCATTTTCCTAAATGCACTATTTTCACTAAATGATTGTTTTATTGGAATAGATCTGAATCTCTCATCCTTGTCTAAAAATTCTAAGAAGGATGCAATATTATCATTATGTCCACTCAGAAAGAAGTTTATTCCTTCACTACTGAGTAGAATAGTGCCTAATAATGAATAATCTAAGCAAAATTCTCTGAATTTTAATTGAAGATTTTCTTTATCAGAGATTTTAACAAACTTATATCCGGCAATATTTACAAATTTATTTTTCATAAAAACCCTCATGCTGTTTCTGTCAACCATTTCTTCATCACACATGATTGACAAATCTCTTTACTGGTAATTTCTCCGCATTTACTACATTTTTTTACTTCTTGTTTAGAATCTGGATATGCTTGTAGATGGAGATTTCTAATCTGATCAAGTGAGTGTAGAAGTCCATGTCTAGCTCCGGGAGTTAAGGATTCTAAATCGGCTACTATTGTTCTGCTCTGCTGTCTCATTGCACCTGGTGCATGTGGACAATCTCCATGATATATTGGCAAATTTGCCTGAATAGCTTGAGCATGGATTTCTTGTTCTGGAATCCATCTTAGTGGAACTATTCTAGGAATTAATCCTTGAATTGGAATTTTAGTATGAGGTGCCAATCTTACAGTTCTATCAATTTCTCCCTTTTGTAAATTCATTAGAACCGATTGGGCCATATCATCTAGATTATGTCCTAATGCCATTACATCCGCACCAACCTTTTCGGCCAAGAAATTCAAACTCTGCCTCCGAAATACACCACAAAAAGAGCAAGGCATCATTCCATTAGCCTCTTGATGTAAACTCCCAATAGTAGGAATTCGAGAAACAACTTCATCCATTCTTTCATAGTCCATCTCTTCGTAAGAAACAGTTTCAAATTTTATATCCAGATCCTCAGCTAAATCTCTCGCACACTTCAATGACGGTGACCTGTAACCATCAATACCTTCATCAACACACCCAGCGATAATCTCTATATCTCTTCTTTTTCCTATTATATCAACAATCATAGAAAGTAGTACTGCGGAGTCCTTTCCACCAGATATAGCTACTAGAATTTTATATCTACTGCCATCTTCTTTTACCGCATTTTTTGGTAAATTCAATTGATTTCTAAGTTCCTTTGAAGTTTTTTTTCTGATTGAAGAATGGAGGTGTCTACCGCATAAATGCTGGCCACTATATGCCTGAAAAATTACTGCATCTGATTTACATCTACTACATTTTTGAATATTAATCGCAGCACTCATATAACTAGCAGAGGGATTTCATCCTTGAACCCACCCATTTTATTTATAGCTTTTAGCCGTTTAATTCATGGACAGTATGGCAGTCATAGAATCATGAGCGAAATACGCGAACTGCCTAATCGTGATAAAAATCCGAGCAAAAACATGACTCCTAATGCTGATAGATTATCATTAGTATTATTTGTATTGATAGGTTTTTTCAGCTTCCCTTTATTATCTGAAGAAACGGAAAAAATATTCCCAAATTACGGTGATTTACTCGTATTATTTTTCTTAATTATTTTTATCCCAATTCTTGCTACAAAGGTTGGAAAGACTATTACTAGAATCAGGTTAAATTAATTTCTGATTCTTGAAATATTTGTTCCGATATATCCAATTATATTTTGCCATGGCACCAAATATCTCATTCCAGCTATAAAGAAAATAAATAATCCAGCTGAAATTACTTTTCCATATGTCATCCTTAATTCCAGGGATTCTTGTACTTGTCCAGACCATTGAGTTCCCTCAAGCATTTCGACTACTGAAATCAATAAGTCATCGAATGATAATGACATAGCAGTAATCAGTGATACTATTATGACTGCTGCAACTAATTGTACCAGCTGTGAGTTTACTATATTGTTAAACTGTCTTACATATTCTTGATTTATTTTTGCATCCTCTGGAAGTGTGACTGCATACTCAAGATGATTCACTACGGATGTTCCAGATTCTAAGAAGATAAGTATCAAAACTGAAATTTCAAGAAGAGAAAATGCGAAAGGAGATAATAAGCCAAAGAATTCTGAACCTTCCCCAATCTGAGTAGAAAGGGGTTGAAGGCCTAAATCAATTTCAGAAAATATTGGTTCGAAAGTTAGTAATGCATGAATTCCAATTATCACAAGAAAATATCCAACTGCCCAAGTAATAGGCCTCTTAGAAAGCCCCCAAATTCCTATAAATCCGGCTAAAATTGGAGCAAAAACTAGACCTAAAAATAGTAATTCAATAAATAGATTAAATGGTTCAAATAATACATCAAGATGATTTAGATTATTTTCTTCATTTCCGAAAGGTAAGTGAAACCCGTTTGAAATGGATTGTATTATCCAAGTAAAAATAAATGGAACTATTGCCCAGATTAATAATCCAGAAATAACTATGTTTCTAATTAAATCTTGAGTTTTCTGTCTCAATGTACTTAGATAAATCCATACAAATGTAATAAATGTACACAGAATTAATGGGCCTAATAGGGAAGATGCCCCAGTTTCATTGATTCCTAGAATAATATCTGGAATAAGTAAATCATTACTTTTTGAAAACCATATTAATCCCTTGGTATGGTCATAAGCTGGACACCATGTTTCTGGAGAATTATTCATTATAAATTCTTCACTACATGAGCCAAATATCTCGCTCATCTTTCTTAACAAAAGAATAAGAGAGATAGTAGAAATTACTTGTAAGAAAATTATTTGCCATTTCTTTCTTAATGTGGGTAAATGGAGTGTTTCCAATTTTTTTGGATTATTTTCATTCATGTTATCACTATATTACCCTAGATTGCATTAATGCCTGAGAGAGTTCAACTTCTGGCATCCAATCAATTACTTTAGCTCCATATCCAGAAACTGCTGTTAGCCTATTCTGACGTTCTAACTTTAGAACTTCATATGACATCCTTGGAATTCTACTAACTAATCTTTCTAAATCTATACTACTAGGAGATAGAATTGTTACTGCGTGGCCATTTCCAGATAGATTTCTAATTGCTGGAATTGTGGTCGCATCTCCTTCTAGACTACTAATAATGAAAACTGGAGATCCGCGACTAATTCTAGGAGCAAGCGAATTTGTTACTGCTTGTAGAGGCATCGATCCTGAAGGTTGAACAGATGCTAATCTACTCAAGACCTTGTAATTCTGTTTATCTCCGGTATCTGGCGGTAGGAAATCCATCTTCGAACCATATGTGACTAAGGATACAGAATCTCGGCGTTTATTGAAATGATTTGAAATTGAAGCTGCAGCAATGGTTCCCATCTCCAATGGATTCTTAAGAACAGTTCCAATTCTAGTAACATCTCTGGTGTCTAAAATTATGAAAACATCAGTAACTGCGTCTCTTGTTTTCTGATTTACCATCATATCTCCAGTTCTAGCAAATGCTTTCCAATTTATAGATCTTAGAGGATCACCAGGTAAATATTCTCTTAGAGAATAAAATTCCATCCCTGGACCGGGAGTTCGAAGAGTTGTAGCTCCAGTATACATTTTTGGCACATCAGATTTTAGCATTGCATCCTCAATTTCTCTTACCTGAGGGAAAACTGTGATATCATAGATATTTTCGATTTTAGATTCCGTAACAAATAAGTCAAATGCATCCCTGTATCTTACTGAAATTGGGCCTAATGAATAATGACCTCTAAGAGGGCAACGTAGTTTGTATTCGATTTTTGTTGATTGCCCTGGCCCTAGATTAAGTCTCATTTGGTTAATACCTTGTTTAAGTTTCATTTCATGAGGAACATTGTCAAATATTTCTAGTTGTTGAGTTCTTTTGTATGATTTATTTGTAATGTTTAAGCTAACCTCAACCAAGTCTCCTTTATACACATTTGAATGGGGAACAAATCTGGTAATTTCGAGTTCTGAGTGCCCTTCTAACCATCCATTTACAGATATGAAAGCTATAAACGTCAGTCCAATTATCATTAGTAGGAAATTAGAAATCATCATCCCTATTAGGATTAAACTAATTCCACCTGCTAGCATAATTGCTGCTTTTCTAGTCCACATCTATGCTTCACTTCCGTATTCGTTAGAACCCCATTCTTTAATCCGCTTAACAATTCCAACTAACTCATCGGGGCGATATTTTCTATCCTCAAAAATGAATCTAATTAAGATGGGATCTTTGAGTAATTTTTGTAAATCTTTTGCTGGAAGAAGGTCGAATTCTTCTCTTGAAAGAGCGTTTATATTTCTAACTCTAGTTAATAGAACTTGTCTTATCTTCTCTGGCTTTTGATAATATTCGTATCTTCTAGCATCCCCAAAGCCATAGTAAACAACTCTGAAAATATGCCTCCAATTTTCTGGATTCTCCTTTCTAATTAGAACTGATTCCAATGTAATGAATAATATGAGGAATAATATCAACATAGCCATCCAATCATTTGTAAAATAAATTAGAATATAGTAAAGTAGATTATATGTGTCTCCAAGTAAGGTAGGTTGTTGGTGCCTACTTTCATCGAATATTACAAGTGCATTATCACTGGCAAATGAATTATTACTAGAAATTAGTAGAGCTTCTGCTACTAAATCTAAAATCCATTTTCTATTATCATTTTCTGGAACTATTCCAAAATATCTTGTATTTTCATCTTCAGGATCATATAGAGCATTGATTAGCATTGATCCATCAGAAACAAAATGCATTCTACCTGATTCATAATTTCTACAAAGAAGTTTTTCGCAATATCTGACATAAACAGGGAATGGGCCTTGTTCATCACCCTGTAGCCCCATTGCAGTATATCCGCCTATGGTATAGTTACCATCATTATTATTATCAATCCATGAATCTTGAGTGGTTTTGGAAATTACGTATCTTTTTTCTGCTGGATTATAAGACGTTGTTTTTTCAAAAGAAGATGGAGAATTAGTTAGTAGATTATATCCTTCAGACCAATCCCACATTGGCAATAGTGTTGTTTGGTTTATCCCCAAATAGCGATGAGCGCAGAGTCCAGAGTTTCTGGAATTAATTAATGACGCTCCAATCTCAGAGTTTCTCGGATCTTGGTCTAAAATATCTACAATTCCATCTTTATCAATATCCCGTAAACACGGATTTACTTCTGACTGAGAAGGTAGAGATGTTGTGAAATTGAATGCGGATGTAGTATTGACCCATACAAAATCTGCCCCTAAATCTGAGTCATAATTATAATCTGCATATAATCTATGGTTAGTAAACTCTAGTCCGAATTCAGAAGCCAGATTACTAGAATAGCCAAAATCATCCATAAGAATTACAGTTCCACCTCTTTCAACAAAATCTTTTATAGCGAAAATTTCTGATGATGTATACCCATCTCCTTCTGAAAACTGGATAATATCATCATCACCGGTAAATCTAGGTAGTGAAATAGTATCTCTTTCAACTCCTGAGATAATAAAAATTGTTTCCTCTGGGTGATCTATATCACTTAGAAGAAGTGGACTGGACACCAGAGCAGTTGTTTCAATTCCTAATTCATTTAATTCGGTTCTGAATGAATTTAAATCATTCCAATCATCTCCATAAGCCGATTGCTGAGTTTGACCTGGGGAAATATAAACTGTGGCTATAGATAGAAGAAGTAAAATTAGGAAAATCCAAAATGCTCCTAAAATAACGATTCTCCTGATTTTTCTTTGGTTTAATCCCTTGGTAAAACGACTAATATCTAAGGATTTCTTCCAGTCCATCTATTGAGTCCACCTTATCAATTAAGCTTTGAGCCTAAAGATGAACTTAAGACCATTATGTGACGATGAACGGAAACTGCATCTAAATAATATCTAATTTTTTTTAGGAAATAGGTTATCTAGCTAATTCCACTACAGTACCAACATTGACAATTTCATCAATAGGTATTGATAATAATCCATCTGTAGTAGGCCAAGGAAGGTCATTAGGATCGATTTGAGATTCTGTAACTACTAGAATATTAACAATATGACCAGTTTCTACATCTATATTGAAATCGGCTAAATGCCCCAATAAGTCGCCAGCAGCATCAACTACTTGTCTAGTTATAATTTCCTGACCGAAAGTAGTTTTCATTTTTTGACCTCATATCGATTCTATACCTGGGATGCCAGAGGGGCTTCTTCTAACTGATTCCAGGCCACTGGTCAGCATAGATTCCATCCTTCCATAATATTGCATCATATCTTCGTTAACTGTGGGCCTAACTCTTTCAACTGCTTGCTCAAAGTGTTTTTTGGATACAGTTTTCTTTCCATCTCTCATAGAAATTAGTGCTGCTTCTCTACATACAGCTTCAATATCTGCTCCTGTATAATTTTCTAATCTCGAAGCAAACTCTTCAATGTCAAACTTCCCTAATGGCATTTTTTTGGAGTGTATGTTCAGAATGGCACTTCTTGAGTCTTTATCTGGAGGTGGGATATGTAGAACACGTTCAAATCTTCCACTTCTGAGAAGTGCAGGATCAATCATTTCTGGACGATTAGTAGCTGCTACGACGATTACTCCATCCATCCCTTCAACTCCATCCATACTACTCAATAGCTGATTAACGACTCTATTCATTACATCTGAGCCATCTCCTGAGCTACTTCTACGAATGCCTGCAATACTCTCAAACTCATCTAAAAAGACGATTGATGGGCTAGATTGTTTTGCTTTCTTGAAAACTTCTCGGACAGCTTTTTCTGATTCTCCGACCCATTTAGAAATTAGCTCTGGACCTTTGATTGTAATGAAATTGGCTTTAGCTTCATTTGCTATTGCCTTAGCAATTAATGTCTTTCCGGTTCCTGGGGCTCCAAATAATACAATTCCCCGGGGTGGATTAATTCCGAAATGCTCGAACTTTTCTGGGATGGTTAGCGGCCATTCAATACTTTCTTTGAGTCTTTCTTTGACGTCTTCTAATCCACCAACTTGTTCCCAAGAAACCTCGGGAACTTCTATGTAAATTTCTCTCAAGGCGCTAGGTTCAATTTCTTTCACTGCCTCTTGGAAATCTATCATTTTTACCTCTAATTTTTCTAAAACTTCAGGAGGTATCTCATCTTGATCTAAATCTATTTCTGGCAGATATCTGCGTAGTGCTTTCATTGCTGATTCTCTAACTAGTGCAGAAATATCTGCTCCAACAAACCCGTATGTATTATCTAAAAGCCAATCTAAATTATAATCATCACTAATTGGCATATCTCTAGTATGAATTTCGAGAATTTCTCCTCTTCCATTTTTGTCTGGTACACCAATTTCCAGTTCTCTATCGAATCTTCCGGGTCTTCTCAAAGCTGGATCAATGGCATCTCTTCTGTTCGTTGCACCTATTACAACTACATTGTCTCTACCACCCATTCCATCTAATAAGGTTAGTAATTGTGCAACAACTCTTCTTTCCACCTCTCCAGTTACATCTTCCCTCTTAGGGGCAATACTATCTAATTCATCTATGAATATTATAGCTGGAGAATTTGCAGCAGCATCATCAAAAATTTCTCTGAGTTGCTTCTCACTCTCTCCATAATATTTGGATATAATTTCTGGTCCGTTAATTGAGGTGAAATGAGCTTTTGTCTCTGAAGCAACGGCTTTTGCAATCAGAGTCTTTCCGGTACCTGGAGGTCCATGAAGTAAAACTCCTCTAGGAGGCTCAATTCCAAGTCTCCTAAATAATATAGGGTGCTTTAGCGGTAGTTCAATCATCTCCCTGACTTTTTGTAGTTGACCTCCAATTCCACCTATATCTTCGTAAGAAATTGATTGAATTGAGTCTGAATCAACTTGGTCTATTGCGTCTTCTTTAATGATTATCTCTGTATCTGGAAGAACCTGTACTATCCCCTTAGGATTAGTTTGTACTATTGCAAATGGTAGTGCCTCCGCAAATAATGTCATTCCCGGGATAAAAATTCTATCGCCGGCAACTACTGGTCTTTTGTTTAGTCCTCTTCTTGCAAATCCTTCAATTCCCGGACCAAATCTAACTTTTTGTTGCTTTGCCATTACTGGGCTGAGAATTAATTTTTGGCAGGGTTCAACTTTTGCCTTGGTTATCTCCGCTCTATCTCCTAAACTTACTCCTGCATTCTTTCGAATAATACCATCAACTCTTATAACTCCCAAATTTGCATCTTCAGGCCTACATCTCCAAACTATAGCAGCAGTCTTTCTTTCTCCCTCAATCTCAATTATATCTCCGGGTTTGAGATTCAAATCATTATCAAAAGGAACTCGTGCTCTTCCATGACCTACATCGCTAGGTATTGCTTTGGCGACTCTTAGAGTCAGATTTTCATTGGATTCTTCAACCATTTTCCACTCCCCTTACAAACATGTCAGACTATAGGGGGTTGTTAAACCCACCAATCCAGTTCTATCAATAGTTGCTTAATTCTAGGGATATTATCTGATGTCGAAATGAGTATTATTATGGCACTAATGCTTGTCGGAGGTGCATGCCCCACATACTCGAAGCAGGGTTTGAAATAATAAATTACGAAAATCCCAACGGAAGTCCTAGTATCAAAGGATATAATATTATCAATGGACAATTAAAAGAATCAAGTAATTCTGAGACATTTGAAAGTATAAATCCTGCAATTCTAGATGATTGCCTTGGTAATTTTCCTTTATCCACCAAACAGGATGTGGAAGATGCTTTACATGCAGCTAGAGATGCATTTGAGAGTTGGTCTTCCACTCCACCACCTACACGTGGACAGATAATTGGAAATATGGGAAGATTATTGATGGAGTACAAAGATGATGTTGTTAGAGTAGAAACTAGGGAGATTGGTAAGACATTGAAGGAGAGTGCCGGATCGGTTCAAGAAGCCATAGATACCTGCTTATTCTTTCAATCAGAAGGTAGAAGATTATATGGGCAAACCGTGAATTCAGAACTACCTAATAAGGAGTTATTTACTTACAGAAGGCCGCTAGGAGTTTGTGGTATTATTAATGCCAGTAATTTCCCTGCAGCCGTACCTTTCTGGAAAATGATACCCGCAATAATGTGCGGGAATACTTGTGTCTGGAAAAGTCCACAAGATGCTCCTTTGCTATCATTTGTACTAACACGAATAATGCATGAAGCTGGCCTTCCAGATGGAGTGATTAATCTTATTCACGGAAAGGGAAGTGGGGCAGGACAACATCTAGTAGACGCTGTAGATGAAGGACTCGTTGACAAGATTAGTTTCACTGGCTCTACATCAGTCGGAAAAATGATTGGAGAAATTTGTGGTAGAAATTTAGTTTCATGTTCATTAGAATTAGGAGGAAAAAATCCCTTAGTAGTAATGCCTTCTGCTGATTTAGATAATGCTGTTGAAGGTGCTTATTGGGCCGCTTTCGGAACAGCTGGTCAAAGATGTACGAGCCTTGGTAACTTAATAATCCATGAAGAAATATATGATGAATTTCTAGATAAGTTTCTAGATAAAGTGGAACATACTATGATTGGCGATTCAATGAGATTCGAAGATGTTCTTTATGGGCCTATGATTTCGGAGAGATATGCTAAAGATTTCCTGAGAGATTTAGAAATTTGCGAATCAAGTGGGGCTACAAAGATATGGGGTAAAGGAGCAATTTCTGAAGATAATAAGCCAATTAATTTTCAGGGCGATCCATCTGAAGGTGTGTATATGTGGCCGCATGTTTACTCAGATGTGACTGAAGATATGGAATGTTTCCATGAAGAAATTTTTGGTCCTGTAGTTACCATAGTCAAAGCCTCAGATTTCGATCATGCTCTACATCTAGCTAATGCTTCTCCTTATGGATTGTCCAGCGCTTGCTATACTAACGATAGGTTGGAAGCTTATAGATTCAAATCAGAAATTAGGGCGGGAATGACTGGAATAAATAATTCGACAACTGGTGCTGAAGCTCACTTACCCTTTGGAGGAGTTAAGAATAGTGGAAATGGCACTAGGGAATCTGGAATATGGGTTATCGAATCATATTCTTACTGGCATGCTGTTAATGATGAGTTGTCAGGAAAATTACAATTGGCTCAAATGGACGTAGATGAAATACATATTGAGGAAGCTGAGGTGGATTACTCGTCTCTAGCTTAGAGCTGGGCTGATACAATTACTTATTGTACCCGGTCTCTACGGATGGTTAGGTGTGATGAATGGGGGAAAGGGTGAAGCTCCCACTTAAGCGTGGCTTTGGTCGAACAGATAGGATTGACGAATGGTGGAAAGGTCCCACTGCAATGGCAGCATACTTAGGTTTGATGATAGTATATGCTACTTGGAGAGGATTTATGGAAGCTGACTTCTGGATTTTTAGTGAGTTAGGTTACTCTGCCGGTGTTGGACATGGTGCTGGAACTATGGCAATTGAAGAACATGGATCCCACGTTCTTAGTCCGTTATTCAGTCCATTGATTATACCAGGAGAAAATTCATGGATTCCTAGAGAATTACAATGGCTTTCTCCAGCAATGTTCATTCTTATATTCCCAGCTGGATTTAGAGCTACGTGTTATTACTACAGAAAGGCATACTATAGAGTATTTTTTCATCAACCTACTGGATGTGCAGTTTCAAAACCGTGGAATGAATATAGCGGTGAAACTGGATTATTCGTAGTACAAAATTTACATAGAATTTTCATGTATGTTGCCCTAATCTATATGCCAATCCTGACTTGGGATTTCCTACTATCCATAAATCTAGATTCGGAACATTCTGGATTAGAAATTTTCAATCCTGAGATTGTGACTGTTGGATCAGTAGTTTTGTTAATCAATGTACTTATGTTATCGGGCTATACTTTCGGATGTCATGCTTTCAGACATGTGGTAGGTGGTGGAGCAAACAAATGGACTGGTCGTCCTATGAATCGAATAAAATACATGATGTGGAGAGTTTCAACATATTTGAATGAAAATCATAAAGATTGGGCACTTTATAGCCTATTCTGGGTAATGTTTACTGACTTTTACATCTGGGCTTGTACTGATCCCCTATTTGGATGGACAGATATGATTCTATGGGGTGGCCCATAATGACTGAATTGACACATCATGAATATGATGTAGTGATTATTGGGGCTGGTGGAGCTGGATTAAGAGCCGCTATTGAAGCTAGTTCTTCAGGAGCGAAAGTAGCAATGATTAGTAAATCAATGTTGGGAAAAGCTCACACTGTAATGGCTGAGGGTGGAGCTGCAGCTGCATTAGCTAACAAAGATCCTAGAGATTCTTGGCAGACTCACTTTCGTGACACTTTGAAAGGAGGAAAGTATCTTGGAGACTGGAGAATGGCTCAAATTCATGCACAACAGGCCCCAGATAGAATTAGAGAATTAGAGCAATGGGGTGCAGTTTTCGATAGAACTCCTAAGGGTTTATCCAGCCAAAGGAACTTTGGTGGGCATACATATCCTAGATTAGCACATATTGGGGATGCAACAGGATTGGAGCTAATTAGAACCTTGCAACAACGAGGAATTCATATGGGAATGGATGTTTTTATGGAATTCACAGTTAGACGATTATTCAAGAGCCAAGATAAGATTAGTGGATGTTTTGCGTATGATAGAAATGACGGTTCGATGCATTTATTTAAGTCTAAAGCAATTGTATTAGCAACTGGAGGAATTACAAGATGTTGGGAAGTATGTTCAGGATCGTGGGAATATACTGGTGAAGGACATGCGCTAGCTTATTGGATTGGTGCAGAAATTGGTGATATGGAATTTGTTCAGTTTCACCCTACTGGTATGATTTGGCCACCTTCTGTGAAAGGGATTCTAGTAACAGAAGGAGTTAGAGGAGAGGGCGGAAAGTTACTAAACAGTGAAGGAAAAAGATTCATGTTCGATTATATTCCTGAAATGTATAAAGATGAATTTGCCGATTCCATTGAAGAATCTGAGGCTTGGGTGAAGGAAGTAGTGTCAGGCAAACTTGCAACACATAGAAGACCGCCTGAACTACTTACCAGAGATGTAGTAGCTAAGGCAATAAATAGTGAGAGAGATGCAGGAAGAGCATCTGAGCATGGGGGAGCATATCTTGATATTTCATGGAGAAATCCAGATCAAGTAAAGAAGAAGTTACCTGGTATGTATCATCAATTCAAGGAATTAGCTGCTGTAGATATTACTAAAGAAAGGATGGAGGTAGGTCCAACCGCTCACTATGTGATGGGTGGAGTGAAGGTAGATCCCTATTCTCAAGAGACTTCAGTTCCTGGGTTATTTGCAGCAGGAGAAGCTGCTACAGGACTTCATGGAGCTAACAGATTGGGAGGAAATTCTCTTTTAGAAATCAATCAAAGTGAAATCGATGAAGTATTAGCAGAGACATTAGAACCTCTATCGAGGAAAGGGGGAGAAAATCCCGCAAAAATTGTAAATGATTTGAGGGTAATGATGCAGAAAAAGGCTGGAATTATTAGAACTGGTGAGTTACTTAAGGAGGCTTTGGCAGATTTGGATGAGTTAGAAAATAGAGCAAAGCTTTCATCACCCGGTGGTGGTATGAAGTATAATCCCGGTTGGCATCAAGCTCTTGAAATAGGTGCAATGATTGATGTTAGTAGGATGTGTGCTCTTGCAGCTTTAAAGAGGGAAGAGAGTAGGGGCGCTCACACTAGAGATGATTTTCCTGAGGCTGATAATAGTCATTGGGGGAAGATAAATAGTGTCATTAAATTATCAGAAGATGGAAGTATGAAAATTGAGTTTACTTCCTATCCTAAGATACCTAGTGAATTAAGAAAGTTATTAGATGCTGGAGATTTGAATGAGGAAGAGTAGTATGAATGAAAAAGTCACATTTAGAGTTTTTAGAGGTGAGCCCGATGAAGATGGAGACCCTTTTGGGGAGCTTGTTGATTACACTGTTGATTTGGATGAAGGAATGGTAGTTCTGGATGTAATACACAGAATCCAAGCTGAACATGCTCCAGATTTATCTTGTAGGTGGAATTGTAAAGCTGGAAAATGTGGTTCTTGTAGTGCGGAAGTAAATGGTAAACCAAGACTAATGTGTATGACTAGGATGGACGATATCTTGGATGAAACTCCTAAAGATCAACCAATTTTAGTAAAACCAATGCAAGCATTTCCACTGACTAAAGATTTGGTAACTGATACTTCATGGGCTTATGAAACTGATAAAAAAATATCACCAATCAATGGACCTGAGGTTCCAGATTGGACTTTTTATCAGCAAGAAGCGGACAGGTTACAGGAGTTCAGATCGTGTATTGAATGTATGTTGTGTGTAAATACATGTCATGTAATGAGAGAACATAAAATGTTTGAAGAATTCGCGGGTCCGCGTTTCTTTGTTAGATTAGCCAGTCTAGAAATGCATCCACTAGATACAGAAAATAGAATACCGGAAATCAAGGAAGATTTTGGAATTGGATACTGTAATATTACTAGGTGTTGTACAGAAGTTTGTCCAGCTGGAATTCAGATTACAGATAATGCTATAATTCCTCTCAAGGAGAGGGTAGTAACTGATTATTATGATCCCATATTAAATCCAATAGGAACTATGAAAGAATTAGCAAGTGGTGTATTCAGTGTTGTTACTGAAAAATTTGGTAGGAAGTCTGATCCAGGAAATCTGACAATGGCAAAAGATGCCTTAGCTAATGAAAAGGATAGGATGGCAGAAGCCAGTAAAATAGAGAGAGAAAGAACTGAGCGAGCAAGGCAAAGAAATCGATCTAAATAAAAGAAATAAAAATATTCAATTTCTATCTATTCTTAATTTCTTGACATTTGCTTTGTTAATCATGTCTGGAAGCCAATCTGGCGCATTTGCTCCTTTTGCTACTTTTTCTTTCCAGCCTTTGAATACATGAATTCTATTAGTTCCTCTTTCTCTAAGGTGGATTTCGGTTACACCCCTTGTTGCTGCCTTAAGAGCAGCTCCCCTAGGTTGTCTGCTGTGAAAAACCTGTGCGGTATCCTTTCCTTTATTCATCAACACAAAGTACTTTTTTTCTGTCATAATATTACGCCTCAAATTAATGCAACCAGTATATATGTATTAATCTTGGGGAGAAATGAATTACTGCGAAGACATTGTATGTCCGTTGAATAATTTCAGAACATTGCACATGCCAATGTCTTTGTATTAGAAACTCCTTCTATTGAGCGAATAGAATTTATGACAAAATTTCCAATTTCTCTCATATCTTCCGCTTGAATTTTTACAATAATATCGTGATCTCCTAATAGTAAATTAGCATCTGAAATTAATGATAGTTTAGATATAGTGTTAAAAACTGATTTTTCCATTCCGGGTTCCACATCAATTAATACATAACTCGAGTACACGGATGTGCGAATTGGTCTTTACGAAAAAATCTTCCCAAATTTCAGATAGGAATGAGCGATGAATACATATCCGATGGCTTTACACCAATTATTTATGGCCGATGTAGTAATTGTTAGAGAATGTCGTCATGGACAAGTTAGAGTACTATTTGGAGACATAATAGGGGTCGAAGCTGACATCATGGTAATTCCGGCCAACAACAGACTAGCAGGAAGAGAAGGATTGGATGAAAGAATGCAAGTGGCGGCTGGACCGAAGCTAAGGGAAAAGTGTCAAGATATTGCTAAGGAAAGAAGGTTGTTGAATCTTCAGCCATGTGGAGTTGGAGAGGCAGTAGTTACTCCCGGTTACGATTTACCTGCTAAAAATCTGATACATGTAGTAGGTCCAGATTGTAGGAGGCCCACTCAAGATAATTTCCGTAGAGAAATGTTAAGAAATTCATATCAAGCTTTATTTAATGAAGTAAATGAGTTGAAAGATAGAGAAACTATTGTATTGCCGCCTCTCGGAATGGATGTATTTGCTTATCCTCATAGAGAGGGTGCCAGAATGACAATGGAGATTATTCTACCTTGGATGGATGGTGAAGAAGATCCAGGAGTTAGAATGGTCCTTATTGTAACACATGAAGATAATTTCATGAATAATATGAAGACTGTTTATAGAGAAAGTGAAGATCAATTTCCAGGCGTGGATAGGACTAGAGAATATAGAAAAGGTAAGTTCCAGTGATTTCACAACCAATTAACTCAAGAACCCTCAGATTTCTCTGGCTGTGTGGGCACTTCATATGAAAGAGAATTACGATCTGTGCTGGCAGGCGAATTGAAGGGAGTTAGGGCAGTAACTAGATCTTGTTCTGAATTAGAAAGAGCAATGGCTATGAGGGTAGTAAACAGGCCATTTTTGGTAGTTAGAGCCCCAGGAAGTGGAACTGAAGGTACTGGTGATTTACTAGTTTTGAGGGGCGATTTATGTTTCCAAGTTGAGGTTAAATCTTCAAAGACTGATAGAATTTATCTCTCTGGAAGGACTATGAATCAATATAATTCTTTGAAAGAAGTAGGTGAAAGATGTGGACTACAACCTCTGTATGCCTTCCGTTTGAAAGGAGTGAGGGGAGATAGTTGGAGAATAATGAGGGTCCAGGTAGAAGGTTTAACTGGGAAATCTAGACATCTTTCAAGAAGTATCCCCAAATTACCTCTTACAAATAGAGGAGTCCCACATTTGAATTGGGATGCAGGAATGCCTCTTCATAGATTTTTGGCACTAGTATGTAAATCTGAAGGAGTTAAATCTATTTAACTCATAAATTACTCAATTCCAGACATTCTTCTTTCTATAGATTTAATTTTAATTACCTGAGAGATGAGTGTTTCTTTAATTTCTGTTAAATTAGATTGCTCAATAATTCTCGAGATACTATCTCTTTCTCTAGCTAAAGAGTCAATTCTCCTCTTAATACTTCTAATTTCAGATAGATTATGTCTTCGCATAACTACGGGAAGAGCAGATAGATTTTCAGTTTATGCACTACGCAGGTTGAATAATGGCTTGCTAGTAGCAACTATGTCGACAACTGGGTGGTCATGTGCATAAAAATAAAACAACTAAGCAAACATACATGTTTAGTAGCACATTTCCACTAATTTTCTTACTTTTATTATATCTATTCGGCGTTCCGATTTGGATAATTGTATTGATTGGAGTTTGGTATTTCTCTCTTATCTCTTTGGAATCAGCTGGATTACTCGACAAGATAGATGCAACAAGGATTCTTGGTTTCATTCTTATGCTTAGAACCAAGAGGGGAAAGAATTTTTTGGATAGGATATCAAGTTTCAAACGATTCTGGAAGTTTTTTGGAGAAATTTCAATTTGGATGTGCTTGTCAGTAATGGCTCTAGTTGTGTTTGTACTTTTGATTAGTGCGTTTTCCACTGTAATGAGTCCGAGAGATGAATATATTCCAGCTAGTGATGTTCTGTTTATTCCGGGAGTGACTAGTTTTGTACCTTTTTGGTGGCCTGTGATTGCACTAATTGTCACTTTGGTAATTCATGAGTATAGTCATGGAATTCAAGCTAGAGTTCATGGAATGAGATTGAAGAGTTTCGGACTTCTGCTTATGGGTCCATTGCCTTTGGGGGCATTTGCTGAACCCGAGCAAGATGAAATGGCTAGGGCGCCAAGAAGAGAAAGAATGAGATTATTTGCAGCTGGACCTTCAATTAATATCTTTGCAACATATTTTGCAGTTATTTTATTAGCACTAGTTTCCACTGGTTTGGTTGCTAATCAAGAAGGAATACATATTAGAGAAATTATTGACGGGGAGCCAGCTCAGGAAGCGGGACTGAAACCTTATGAGTCAATTATACAGATAAACGGATCGGATATTACTGACTATAGTAGTTTTAGTTCTACACTTAATGATACCTCGCCTGGGGATGAAATAGTATTCAAGGTTCTAACTTTTCCTGAAGAAGATGGTTTGAGAGAGGAAAAAGAGGTATCCGTGATTTTGGGAGATAGATTTGAACATTTCAATTCAATTTGTGAACAAAATAATGATTACGAAAAATGTATGGATTTCTATGGAAATCCTGAACCGGGTAAATCTTTCCTAGGAGTTGATATTGCAGAAGATATTGTTGCTGCTAAAAGGTACTCAATTATTTTAGAAGGTGATTTTGGAATCTTAGATCGAGTAGTTTACACACTGGTTACTCCGGTTATAATGCTTTTTGAGCCAATGAGTCTAGATGGTCAAACTATGATAATCGAAGAAAGACAGTTGTTAGAAGTTGAAGGATTTTTTTCTGAAACGATTGGAAAAGAAAATGTTCTTCGGATTTTTGATTTCCTATTTTGGTTAGTATGGGTGAATTTCCTACTTGGTTTTGCTAATTTGGTTCCTATGGTACCATTTGATGGTGGACATATTGTAAGAGACGCAGTTCACTCGATATTGAGAAAGATTAGTTCAAAACATCCAATAAAGATTGAGAATTTTGCTAATCAAATAAGTAATTACAGTAGTTTTTTCTTCCTGATGATAATCTTAGTACCATTAATTAGTCCTATATTTCCTTGGTAATCATTCTTCTTCGGGGTTAGAAATTTTGGGAATTCCCTCAATAATTCCTGGAATGGCCAATAGAAGGATTACTGAAAATGTAAGATTTAGCCAAGAGCTTTCAGTAACTGAATGGTGATTTCCAGATGCCAGGAGTTTTATAGATCCCACCCAAGGTATTTCGCTTGAAGCTATTCCTAATACCCATTCTTCTTTAACTGCGGTAACTGGATTTCCAAATTCGTCTTTTAGTCCATTTCTAGGATCTTGTCCTGTAGCAGCCAGTTGATCGATTTTACATCCATTTGTGATAGGATTATCTCCAGTAGTCAGATAGCCTTCGTGAGTAGGAATCCAATTTATTATTGTTAGATTTCCATGAAATCTACAATTATAATCTAGCGTCATTGAAATGGATTCTACATTTGTGATATTTGTTCCACTTACATCCCATGTTTCTGAACCAGCTAGAGTGGAATTTGCTACTACTTTCAATAAAGCTCTGTGAATTACAGGTGTTTCATTTCCACCATTTTTCTTGTAAATTATCACATCTCCTGGCATTCCATGAGAATTATAATTATAATTTGGATTTTCTTCTTGGGTTGCTTCAACTAGAGTAATTATTTGTTTTCTTGAAGGATTCATCACTAAAATTAAGTCTCCAGCATCAATTGCTCCTACAGACCCATCATCTAAGTCATGCATCATGGATCCTGATTCTACAACTACCATAGGCGGAAATGAACCGGTAGAAATCCACATTGCACCAAGTATTAGTACAACTAAACCAAGAGCGAGTATTACTTCTTTTGCTACTACGCCCCTAACCTCATCCTGAGTAAGACTAGAATTTGGTTGGTCGACTTCTGGATCTGTCAACTCATTCCTCCTCTTTTTCTACTTCAGAGGGCTGATTTACATTCCTATTAGGATGAATCGATGGCATTGAGTACTTCTTTCCAACATTAATTCCTAACATTTCGTATAGTCCTTTCAGTCTAGCTTGATATTTTACACCTAGAGTATCAGCAGCATTTTCTGCTTCCTTTTTTCTCCTTAGAACCTCGGGTCTAGAGTCTAAACTCAAAATATCCTCATCATAAAATTCAACCAAGTCATCCATTCTATCTAAGATACTAGGAGGTACAGATTCTTTACCGTTGAAATATTGATATAATCCTATCAATCCACACATATAGGC
>LURV01000053.1 GCA_001629205.1 Marine group II euryarchaeote REDSEA-S30_B12
ATACAATAGCATAGAAACTATCTCCTGTAATTACTACTCCACCAAGATTGGACCCTCCACCCGTTGCTAGATCAAAATATCTAGAGATCAAAGCCGGAGCCAATATTGTACTTACTGTGAGTGCAAATGATTGATTCGCCCAATCATACCAATACCAGCTTCTTAACTCTTTATTTTGTTGATATGAAAAGTTTTCTAATGTACCAAAACTCATCTTATCTTTCTCACGAATCGTGTATCTTATTTTATTGTAATCTATTACACTAAGTGTATCTTTAGATCGTTAATTTTTCAAAAAAAATTTAAAAAAAAATCAATTTTATTAGTTAGTATGAAATGTAATTATTCAAACGAGTGCCATGGGCAATGCTTGTGGTATCATCGGTTCTGGAACAAAAACTGTGAAACTTCATCATTTAATCAAAGCCCCTGAGAATAGTCCTGAATCCATTAAAATTAGAGAATCTTGGGATGCCAATAAACCAGTAACAGTATACAAAACTCCTGAGATTCTACCAAATGGAGAAATTTGTACCGCTGCAACAGTTATTCTTAGGACTAAGGGATGCGCGTGGTGGTGGAAATCTGGTTGTACTTTTTGTGGTTATTTTAATGATGTAAGAGATGATGTAACTACCGAAAATATGTTTTCTCAATGGGAAGAAGCAAGAAGACAGACAAACGATTTTGAGGGCTGTAAAATGATTAAGGTTTACACATCTGGGACTTTCTTCGAAGATAGGGAAAATCCGGTTGAATGGCAAGAAGCAGTACTAAGAGAAACTTATGAAAGAAATATCCATCTAATAGTTGAGGCACAAGCTCAGATGTGTAAACCAGAAAAAATCTCTTGGCTAGCGAAACTAAATCCAAATTGTACAGTTGCCATAGGATTAGAGGCATATGATGATAAATCTTTACGTTTTCATGTCAATAAAGGATTTACGATAAAACAATGGCATAAAGCAGTAGATTTACTCAGAGAAAATAGTCTTAATGTGAAGACGTATTTACTATTCAAACCACCATTCATGTCTGAAGGAGATTCACTACACCACACTGTTTCATGGATTAGTAAAATAGCTCCTTATTGTGATGAAATTTCTGTAAATCCAATGAATATCCAGAAAAAGACGGTAGTAGAAAGAATCTTTCGTAACCGAGAGTACAGACCACCTTGGTTATGGTCACTTGTAGAAATGATAGTTCGTTCAAATGAAAAAATTTCTGATTTAGATTGTAGATTAATAGTTCATCCAACAGCAGGAGGAAAAATTCGTGGTGCTCATAATTGTGGTAAGTGTGATGATTCAATAATTAAGGCAATAGAAAATTTCTCGATTTCTGGCGACAATAGAGAATTCTCTGGTATCGATTGCTCCTGTAAATTAGTCTGGAAAGAAGAAATAGATTCATTTTTTAGTCTCCCTACTCCTTTAGGAAATGGTGTATTCAGAAGAGGTGACAATATTGAAAATTTACGCGCACCCAGCGGCTTCATGGATACTATTTATTTTAGGATTTGTAATAACAGTAATTTTTCTAGTATTATATGGAGTATTATTTCCAGGAAGTGACTTACCGGTAGTCTCTAGCATTCTGCCAATTTTTGAAGGAGTATTTGATTCAGGACTTTGGTTTTTCATATTGGGGATAATGATTGGAGCATTTGCTATACTAGGTACTATGCTTACAGAAGCAACAAGTGAGTGAGGTTTGGATATGGGTTTAATCACAATATTAATGGTTTTTTGGCTTTTGATGATTATTGTTTACGTGATGTTAAATAGAGGAATTTGGATATTTACTGATGTAACTAAGGGAACCAGCCTATTCATGCTTGAGAAAGCATTAGGTCCAGCTATAGACTTCGCTGAAGGAAGAAGCGGTTCTGGATCAATTGCTTGGATAATACAAGGTGCGGTCTGGCTGGTAATATCATCAACTCTAACATTTATTGGATTATGGCTAGGGCATGAACCTTCTGCTCTACACAGTCTATCGGCTTGGGGACTAAATCCTACATCGGAAAGTTTACTCCTCGCTGGAAAACTTTCAACAATTTTTGGTGCAGTGGGAATGTTTCTGATTGGTTCCGCTTTACATATTGTACCCAATCTTTCCAATACAAACCTAGCCAGTGAAAAAAATGCTACATTGGTATCATTTGTCTGGGCACTTTCAGTTTCAATCATGGTTATTGGTGCCTACAGGCCCGAGATTTTTGGAGTAAAAATATTATTAGTTTCAACACTAGTTAATTCTTTGGCACTTATCGCGATTATTGTAAATTTACTTCTAACCGCCTCTTACAGAGAACGAAAAATGGCTTTACCAGGGTGGTTAATAATTATTGGATTAATTTCATTCCCAATTTCCACTCTCACAATAGCAATTACTGGAAATTTATCTGATGGAATAGGTCAATGGGCATTAGTAAGACTAACCGGAGCTTCCTTTTTCTTACAACTTTCTGGAATAGGACTTTACGCTGCATCTTATGGTTCAGGAAATCCGCTTTGGTCAAAATCACTCACTGCAATCATACTTGCAGGATCAATTTTCACCCTAAATCCAATTGGCTTTTCATCGGGCGAACTTTCAGCTATGTTCTTAGGTCTAGAATCTTCCATACTTGAACCATCAAGAAATGACTTAATCGGTGGATCGTTCATAATGGCTCTATTCGCAGTTCCACTAATCGCATTAGCTTCTAATCTTATAATAACTATAAGAGGAGATGATTCTTTCATAGAAAACTCTGAAAATCCTGGGATGGCGGAAATAAATTTCGGGGCAATTATGCTAATTCCGGTCGGACTTTCCTTTCTTTTTATCCAAACAGACTTTTTATCAGGGAATAATGAGTTGATAGAAATATCTTCATCCGTACATCTTATGGCAATTTGGACTGTTTTAGTTCCGATTTCACTAGGTGCAACTCTATGTATTTTCCCTGCGGTATCTGGGAGAAGTATTCTCTCTGCAAATAGCTCGAGAAGGGCATTCTGGATGATGTCTGGTGGAGCATTTACAGGTATAATTTTTACAATCATGGGAGATTTTTCCAACATATCCCTTCTCGAGTCTGACCCAGAAGCTGTAATTACCGAGACACCCAATGGACTTAGATCAATAGGCTCGGTAATTTTTTACTTAGTTGTATTAGGATCAATTTTCCAGTGCCTAAATATGATTAGAGGTGTTTATAGGGGATCTCAAATTGTAAATGAAGATTCAGAATCCTCAACATCAGTTAAAATGAAATCTTATAATTTAACAAAAACTACAACTGTAAGAAAACTATTTTCAAAGGGAGCTACAATGGATACTGAAATAGTACCAGTTTCTGAATCCGAGAAACAAGGTAAACCAACAGAACTCTAATGTGCATACCTCATCCTAGAATATAATGGAGAGTATCTGATGCGAATAGGACTTGTTGGAAAACCCAATGTTGGAAAATCTACTGCATTTTCTGCTATGACCCAGACTCCTGTTGAGATTGCGAATTACCCATTTACAACTATTGAACCCAACATTGGTATTGCTTGGTTACCTATTAACGAGAAATGTGCCTGCCATGAACTACTAAATAAAAAAAATCAATACCAAAATAACGAAACAGTCGAAAAAATAAATCAAGGTAGCTTATGTATGCCAAACACAGGAATATGTAAAAATCATATGAGAATGATACCAGTTACTTTAGTCGATGTTGCAGGTTTAGTCCCAGGTGCACATGAAGGAAGGGGAAGGGGTAACCAATTCCTTTCAGATTTATCAAGGTGCGACGCATTAATTCAGGTTATAGATGTCTCCGGGTCTACAGATTTAGAAGGAAACCCAATAGGATCCGGAGGGCCAAATCCAATAAAAGAAATCGAATTTCTACTTTCCGAGTTAGATTCTTGGATTTTAGGTATTATTGAAAATGGATGGGATCGAGTTATTCGAAAGGCTCAAGCAGAGGGAGATATTGCAATAAGAAAACACTTATCAGAAAAGCTTTCAGGAATTGGAGCTCGAGATTCAATTAGTGTAGAAGCATTAAATGAAATTCAAAGGCGATTTCCAAATTTGAGTGATCCCCAATCTTGGAAATCTAATGATTTACTAAAATTATCTACAATATTAAGGGAATTATTATTCCCAATTTCATTTGCAGGCAATAAAGCTGAGAATATATCATTTGATGATAAAAAATTAAAATCAGAAATTAAAAAATTAGGTGGAAAAATATTTTTCACGAGTGCAGAAGCAGAATTAGCTATCCAAAGAGCTGCTTCTTCAGGTTTGATATCAGTAATACCTGGTGATTCAAATTTCAAAATAACTGAATTAGGGAAAAAAAATCTTTCTGATAAACAACGAGAGGCATTAGGAAGAATCTCTACCTCTCTTTCTATGTTTGATGGTGGCGGTTTGATAGGACTGCTTAGTGACATTGTATTCAATCAGCTTAACTATATTGTTTCTTATCCAGTTAATGATGATACTCATTGGGTAGATGCAGATGGAAAAATATTACCCGACGCAATATTAGTTCCCAATTATACTACAGCTAAACAATTAGCCTTTCTAGTCCATACTGATCTAGGAGAAAATTTTGTTAGAGCAATTGATGCAAAATCGGGAATGACAATTGCAGCGGATTCATCAATTAAGCATGGATCGGTAATTAAAATCCATTCCTCCAAGAAATAATTGTTTCAAGAGATGGGGGACGAACCCCCATCTCTCTTACGTTTTCAACTTTAGGCCTCTATTCTGAGTCCATTGTTGCTGCATACCAAACCATTAGTCCGAATGCAACCTTGTTGACTGAATCAGCCAAGTTGTATAGGATGTTGAGTCCATCAACATCAGGATCATCTCCAGTTCCTAGGAAATATCCTATTGGATAAATTGCCCAACCAGCTGTCAGAATTATTGCCATTGCCTTAAATGCAAACTGAGTACCTTCACTTGTAGTATCAGCAGCACTCTTGGCATCTCCAGCCCAGATTTCATAGATGATGTAGAACCAAGCTAAAAGTCCAATTCCGAACATCATCATTTCATCTGCTTCTCCTGCCTCTCCTAGGAATCCAGCAATCAGCATTATCAGTGAAGCACCAAATAATCTGAAGAACAGAGCTGTTGTTACAGCACCTACAGCAGCTAGAACTAAGTAAAACTCAGCTACTTGTAGTGGTACAGTGATTAACCAATCCACGTATCTTAATACGAGTGGACTGTCTCCTGTTCCAGTTCCAGTTGCGTCCAGAGTAGCGCCATAGGTGTATGCCCAGGCTTCTCTCATGTATGTGTAATGGTACCATGCGACACCAGTTACTAACGCAGCTACAGTCATTGATGTTCTCCATTTTGGAGCTACACTTTGTCTTTCCAATATAAAGAAAATAGTAGCTGCGAACATCATTGCAGTTGCAATCCAGAAGGTCATTCCAACTGTATCTCCATCACGAAGTAATTCGTTAGCACTGGTTGCTCCAGATACACTTCCTACTCCGAATAGGACTGCTAGTAATGCTCCCATCACTACGGTTTTCTTTGGGGTTTTTCCATTTATAAATTTCATTCCCATGCAGTACGGTACACACTTTCATATATTAAATGGTGCCAAATTTATACATTCTATTATATAATATGCATATATCTTGGTCAATTCATAGGTCATCAATGTCCAAGTAATTACAAATTCTTCATCTGAGTCTACAATGTCTCCAATAACAGGTCCCGGCGGCGAATTAATCTGTGCAGTAATCATAGCTTTCCAAGAACCTCTTCCATGTCCTTGATCAGACCACTTATCTCTTATCTCATCTTCATTACCCTCTTCAGAGTATGAATCTCCAGTATAATTTTCTGTGATATCCCATCTAAATGTAAATCCACTATCTCCTCCTGAACATTCACCATCTCCACTTTGATCATCAATTTCTCCATCTACAGAACTTAAATCACTACTTCCTTCAACACTATCTGTAAATCCTGGACCAGGATCATCATTATCGAAGCAAGTTACAGAAAGTTGAACATAACCAATTTTCTTATCATTTTCAATGTTAATGTCAAAAATTGTTTCATAACTTTCTTCATCATCTAGAAGTATAGATTCAGTAATAGTTGTCTCATTTTCTTCGAAACTAATTGATAGTATTCCAGAAAGGCCAACAACCCTTCCTTCCCCCACCTCTCCATTAATTAAGGAAGGAACTGAAGCGAAATATATTGGAAACAGTAGTAATAGAGTTATGGTTCCAACAACAATTTTGACCTTTCTTGGGGTGTCAACTAAGTCTTGAAAGTCCATGTAATCACAATTCTTTCTAACCTTATATATCAATTAGTCTACTATTAGAGTAGTTTTTTGCTTATTAATTATTAATCCGAGGATTCCCATTTTTTCAATTCAATTCCTTCATTAGCGAACCTCTTTCTAGAAATTCTAAATTCTGGGATGAGATAGCCTATTACAGATCTTTCCAAAAAAGTCCATTTCCATGGACATCTTGGTAACCTAGCTACCCACTCATTTAGAAATACTTCCCAATCCAATCCATCTAATTGATCTGGAATAGTAAAGGAAACAAAAGAAATCCTTCCAGCTGAGCCGGGTATAAAACTCCATGTCCTTAATTCCAAACCATCGCATTTTCCGCCCTCAACTTGTATACCTAAGACTCTTGTACTTCTCGTAATTGGTACTATTATTGCCCATCTTTGTACAATTGTAGAATCATTAATTCTATTCATCATCCATCCTTTTGATTCACCAATCTCTCTCATAGCACGAATAGCATCTGTAGGATTAACACTTACCGGAATTTCAATAGTTCTAGAATTCACCATAACAATCCCTGTAGGCCCTCGCCCATGGCGGTCCCGCGTTTATTATTCAATTGATGCTTCATCCAAAGAGAGATCCAAGACCTTCGAATCCTCCGGCCTCTTCTTCAGCTTCTTCCTCTTCTGCAGCTTCAGCAGGAGCAGCTTCAGCAGCAGCCCCTCCAGATGCAGCAGCAGGAGAAGCAGCAGCTACTGGAGCAGCTACTGCCGTCGACATAGCTTCTTCAATGTCGACAGAACTTAGCGATGCAACAAGGGCCTTAACTCGACCCCCATCCACTTCTACTCCTGCCGCTGTCAATACTGAGTTGACAGCTTCTTCGCTGATATCTTTCTCTGCAGAATGTAACAACATTGCAGCATATACATATTCCATTTTTTCACCTTTTTTATCCAAAGAGGTCGCCGAGTCCACCGAACCCGCCACTCTCTTCTTCCTCTGCTTCCTCTTCTTCAGAATCTTCTTCAGATTCTTGCTTAGACTCCGCCTCTACAGAGGTTTGGGCGGAAGTACTTTCAGATGCTGCACCTAAAGATGCAACAATTTCTTCATCTAGTGCTGAGGAATCTAATTGACCGGCTAATGCCAGTGCACGATTATTAACTCGCGAAAGTAACAAGGAAGCGGTTTTCTCATTAATTATTCCAGCTTCTATTGCCACAGATAACGACTCTCCTGATGCCTTTGAAATCAAGGTAGGGAGAGTGATTGGAGAAAACCAACTGATATTACATGCTAAGTTGAAAGTAGACGAAACTCCCAAAATTATATCAGAAGTCAAACCTTCTACATCCAAATCTAGTTCAGAAGCTTCGAAAACATATCCATCTTCTACAACTCCAGTTAGTATTAGTCCAATTTCAATGGGATTTATTCCGAGCTTAGCTAACATTATCCCTAAATCTGCCGAAATTTCATCTCCTTTGTTGAATGTTGTTTCTCGTTGAATTGCTACTTTCCCCTTATCTATTTTTGCTGGGATTCCAACTGCATTGAACTCCCCTACTATTGGGCCAGGCCCAAATTCTGTGGGTCCAGCTGGAATAGTTACATCTTCGGGAAACTTCTCACCTTCTTTTGCTGCTCTACCCTGACGAGTTTTAGATAATTCATTAAAAATCTCAAATGCATTCATACCATCACTATGAACAACACAGGGCTGATCTGCGCCTTCAAGTAGTTTCTCGAGCTCTTCAGCTGGCTTACCTGCATCAGACCAAGCTAACCTGATTAGAGACTTTTTTGCCATAGTAATGGTCATTCGATCTCTAAGATCTGTTCTCATACTTATCATGTTACTTGCTGGAACCCCAGCGACATCAATAACTCCAAAAGAACCATCTCTGTTAAAAATCTCTGTAAGCTCAGATACACGATTTTTCTTCCAACCAGCAATCTTCGGGATCATTCAACCACCTCTACCTTAATTGCAGGTCCCATTGATGTTTTAACATAGCAGGAACGAATATTACCTGCTCCCCTCTCTAATTTTCCAGTTACCCTATCCCAAACAGCAACAGCATTTGATGCTAAATCTTCAATGCCCTGTTCTCTCGAACCAACCGCAGTATGAAAAGTGACTTTATCTCTAGATCTCACAATTGCTGTATCTTTCAGCCCAGAAGCCATGTTCCCAGGCTCAAGATTTGGTGGAACTGGCCTAGGCATTTTCCCTCTCGGCCCTAGAACTGCTCCGAGAAATCTTCCTACAGTCCCCATATGAGGTATTTCTGATAGAAAGAAATCAAAATTCTTAGCCATTTTTCTGGCCTTTTGTCTGTTACCTCCCAAATCTTCAATTGTTGTTGGATCAATGACATCAATTCCAGCTTTTTTTGCCTTTGCTGCCATCTCTCCACCAGCAAACATTGCGATTTTTACTGGCTTTCCTCTCCCCGAAGGAAGTCTAACTTCTTCTTGAATTCTATTTGTTGGTACTTTCAAGTCAACATCTCTGATTGTAAATGAAATTTCTATAGACTCAACAAAACTCCTTTCAGGCGCTTGTTCAATAGCGCTTTGTATTGCAGATTGTAAATTTTCTTTCATATTTTCTCACCTCCGCGGTAATCGAGGATTACCTCTCCCGCAATTCGTGACTTCTAGCTAAAATGTTCTTGGAACTCCCCCTCACTCATAGCTTTCAGTGCAACTTTAGGCTCCATGCCTTCTATCTTAACTCTCATAGAAACACAAGTACCTATGACTTCTCTACATCTTGCGTACAATGTCTTTCCAGTCAATTTATCTTTCTTAGTCTCTGCAACACTTTTTACTTGATCAATTGTCAGATTTTCAGTGGCTTCATCCCACGATCCATTACACTTCTTTTTTCCCAGTGTTTTCAATACTGTATGAGGTGTTTCATCCCGTGCAGACATACTCTTCGCCACCTTTAGTGAAACCGGCCGACCTGCTTTCCCTATTTGAGAATAATGCTAAGAAAAATTACAGAAATTTTAGTCATTCTACTCTTTGAGTAACTCTTACTTGATCAGCTCGGACCGTCAATGCAACTGGAACAGCTGCTTCAAATAACTCTACAGTTACCTCTTCTTTTGACTCAGTAACTCGAATTACTCTTGCTGCTTGACCTCTAAAGGCTCCACCAACAATCTCAACTATACATCCTTCTTCAATACCCGATGTTGCAGCCTTAGGCTCCAAATAAGGTAATATATCTTCTAGTGGAGATTCTCCATCTAAGACCTTACTACAATTTTTAAGTGGAGTGACACCTACGCCAACTCTTCCAATTAACTTCTGAACATGATGTAGAGCAGTAGCTTCTACAAAAATATAACCTTTCATATTGGGAGGAGTCAAAACTCCAAAAATTTTGTCTTGAATATCTTTTAATGAACCAGTTCCCGAAAGTCTTGCTCTAATCTCACTAGCAACATTCTGCTCTTGACCTATTGAAGTTTTTAGGATATAAAGATAAGAAGCAACATCTCCATACATTTCTCTAAGTTGAGGTGTTGAATATTTCTTATCCTTTATTTTACCAGGATCAATCCATTCATGATTTTTGTATAAGGTTCCATTAGAAATTTGTGATTCTTCTGTTACAAAAAGCATAGGAGTTACATCATTTAATCTATTTCCAAATTCTAGGCCTCTAGCCATCCCAGATCTAACATATTGTAGATTTTCTGATTCTATTCCTGTACACTCAGTTATCCTAGAAATTACGTCATCCAAGTTACTTGGATCACCTATTCCATAGATTCCATCCCATGCTCCAGGAAAATCACCAACTTCATCTGCTCTTTGCATTAGAAGAGTTTTCTCCCCGCTTCTTAGATAAACTGTAAATGCTTCTGACATTATCTCACCTCAACCAGTTAACCAACTGAAAAATGGCGGAAAAACATTCACCATGAGTGCCAAAATTACAAACCCAATCGCACCTAGAACAAACATCCCAATTCCACAAACTATCACTGTTTGTCTAAATTCTTGCTTGGAAGGCTTCTTTGCCATTTTAAGAATTCTAGCATAAGAACCTGTCTGTAGACCCTTCACTCTGCTTTCGATTTCATCTTGCCAAGACTGAGCTATTTCTTCAACTCGGCCAATATTAGAATTTTCAATAGCCATTCCTACCACCTTAAGGTGTCATGGCGACCCACAGACTCCATTTAAGGGCGCCGGGGATTTGAAATAAAAGAATCGTTAAAAAATACTAACTTACGAACTCTACAGTTCTACTACGAAGATTTCTCATCTGTGTATGCATGGATGCTCCATGTATGTGCTCACTCTTTACTCCCGTCAAAACTAGTAAAACCCTAATTTCATTACCCATTGAGTTGTCAGTAGTAACTCCCCAAATCATCCTTGCATATGGATTAATACTTTCTCGAATTATTTTTGCACAATGTTCTGCTTCACCCAAAGTAAGTCCTGGACCACCTACAACATTAACCAATGCCCCTCTTGCATCAGAAATGTCTATATCAAGTAAAGGAGATTGCAATGCCTCCATCGTTGCCTTTTCTGCACCTTCCTCTCTTGATGCTTCTCCAAGGCCAATCATAGCAACTCCGCCACCATTTTCCATCACAGATCGTAAATCTTGAAAATCTAAATTTACAACTCCTTCTTTTGCAATCATCTCTGAGACTCCAGAAATACTTCTCATCAAAAGCTCGTCTGCGACTCTAAAAGCTGCATCCAAAGGCAAATCTCGAACTCCTTCAACCTCAAGTAATCTTTCGTTTGGTAGAACAATGACTGTATCGCAAACTTCTCTTAATCGTTCAAGACCCCATTCTGCATTTTGCTTCCTCACTGCTCCTTCGGATAAGAATGGATAACTAACTACTGCAATAGTCAAGGCTTCAGATGATTTAGCCAATCTTGCTACTACGTGTGCACTGCCAGTCCCAGTCCCCCCACCGAGACCAGCAGTAATAAAGGCTAAATCACAATCTTCTATTTCAGTTTTCAAAACTCTTTCAGACTCATAAGCTGCCTGTTCGCCCATTTCTGGGTCGCCACCAGCCCCCCTGCCTCGGGCTGTGCGACCTATCAGTAGTTTATTCTCCACACTTACTCTAAGTAGGTGCTGAGCGTCTGTATTCACCGCCATCCCCTTGACGTACTCTCCATCAAACAACCCTTCCTGCTCCAACCTAGCAACAGTGTTTGATCCACATCCCCCACATCCAAAGACTCTTATCTTAGGCTGCAGAGATTTTAGTAACTCTTCCAGATCCGGATTTTCTTCTTTTTCTTTCCCATTTTCTGGACTAATTTCATCATCTTGGAGTTCTAAAACTCTTTCAATTAGATGCTTCACAAGTATTAGGCGTGTTGTTTAGAGGATAACTATTGCCCTAAAATTCAGTAACAAAAGTAGATTTTCCTAGACTAACATTTTTTCCGCTAACTCAGCAAAGCCGTACGAGTTTTGATAAATCTAACAATGAATGTGTATAATCCACCCCATGCTGATATAGAAATTGCAAATGTCATACCATTTAACTGGTCATTACAAAGAATCAAAATTCTAAATATTTCATCGTAGGATGTTAAATCTATTCCACCATTACCAGTTTGAGCTTGCCAAGCAGCCCAGATTAATCCAACTAAAGAAAGAACAAGTCTATCAGCCCGAGAAAATCCACCATATATTCTATTCAATCCTACGGATTGAGCCTGAGTTCCCATATAGGAACCTAATAATGTCAAGAGTGCTGCTAGAATTCCTGAACTAAATTCCTGAACAAAGGTTGCATTGATCCCTATAGCTAATAAAAGACCAATATCTACAACTCTGTCAATAGTATGATCCAAAAAATCTCCATATGGGCCATCCACACCTTGATGCCTTGCCAAGGCTCCATCTAAAGCATCTAGGATTCCTGCTACCAAAATTAGAATTATTCCGATTATTATAGTAATTGCTCCACTAGAACTCATTTTTGAGGTAGAAATAAGGTAGAATGCAATCAATGCAATTACTAAACTCATCCAAGTTAAGATACTAGGATCTAAATTTCCAAGTTTCGAAACTATAGGCTCAATAATTTTAGTCCATCTTGCTCGCATTTTTTCAAACATTATTCATCCATCCTTGTAATCCAATCAATTACCTTGCTGGTGTCCATTGGCTTGAACCCATCTGTAATCCAAGACATAAAACCATCAAATATCTGTTTGGTAGTCAATTCCGAGGAATCAAATTCAATACATGCTTTTTCTAGACTGATTTCATTCCAAGGCCCACCTAAAATTTCCCATTCAATATTTTCACTAATTTTTTCAGATGTATATCCCCTTTTCCGGTATCGATTTTCTAGTATTTTAGGGTGACATCTCAAAATGACAATACAATCTACCTGAAAGTGATGTGACAAATGCCCATCTATAATGGTATTAAGTTGAGGCCTTTCTAACCATTCCACTTCTAATTGGGACCTTAGTTTTTTGATATCAATAGGTCTCGCTCCATCTTCTTCAATATCATCTATACACGATAAACGAATAGCAATATCTTCAAGACTCTCGACAATCATTCCATTTTCTTTAATCATTTTGGCCAGACTTGACTTACCAGTTCCAGGAGTTCCAGTCAGTGCTACTCTCCGATTACCGCGCATGGACTTTGCGGATACAATTAGTTTCAAGAACACTGCGATTAGCGTAACATTGACTTTTACTATACTTTGCCCTGAACTCATGACAGAGTACGTTACTTGGCTTGAGAGCTTATCATTCAGACAAAGTAAACTAAATTTTTTATTAGTTTTTCTACCACTATCCGTATATTTTGAATATCAACACAATCTTTCTCTAGCTTTCTTTTGTTCTTTAATTGCTATAATGCCTCTTGCGTTCCTAATGGGAAGGGCAACAGAAGAAATAGCTCTAAGGACTTCCGAATCTATTGGTGGACTACTAAATGCCACATTTGGAAACGCTGCAGAGATGATAATTGCGATTTTTGCCATTATTGCAGCATCTAATGCCAATCTAGCTACACCAGAAGGAGTTTTAACTCAATCTACAATGATTAACTTAGTCCAAGCTAGCCTTATAGGGAGTATTTTAGGAAATCTACTGTTAATTATGGGATTGTCATTTGTTTGGGGAGGTCTACATCACTCTGAACAGACCTTTTCTACAAACGCCAGTAGATCAAATGGGTCTTTACTTTTATTGTCCATGCTCGTTTTAATTGTACCATCAGTTTATTCATATTCTGTAGAAGGGCAAAAGGGTATTGATGGACTATCAAACCTTAGTCATATTGCTTCAGTTATTCTCATATCAATTTATTTTTTATTTTTATTATTCCAACTAAAAACTCACGTGCATCTTTTTGCTACTGAAGGAGCACATTTTGAGGAGTCAGAGATGTCTCAGCGAGATTCTATAATTCTACTAGTTTTATCCACAGTATTGGTTTCTTGGATGGCACATATCTTAGTTCATTCAGTCGAAGTTGCAGCAGATGAATTTGGCCTTCCTTATTTGTTCATAGGTGTAATCCTATTGCCATTTTTCGGAAATGCAGCTGAGCACTTCACGGCTGTGGTAGTTGCGGGAAAAAATAAGATGGAATTATCATTCGCTATATCGATGGGATCCTCTACTCAAATTGCAGTTTTTGTCGCTCCATTAATGGTATTAATTTCTTGGTTTCTCGACGTACCACTAACATTTGAATTTGGGTTACTGGAAACTATTTCCGTTTTCCTATCTGTTCTAATTGTCAACTCTATTGCTGAAGACGGACGTTCTAATTGGCTAGAAGGGGCGATGTTATTGGGATCATATACAATTTTAGGAGCTGCATTTCTATTCTACCCTTAAATTTAATCATTACTTTCCATCAGTTACGAATCCTTTCCATCTTCTCATGTAATCAAT